>CASGDV010000120.1 GCA_949300335.1 uncultured Bacteroidales bacterium | reverse complement strand
TTATTTTTGCGATACCTCCAAATTCGGCTTTCCTATGGCGGTTGGAGGTATTCTTTTTATCTTATACGAAGATAAGAATTTTATACAATATTGACAATCAATTCGTTATGAAATTCTAATCTTTTTACGATAGTCCCTAATTTAAGAGCCTTTTAAAATTAAGGTCCTCCAGTCATCATTAGGTTATCGTTAGATTGGATAAATTTAAAGAGGATGCCCAAAAGCCTGTAGCCTGAGGGCATCCTCCCTTATTTATCTCTGCCAGCAAGAGGCAGAATGTTGTCTTTTCAGGTTGTTGCCTGTTCCGGATTAGAGCTTCGGACCTGCAGCAACAAGAGATTTACCAAGGTCGTTGCCGGTGAATTTCTCAAAGTTCTTGATGAAACGTCCTGCAAGGTCTTTGGCTTTCTCTTCCCATTCGCAAGCGCATTTGTATGTGTTGCGTGGATCGAGAATGTTGGTGTCAACACCTGGAAGCTCGGTAGGTACTTCGAAGTCGAAGTATGGAATCTTCTTGGTAGGAGCTTTCTCGATAGAACCGTCGAGGATAGCATCAATGATTCCTCTTGTGTCCTTGATTGAGATACGTTTTCCTGTACCATTCCATCCTGTGTTGACAAGATATGCTTTTGCACCTACAGCCTGCATTCTCTTTACGAGTTCCTCACCGTATTTGGTTGGGTGGAGTGAAAGGAATGCTGCTCCGAAACATGCTGAGAATGTCGGAGTAGGCTCGGTGATTCCACGCTCTGTACCGGCAAGCTTAGCTGTAAATCCTGAAAGGAAGTAGTACTGTGTCTGCTCAGGAGTAAGGATTGATACCGGAGGAAGAACACCGAATGCATCAGCTGAAAGGAATATTACCTGTTTTGCGTGAGGACCTTTGGATACCGGTTTTACGATATTGTTGATATGGTCGATAGGATATGAGACACGGGTGTTTTCTGTAACGCTCTTGTCTGCGAAATCAATCTTGCCGTTTGCATCAACGGTAACGTTCTCAAGAAGTGCGTTTCTCTTGATGGCATTGTAGATATCCGGCTCGCTTTCCTTGTCAAGGTTGATTACTTTCGCATAGCATCCGCCTTCATAGTTGAATACGCCGTTGTCATCCCAACCGTGCTCGTCGTCACCTATAAGGAGACGTTTAGGGTCTGTTGAAAGGGTAGTCTTACCGGTTCCTGAAAGACCGAAGAAGATAGCTGTGCTCTTTCCTTCCTTGTCAGTGTTTGCAGAGCAGTGCATTGAAGCAATGCCTCTGAGCGGATTGTAATAGTTCATGATTGAGAAGATACCTTTCTTCATTTCACCGCCGTACCATGTGTTCAGGATAACCTGCTCTTTGGTCTTGAGGTTGAATACGGTAGCTGTCTCAGAGTTCAATCCGAGCTCCTTGTAGTTGTCGACTTTTGCCTTTGCAGCGTTGAAAGATACGAAATCAGGCTCGCCGTAGTTAGCAAGTTCCTCTTCAGTAGGACGGATGAACATGTTCTTTACGAAGTGTGCCTGCCATGCAACTTCCATGATGAATCTTACTTTAAGACGGGTAGCAGGATTTGCTCCGCAGAAAGTATCCATAACGAAAAGGCGTTTGCCGGAAAGCTGGTTTACAGCCTTGGCCTTGAGGTCAGCCCATGCTTCTTCAGAGCAAGGCTTGTTGTCGTTCTTGTATTCGTCGGAAGTCCACCAGATTGAATCTGCGCTGGCCTCGTTCTTTACAAAGAATTTATCTTTAGGAGAACGGCCTGTATAAATTCCTGTCATTACGTTGACAGTGTCAAGTTCTGTCAACTGGCCTTTCTCGAAGCCTTCAAGACCTTCCTTGGTCTCTTCTGCAAAAAGGAACTCATAAGATGGATTGTGGATGATTTCCTTCACATCTTTGATGCCGTACTTGCTTAAATCGATTGTACTCATAAAACAAATAATTAAGGTTTATATTAAACTTATGTCTATCTTCCTTTTTTACGCCCTGCAAAAATAGGTTATTTTTACTATTTTTGCAATCACAAACCCGGAATTTACTACACAAAATGTGCCAGTGTACAAGCAGAATGCCTGAAGGAATGCGGCTCGCTGCGGACCATCATGCATCGGCGGCCTTGGCCGGGCGGAGTTTTTTTTACGGAGGGAATCGGTTAGGACAATGGAGGGAAAAGATATGAGTGGAAAAGAAAAAGATATTGTTTCGGTTCTGAAGGAATATTGGGGATATGATTCGTTCAGGACGAAACAGGAAGATATTATCAGAGCTGCTCTTGAAGGAAGAGATGTCCTTGCAATACTGCCTACAGGCGGAGGTAAGTCAGTGTGTTTTCAGGTGCCGGCCTTGATGAGGGAGGGGATAGCGATAGTGGTCACTCCTCTTATCGCATTGATGAAGGATCAGGTGCAGAATCTTAATGACAGGGGCATAAGGGCCCTGGCAATCCATACCGGCATGACAAGGAGGGAGGTGGATCTGGCTCTGAACAATGCAGCATACGGTGATTTCAAATTTCTTTACGTGTCGCCGGAACGTCTCGGAACAGAGCTTTTCCGACAGTATCTTCCTCTTTTGAATGTGAGTTTCATCGTAGTGGATGAAGCCCATTGCATATCGCAGTGGGGATATGATTTCCGTCCCGATTACCTGGAAATAGGGAAAATCAGGGAAACTGTGGACGCTCCGGTCATCGCATTGACAGCTACTGCTACACCCGATGTAGCCGATGATATCATGTCTGTTCTCGGGTTCAGGGATAAGCTGCTCATAAGGAGCGGTTTCGAGAGACCCAATCTTTCATATATAGTGAGGCATTGCGAGGATAAGCTGGGACAGTTGTTGAATATCTGTTCTTCTGTTGCCGGGACAGGGATTGTTTATGTCAGGAGCAGGGCCAGGTGCGAGGAACTTTCCCGCTTTCTCGTTTCTCATGGAATATCGTCTTCTTTTTATCATGCCGGTCTCGGAAGCGAGGCACGTGCACTCAGGCAATCGGACTGGAAGAAGGATATTGTGCGTGTGATGGTTTGTACGAATGCATTCGGAATGGGAATAGACAAGCCCGATGTACGTTTTGTGATTCATTTCGATCTGCCGGATTCTCCCGAGGCTTATTTTCAGGAAGCAGGCAGGGCGGGACGTGACGGGAAATCTTCATATGCTGTACTTCTTTGGAACGGTTCCGACACCAGGCGTCTGAAACAGACTCTTGCGGTGAGTTTTCCGGATTTCGATTTCATTGAATCGGTATATCACAAGGTGCATGCCTTTTACGGTATTCCATATGAATTCGGAAAAGGGAAACAGCTTAAATTCGATTTCAAGGCATTTTGCGGACATTTCAAGCTGAATTCATCGATGGTTTTCCATGCAATCAAATATCTGGAAAAGGAAGGTCACTGGACTTTTGTGGAAGACATGGATATAAAAACCAAGCTCCAGATTATACCTGAAAGGACGAAACTTTACGACATAGATCTTCCTGAGCCTGTGATGTACAGGATATTGGATCTTCTGATGAGGAAATATTCCGGTATTTTTTCATTCCCGGTCCCGGTTGACGAGGATTATCTCTCAACTGTTCTGGGAGTTTCACGTGAGTTTCTGAGACAGATGTTCTACCGTCTTTCACTGGAACATGTGCTGAAATATATACCTGCCGACCAGTCAGCTGTCATCATACTCCAGCATGACAGACTCCATCCTTCAAATGTGAGGCTAGATTCTGCGCTTCATGAAAGACTGAAGTCTTCATATATGTCCCGGATGAATGAGATGATCGAATATGTGTCCGAGACGGAAGAGTGCAGAAGCCGGTTCCTGTTGAGATATTTCGGTCAGGAAGAGAGCAAGGACTGCGGCTGCTGCGATATATGCAGAAGCAACCTCAAAGATGAAAGAAAAGCAAGAAAAAGGGAGACGGATACCAGAAACAGACTCTGTTCGTATATAAATGACGAGCATGGAGGAGACTACAGACTGTCAGATATTTCCGCAGTTTTCGGAAATCCTGCAGCAGATTACGATCCGGATTATCTTACGATTCTGAGAGAGCTTATCGATGACGGTTCCGTGCCTCCGTTCAGACTCTGAAAGTTACCTGATAGTGAGTCCGTCGTAGCTTACTCCTATGTTTTCCGGGAGCATTTCTTTCAGTTCCTCATATGGCGGCAGCTGATGTGACAGATGGGTGAGCCAGCTGTGTCCGGCACCTACTTTAAGGGCCACCTGTACGGCCTCTTCCAGAGAAAAGTGCGAGATATGTCTGCCTTGTCTTACACAGTTGATAACGAAGTGGTCCAGGTTCTTCAGTTTTTCGAATTCGGCCTCTTCCAGATGGTTCATGTCCGTACAGTAGGCGATGTTGCCGAACCTGAACCCAAGAACGGGAAGAGTGAAGTGGCGCCCTCTTATCGGAATGATTCCGGCAGTTTTCACTCCTGTGTCGGTTACGGAGGATATTTCAAAAGGTTCGTCGCAGATATTGTGTATGTTCCATTGCGGTGCCCCCGGATAGCGCGGCTCTGCAAAAGCATATGAATATTCTTTTCTGAGGGATTCTTCGACATATTTTTCGCAGTATATGTCCACTGCCTTTTTTTCAAGGTAGTTGAATGCCCTTATGTCATCAAGTCCTCCCGTGTGGTCTTTGTGGTTATGTGTCAGAAGAATGGCATCCAGATGTGAAATTCCTTGCCTGAGCATCTGATATCTGAAATCGGGACCGGCGTCCACCAATATGTCGAGTCCCCGGTAATGAACGAGGACCGACGACCTCAATCTTTTGTCATGGCTGTCTCCGGAGGTGCATACCCGGCAGCCGCATCCAATCATAGGCACTCCCTGTGATGTTCCTGTTCCGAGAAATGTCAATACCGCTTTGTTATCTTCCATGTTCCTTATGACTAGAATTCTATATTAATACAGTGTCATTCCGGATTTTCCGCAGTTATCGTTACATCCGACAGATTTATCCTGACAATCTTTCCTGTCAGGTCCGGATTGTACGGGACCGAGACTCTGATGTAGTTTGCCGTGTATCCGGACATCATTCCGTTCTTTCTGGTGCTTTCAAACAGGACTTCCGACGTGTTGTTACGGTTGGAATCGATGAACTCTCTGTGCAGTTCACCGCTCAGTTTTTCAAGAACATGCACCCGTTCGGTCTTGATGCTGTCCTGCACCTGATCGGTCCTCGACGCCGCCGGTGTCCCTGCTCTTCTGGAATACGGAAAGATATGAATGAAGGACGGGCGTATGCGCTCCTTGAGGAATCTGTATGTTTCGTTAAAAAGTTGGTCGGTTTCGCCGGGGAATCCCACAATGACATCGATTCCGAAAAAGACTTTTTCCTTTCCGGGAGTTTCCATCTTTTCCTTTATGTAATCTATCTTCCGGGCAAATTCCGAAGTATCATATCTTCTGCCCATCTGCTTCAGTATAGTGTCGGATCCTGACTGGAGCGGAATGTGGAAATGGGGAAGGAATTTTTTAGTGCCCGATGATATCCAGTCCACTATTTCTTCTGTCAGGAGATTCGGTTCGATAGATGATATCCTGTATCTCTCTATTCCTTCTACCTTGTCAAGCTCGCGGATAAGGTCAAAGAATGTTTCTCCGGTGGTTTTTCCGAAATCTCCGGTGTTTACTCCTGTCAGTACGATTTCCTTTATTCCCCGGGCTGCGATTTCACGGGCCATTGAGACTATATTGGATATAGGAATATTTCTGCTTTCACCCCTTGCATACGGTACAGTGCAGTATGCGCATTTGAAATCGCATCCGTCCTGGACCTTCAGGAATGAACGGGTGCGTTCGCCGCTGGAGTATGCCGGATAGAATGTGCTTATGTCATGGCCGCATCCTGACGTGATACCGAAAGCTTCCAATACCCTGCTTACCAGAGATGATTTTTCTTCGGCTCCGAAAACCATCCTGACACCTTCTATTCTGCTTATTTCGTCTTTTTTCATTTGGGCATAACATCCGGTAACGACAATTGATGCCTCAGGATGTCTTCTGTGGAGTTTCCTTATTATATTGCGGCATTTCTTGTCGGAATGTTCTGTTACCGTACATGTGTTCACAAGATATATTTCAGCCTCTTCGTTCCATGAAACGGTTTTCAGTCCGTATCCCGTAAAAGCTCTTTCATAAGTGGAGGTCTCTGCATAGTTAAGCTTGCATCCCAATGTCACATATGCTATCCTTGTATCCATAATCACTTCCTTTTATATGTAAGGGAGATCCTGGACCAGGATGCTACACCGTTGACGGCAGGTCTCCTCTTTGATACTCTTATTGAAAATTCTCCGAGCTGCGGGAATCCGGAGGCTATCCTGTCTACAATCCTGCCGGCCACATGTTCGATGAGGTTGGAACGTATTTTCATTTCTTCCGCAATCATGTCGTATATTTTCCCGTAATCCAATGCGTCGCCGAGTTCATCCGTCCTGCATGCATCTTCAATGTCGACGGTTCCCTTGAAGTCGACGATGAACAGATTGCCGGCAACGGCTTCATATCCGAAACAACCATGATTTGCATGAAATTCCATGCCTTCGAGTTCAAGTAATGCTGTTCTGCTCATAGTGATGATATCAGGAAGACGCAAGGTCTTTTTCCAATTTCTATTTTCCTTGATTTCCAGTTTTTTACGCTGTCGCTTTTTATGTACATGTCAGGCATCGTGATGTTTACCGCAATGCATACTTTCGTTTCCGGTTTGCATGTGGCAAGGATATCGTTGAAGAGTGCATCGTTCCGGTACGGTGTTTCGATGAAGATCATGGTCTGTCTGCCCGAGGCCGATTGCTTTTCAATCTGTTTCAGCCTGTTTTTCCGTTCTTCCGGTTTTGCCGGCAGGTAACCGCAGAAAGTGAATGCCTGTCCGTTCATTCCCGAGGCCATGAGAGCCATCATTAGTGAGGACGGTCCTACAAAAGGTATGACGGTGATTCCGTTTTTGTGCGCCAGTTCGACAAGCTGCGCCCCTGGGTCTGCAACTGCCGGCAGACCGGCTTCGGAAATCACGGCCACATCGTTGCCGTTTTCGAAAAGACTTATGTATTTTTCTATTTCTTCTTTCGGCGTGTGTTCGTTCAGTTCATGGAACTCCAATTCAGAAATATGTCCTTTCAGACCTGCTTTGGAGAGATATCGTCTGGCTGTCCTGATTTCTTCGACTACGAAGGTCCTTATCTCAAGCAGTTTCCCGAGGACAGGTGCCGGAATAACTTCTTCCGGGGCATTGTCTCCAAGTGGAGACGGGACAAGATATAGTTTTCCCTTGTTATTCATTTTCTTCCTTTCGAGGTATGATTATAGTTGTTTTCGGTTCGTTCAGCTCCTGTTTATGCATTTCCAGTTCCATTGCTTCACGTTTCTTCTTTCCAGAAAACAGTTTGCGGAGGAATTCGCCGAACCTGTTGAATTCCTGCTGGTACGTCAGACCGATTCCGTTTCTCTGTGAATTGTCGAGGTAGTTTGTGTATTCGTCGGCGGAATGTGAAAATATGTTCAGTCTGAAGGCTCCCTGCCTGTCCAGCTTTATTTCTATGTCGAGGTCTCCGACAACGTCGCTGTTTGTGCCGGAGGAATTGTATTGTCTGTTTCCTATGTTGCCGTTCACAATTACCCTGTTGTTGAACAGCTGTGTGGATACAGCTACGTCAAACAGGTCATTTCCTTTGTCGTTAGGCTGGTAGTTGAGGCCGAGGTCCAGTGGTATGTCGAATTTCTGCAGTATGCTATTGAGCTGGTTCGACATTATTTCCGATACGTTGGAATATAGTACGGATGAGTTGTTTGTGATTCCTGACTGTTCGTCCGGAAGGAAATTGTTGGAAACAATCAGCCAGAGGAACTGTTTCTGAATCTTGTCTTCCGTACTGAGCGCATTTTCCACTCTGGATTTGACTGTAGGGTCCAAATCAGGTATATTGATGGAGAATGCCAGACGTGGATTGCTTATCTTGTCCGTAATTTTTATTCCGCATTCCACAAGCCGTCTGGTACTGACGGAAGTCGTGTCTGCTATCAGGGTGGCAAGGGATGCTTTAGTCTTGTACAGGGCGTCGATGTTGAGGGTGCTTTCCATAATATCTCCGTTGAAACGGATCGAACTTCCGTCCTGTATGGTGAAGTCCCTTGATGCTATACCCATAGCCACGAACTTGTAGTTTCCTCCCGAAATCGTGTAGTTTCCGTTGATGTTGAATATTTCCTTGCTTGGTCTTATATCCAGTTCAATGACGCCGCTTCCCCTTCCTGTCAGGACGTTGTTGCTGGCTTTGTCAATTTCGATGAATGCTTCAATCTCAGGCGTTGCCGTCACGCGCAGCTTGATTCCGAAGTCGCTCGACATTTCCCTGTGTTCCTTGAGCCTGTTCATCATCTCTTCATAGGGATCGACTTCGATAATCTGTTCTATCTCCTTGAATTTCAAGAGGTTTGTCGTGCCGGCGGAGGCGTAGTCCGATAGAGGAATATGAATCTGTCCTCGTCCGGCAGTAATGGCGTCAACCTGCATGAGCATGTTCTCTATCGGGCCGGATATTCCGATGTTTCCCGTTGCGGACAATTTTCCGTAGAATGTGTCGTTGTCCTTTTCGGTGAGGTCCAGACATTCCATTCTGTTGACGTCCATCTTCAGATCGAATCTGAAATTCCTGAAATTTTCGTAAGTGATATTTCCCTGTATGGAACCTATGTTGTCATTCCTGTCCGCCAGAGATACATTGTCAAAATACACTCCGTATTCATCGATATGGAAATCTCCGTTGACGGAATATGGAACATTGGTATAGCCTATCCGCAGAACGGCGTCATTGAATCTTGCGTTGCGGCTGGCGAGTGACAGGGCATTCAAAGGGCCTTCAGCAGAGAATTCGCCGGATACGGTACCGTCCATTTCAGAGAAAATGTCGGCTGCAAACGGCTGGAAATATGCTATACCGAGGCTGTCCAGCTTCATTCTGGTTTCAAGCCTTCCGAGTCTCGGGGAGAAGTTCCCGTCTATTTCCAGATTTTTTCTGTCGAGAAGGGTGTTGTGGAGGTTGAAATCGAATCTTTTGAAATTTTCGTTCCATGAACTTGCAATCTCTACGGTTCCGAGGTCGGTGTCGGCAATCTTTGTGGAATCGCAAATCATGTCCACTATCAGTCCGCGTTCTTCCGCAGGAGATATAAGCTGCATTTTTCCCGTAACATCAGCATTTATTCCGATGTTTTTCTTCATAAGGCTGTTCAGGATGGATAGACTGAATCTGTCGAGGGCGAGGGACAGAGTATCGCTCCGTTCATTGCTTATTCCTCCCTGAATCCGGATTGACTGATCTCCGCTCTTTACCTCAAAGTTCCCTATGGTGAAATCCTTCCCGGACAATTGTGCATCAGATCTTTTGATGTTCCATTCCTGGGAATCTATGTAGACGTTCGACGGCAACAGTGAGAAACTGTATTTAAGGCTGTCTCCTTCTGTTCTTGTTATGCCGCATATAGCGTTTAATTCTCCTCTGTTCTCCTTTTCCGTCCTGTTGTCGTAGGAAAGTCCGATTCCGAGATGGTTGTTGCTGGCGAAAATCTGCATGCGGTTGTTGAGCAGGGTGAATGATGCCGCATTCATGGTGCTGCAGTTGAGTTCGCCTCCGATGCTCCCGTTTGAATTGTCGAGCTTCAGTTCGATATCCTTCAGATAATTTTCCTTGAATGCGATTCTCTGGGATTGCAGGGTGGCGCTCATGAGTCCCGATGTGTCGATGCCTATCTGCAAGTCTGTCCCTTCGGAAATATATGTTCCGGGCAGCAGGTATGCCATAAGGTTTCGCGAATCATGGAGCTTGAATGAAAAATCGTATCTGTTTCCGGAGTATACGGACAGAGAATCCGTATATAGGGCAGGAAGTTCCCTTTTTACGGTGGTGTTGAGAATGTCGTCGGCAAAATTGTATATTGATCCGTTTCCGACAAATGATCCTTCTGCAAACGAAGAACTGAGTCTCATTCTGTATATTTCTTCGTTTGAATGGGATGAAACCTCGATGTCTCCTATTTCGTGTTTCCCGAGGCTGTTTTCAAGCACAATGCCTTTTACCGCTATGTTGCCTATTAGGTCGCCCCTGCTTATTTTATTGAAATTGGCGGTAGTACTGAACCTGATTCTTGAAATTCCGCGTCTGTCTATGTTCATCGCATTCAGGTCGGCATATCCCACGTTCGCATAGAACTTGTATATGGCATTGTTGGTTTTCGGTGAAAGCGTGAACAGTCCCTGGAACAGGAAGTTGAGATTCGGATCGTTGCATATGATTTTTCCGTCGAACTCTTTCGTGGAAAGTGTTCCTGCCGCAGCAATGTTGCTGTAGTCATATCCGAGAAGGTTCAGACGGCTGATTTTCAGCGAGTCAATGTCCAGCTTTGTTTCGGAAGATGTCTTTTTCCCTTCGCTTATGGTCGCATTCAGACCTGTCTGTATGCTGCATTCCCCGATAGTGCTGCTTCCGAGCATATGGCCGATATTGAGGTTTTCGGTTTCAAGGTAACCTCCAATCGAGGTGGCTCTGAATTTGTTTGTAAGGTTTCTGATATTAAGGTTGGATGATATGCGTCCCGATTGCGAATAAATCCTCGAGTTCAGCCTGAAGTTGTTCATTCTGCCGTCCAGTCTGCCGTATAACCGGAATCTGGTGTGCGGGAAATATGATGCCAGAGATGCAGATGAGCCGGATGACCAGTTCTTTATGATGTTTTCTATACCTTGGGTTGTGAATCTGATATCATCAAGACTGACATTCCAGGTCATTTTTTCCATATCGGGCAGACCTTTCAGCCTTCCTTTCAATTTGCCGGTCACGAGGCGGTCAGACGTCTCGATATTCAGTCCTTTGATATCGAGATCGCAAACCGGTCCTTCAACCTGCCCGTCCAGCCGTATATCCATATCGGATGAAAAACCGCCTGCGAAATATGAAATGGTGTTCATGGACAGATGGCTGTCCGCAATGTCCGCCGAAAGCCTGACTTTGTTGACGAAGTCGGAAAAGTCGGTATTGCCGGAATAGCTCATCGTGAAAAGCGGTATGGATATTTCCGACCAAGGGTCTTCCAGAAGCAGGTCCTCGATTATAGCCTTGCCTTTGCCGACTCTTGCCTTGCCTGTAATGGATTTGCAGGTATATCCGCTTTTTTCAGTGAATGAAAGTTTTTCGAGGTTGCCGGACATTATCCTGTCCTTGAATCCGAGCTGGCGTGCTTTAAGATAAATTTCATTGACTTCCAGGTCGGACCAGTTTATTCCTCCGAGATGTTCATATTCGGTTTCGGAGAAATTTTTCATGGAGAATGTCATACCGTGGATTTCCACATTCCTTATCATGAATATATCCCTGTCCGGCTGTTCCTTGTGGGACGGAGTCAGTCTGAACATTCTCGACAGGTTGTCTATTGAACCTTTTTCATTGTCCGATTCTTCTATGACGAGATTCATCCGGGCATCATCTATATAGACCCTGCTTATACCTATGTTCTCATTCTTGAAAAGGCTTCTGAATGTGAATCGGGCTATTATGTATTTTGCCTTGAACAGAGTGTCGACATCATAGCGAGATGCCTTGTCATTTATTGAGATATTCTTTATTATCAGAGTGTTGAATGGTCTGATGTGGATTTTTTCGACTTTTATGTCCGCATCCAGCATGTCCGAGAGGGTGTCCATGGCCTTGTTTGCGATAGCGGTCTGGACCTGAGGAAGCTGCACGGCAATGTTTACCGCCAGCGCGGCCGCGGTTATTGCCACGATCGCGAGCCATATCACTTTAAATATCTTGTTTATCTTTCCGTAATCCACGTCGCCATCTGTCCAAACAACCTACAAAAGTAAGAAAAATATCGGATTAATTTCCTAATTTTGCAACTCATTACCGAGCGTTTCGGTATGTTTATATGATTGGAAATTATGGCGGATATCATTCTCGGAATAGAGTCGTCGTGTGACGATACTTCTGCGGCTGTCATCAGTGACGGTTTTCTTTTGTCTAACGTGCTGGCCAGCCAGGATGTGCATAAGGCATACGGCGGTGTCATACCTGAACTCGCTTCAAGGGCGCATCAGCTGAATATTGTTCCCGTGGTGAGCCAGGCGCTGACTCTGGCGGGAGTGGGGATGTCCGATATAACGGCTATTGCCTTTACACGCGGTCCGGGTCTTCTCGGTTCGCTTCTTGTCGGAACTTCATTTGCCAAGGGCCTGTCGCTGGCTTCCGGAAAGCCTTTGATCGAGGTCAATCATCTTCAGGGACATATACTTGCCAATTTCATTAAGCAGCATGACAAGGAAAACCGTCATCCGGAGTTTCCGTATCTGTGCCTTCTGGTGTCCGGGGGCAATTCGCAGATTGTGAGAGTCGACAGTCCTCTTGAGTATGAAATACTGGGCCAGACCATTGATGATGCTGTCGGGGAAGCTTTCGACAAATGTTCAAAAATGATGGGGCTGGGCTATCCGGGAGGGCCTGTAGTCGACCGGCTGGCAAAAGAGGGCGATCCCGAACGATTCAAGTTTTCAAAGCCACATGTCCCGGGGCTTGACTACAGTTTCAGCGGAATCAAGACATCCCTGCTGTACTTTGTAAGGGACAGGATGGCTGAGGATCCGGATTTTATGGAGAAGAACAAGGCTGACATATGCGCTGGATTCCAGAAGGCCCTGATTGATATTCTTATGGATAAACTGATCAAGGCCGCAAAGATGACGGGCATAAGGCAGATTACCATCGGCGGTGGAGTTTCTGCAAACAGCGGTCTCCGTTCGGCGATAGTAAGGGAAGGCGAGAAGCGCGGATGGACGACGTTCCTTCCGGAGTTCAAGTTCACTACTGACAATGCGGCTATGATTGCAATCGCAGGTTATTTTCATTATCTGGCAGGCGAGAGGGCGCCGCTGGATGTGGCTCCTGTTTCGCGTCTTGCTGAGTTCCACTGATTTTCAATGCAATATTAGTTTCAGAAATTTTTCTGTTTCCATATGAAAGAATTCGAATATGCGTGCAAGATAGGGAAGGAACCTTCTTCCGATGAAATCAGGGCTTTGGCGGCAAAGTCTCTCGGCATTTCCCTCAAAGGACTCGGCGAATGCCGTATTGTAAGACGTTCCGTGGATGCAAGAACGGATGTTCTGTACAGATACAGGATACAGGCATGCAGGGCATCGGAGAAACTGGAAGAATTCGTTCTTCCGGAATATAGGGATGTATCTTCCGCACGTCCCGTAATAGTTATCGGTTCCGGACCGGCCGGAATGTTTGCTTCCCTGAGATTGCTGATGTCCGGACTCAAACCGGTGATACTGGAGAGGGGAAAGGATGTCCATCAGAGGAAGTTCGATATGGCAAAACTTTCCAGGGAGGGTAAGGTGAATCCAGATTCGAATTATTGTTTCGGTGAAGGTGGTGCCGGTACATTTTCCGACGGGAAGCTGTATACGAGGTCCTCAAAAAGAGGGGATATACGCGAAGTCCTGCATCAGCTTGTTTCTTTCGGAGCCGACGAGTCCATACTTATCGATGCACATCCGCATATCGGCAGCGACAGGCTTCCGGTGATTGTCGAGAATATCAGGAAATGCATAGAGAATTTCGGAGGAGAATACCATTTTGATTCGAGAGTTACGGATATCGTAAGGAAACCGGACGGGCAGTTCGACGTGATTGTGGCCGATGGCTCCGTATATTCATCCGATAATGTCATACTGGCTACCGGTCATTCGGCCCGTGACATATACGGTCTTTTCGACCGCAAGGGCTGGGCTCTGGAAGCCAAAGGGTTTGCTCTTGGCGTAAGGGTAGAGCATCCGCAGTCACTGATAAACAGGGTGCAGTATCATGGAAAATATCAGCCTTTCATGCCTACTGCAGAATATTCCTTTGTGACGCAGATAGAGGGAAGGGGAGTATTTTCGTTCTGTATGTGTCCCGGAGGTATACTTGTACCGTCGGCAACGGCTGAAGGGGAACTTGTGCTTAACGGGATGTCAAATTCAGCAAGAAACTCAAAATGGGCTAATGCCGGTGTGGTGGTGTCAGTAGAGCCGGAGGATATGCCGCAGTATGCAAAGTACGGAGCATTGTCCCTGCTGCATTTCCAGATGGATGTGGAAAAAGCCATGTTCGATTTTTCAGGTTCCCTGAAGGCTCCGGCCCAGAGAATGATGGATTTTTGCCGAAGAATACCGTCTTCTAATCTGCCGGCAACATCTTATCATCCGGGAGCAGTGCCGGCACCTTTGCATGAGTTGCTTCCCGAACATGTTTCCCTGCGATTGAAATATGCTTTTCCCGAAATTGGAAATAAAAAAATCAGAGGTTACTATACGAATGATGCTTTGTTGCTCGGTGTCGAGTCCAGAACATCTTCTCCGGTAAGGATTCCGAGAAATCCTGAGACTCTGGAGCATGTCTCTATTCTTGGCTTGTATCCATGCGGAGAGGGGGCAGGCTATGCCGGCGGTATAGTGTCGTCAGCTATGGATGGCATAAATTGCGCTGTCAGAATAGCTTCGGGCTCCGGTGTCCTATGAAGCTGAGGATATTTTCCTGAATGCAACAATACGGGATATTATTCTTGAAAATACCCGAATATCAGATACGGAAGATTTATTGAAGCATGTAATATAATATGAAAACGGTCATATCATTGTTTGCCGGCCTTCTGATGGCCTCTATGTCATTTGCCGCTGACGAAACCCTGAGAATCGATTATATATTTTCCGGTAATGACAGGACTGCGGATATTTCGCTTGATGAACTTAGCCGTTTCGACGGTTGGGCCGGCCGGACAGTGAATATGTCGGAGGTTCCGTTGAGAGGTAACGGTATGATTATGATGAAGGACAAGGGAAACGGCAGGATTCTTTATGCGCAGTCTTTTTCCACTCTGTTTCAGGAATGGCAGTGTACGGAGGAGGCCGTACATGCGAGACGGTCTTTTGAAGGAGTGTTCCTGCTTCCCATGCCGGACTCTACTGTCGAGATAACTGTGAATTTGTTTGACATCAAAGGAAATGTTTCGGCTTCGCTGACTCATGACGTTGATCCGACGGATATTCTGATACGCAGACTGCGAAATTCGGATGTCCCCGCCAGATATGTACTTGAAAGCGGATCTCCGTCAGAATGTATTGATGTGGCTATTGTTGCGGAAGGGTATTCGGAAGATGAGGCTGACAAGTTCTATGATGATGCAAAAAAGGCTGTTGAAAGTATTCTGGCACATGAACCGTTCCGCTCCTACAAGGATCGCTTCAATTTCATTGCTGTTGCACTGCCTTCTGCGGACAGCGGAGTGAGTGTTCCCTCTGCAGGAGTATGGAAGGACACTGCCTTGAAATCCCATTTCGATACGTTCCATATGGACCGTTATCTGACAACATTGAGAATCAGGCTTCTGCATGACCGGCTTGTCGGGATTCCGTATGAACATATTGTCATTCTTGCGAATACAGATACTTACGGAGGAGGCGGCATTTACAATTCTTATACTTTGACAACAGCAGGTCATGAGGCATTTGCTCCGGTTGTAGTGCATGAGTTCGGACATAGTTTTGCCGGGCTTGCGGATGAGTATTATTATGATGATATGTTCGTAGAATATTATTATCCTGATATCGAGCCATGGGAACAGAATATTACCACCTTGCATGATTTTTCTGCTAAATGGGAGGATATGCTTCCGGAAGGTGCAGTGATTCCATCACAGGTAAAGGACGGCTGCAGGCAAGTCGGAGTATATGAAGGAGCGGGCTATCAGTCGAAGGGTGTCTTCAGAGGCTACCCGGACTGCAGGATGAAGACTAATTCTGCAGTTGATTTCTGTCCTGTCTGCAGACGTGCGGTTTCCCGCATCATTGAATTTTATACCAGGGAAGCCAGCCGGTAGATTCTTCAGTTCCGTTTTATATGCTTCTTTCAGAATGTTTTAAATGATCTTTAATCATGTTCCGATTCTTGTTTTGAGGAGGGTTGTCTTATTTAAGGTTCAGTACATAGACGGAGGGAGATAGATTCGTGTTGAACAAGTATACATTGCAGCCTCTTCATATAAAGAGAACCGACCCAAAATTGCTTTTGGATCGGTTTCTTATAAGTTTGCCGTATGGCAGATTACTCTGCTACGACTTCGAATTTTACAGTTCCCTTGATTTCCTTGTAGCATTTTACGGAAGCTTCGAATGTTCCTACTTCCTTAACTGACTCGGAAATGATGGTGATGTCTTTCTTATCGACGTTGATACCGGCAGCAACAAGTGCCTCAGCTATCTGTGCCGTAGTAACTGAACCGTAGATTTTGCCGGTTTCGCTTACCTTTGCAGTAACTTTTACGAGAGTTTCTGCAAGTTTTGCAGCAAGAGCCTCTGCATCTGCACGGAATTTAGCTTCCTTGTGTGCACGCTGGCGGATGTTTTCAGCAAGCACCTTCTTTGCAGATGATGTAGCAAGAATTGCATATCCCTGTGGAATAAGATAGTTGACAGCATAACCTGTCTTTACATTGACGATATCGTCAGCATGACCGAGATTGGCCACGTCTTTTTTCAATATGATCTCCATATAGCTGTCCTCCTTATTTCAAAAGATCTGTTACGTATGGTAGAAGTGCAAGATGTCTTGCTCTCTTGACTGCCTGTGCAACTTTCCTCTGGAATTTGAGTGAAGTTCCAGTAAGACGGCGAGGAAGGATTTTTCCCTGCTCGTTGAGGAATCTCTTCAAAAACTCTGCATCCTTGTAATCGACATATTTGATGCCTGCCTTTTTGAAACGGCAGTATTTTTTTCTTTTTACCTCTACTGTAGGAGGGTTAAGATAACGGATTTCATTGTTCTGTGCCATAATTCACTCCTCCTTATTTTGCCTGTTTGTTTGCTCTTCTCTTTTCCGCATAAGCTACGGCATGCTTGTCCATAGCGAATGTAAGGAACCTGATTATCCTTTCGTCACGACGGTACTGTGTTTCAAGCTTGTCGATGAAAAGTGAATCTGCCTTGAATTCAATCAGATAATAAAAGCCACTTGTCTTTTTCTGGATTGGGTAAGCGAGCTGCTTCAGACCCCAGTCCTCTTCGTACACGATTTCACCGCCATTTTCCTTGATGAAATTCACGTACTTGGCAACCGCTTCCTTTATCTGGGCCTCAGATAAAACGGGAGTTGCAATGAAAACGGTTTCGTACTGTTTGATCATTTTGTTTGTAATTAATTGTTTATTAATAATTCAGCCCGTCCTGCGGTAACTTTTCACAAAACGGGCTGCAAATATAGGTATTATTTAGATGTTTTCCAAAACTTCTTTAAGGAAGTTCCAGCATTTTTCGACAGACTTGATGTTGACCCTCTCGTCAGGGGAGTGCGGGCTCATTATAGTAGGGCCGCAGGAAACCATGTCCCAGCAAGGATATGTCCCGCCGAGAATTCCGCATTCGAGTCCGGCATGGATTGCCATGACCTTCGGCTCGTTTCCATACATCTTCTTGTAGACATCCTTCATGAGATGAAGTATTTCCGATGAACTGTCGGGTGCCCATCCGGAATATCCTCCGTCGAATTTCACTTCTCCTCCTGCAAGTTCGAATACCGCCCTCATCTTTTCGGCAAGGAAGTCTTTGGCCGTATCCACTGAACTTCTCATCAGCGATTTTACCGTGAACTGTCCGTTTTCGGATTTTACGATTGCCATGTTGTTGGATGTTTCCACAAGTCCGGGCATTTCATCACTCATTCTTTCCGTCCCGTCTGGACATGCAATGACAGCCTTTATCGCGTTGATAGCATCTTTTTCATCTATGTATTTTTCAGGTGCCCCTGTTTTTTCCATGAATATGTCGGCATCAGGATCCGTGCCGGCATATTCTTTTTTGATTATGCCTTTGATTTCAGCTATCTTGGCCTCTACTTCGGACAATCTTGCCTCAGGTACGAGGATGGTCGCAAATGCTTCTCTCGGGATTGCATTCCTGAGATTTCCTCCTTCGATGTCTGAAAGCTTTACGCCATAGTCCCTGAGAAGAGGAAGAAGCACTCTTGCCGCAATTTTGTTGGCATTTGCCCTGCAAAGGATTATATCCATACCTGAATGTCCCCCCTTGAATCCCTTGACATTGAGTTTCATGGCAGCAAATCCTTCCGGAATTTCCTTTTCCTTGTAGGCTATTGTGGCTGTGGCGTCGAGTCCTCCGGCACATCCCACATAAAGTTCACCTTCGGTTTCGGAGTCCAGATTAATCAGTATCTCACCTTTGAGGATACCGGGTTTCAGAGCTCTTGCACCTGTCATGCCGGTTTCTTCGTCAGTAGTTATCAGAACTTCTACCGGTCCGTGTTTCAGGTCTTTTGATTCGAGGACAGCGAGTCCCATGGCCACTCCTATTCCGTTGTCGGCCCCCAAAGTGGTGCCGCGGGCTTTTACCCATTCTCCGTCGACCCATGCTTCTATCGGATCATTCTCGAAATCATGTTTCTTGTCCGCATTTTTCTGCGGAACCATGTCCATATGTCCCTGAAGGATTACCCCTTTGGCACTTTCCATACCAGGTGTGGCAGGCTTCCTTATTATTATGTTTCCCGCTTCGTCCCTGATAGTTTCAAGTCCGAGCGATTTTCCGAAAGAATACAGGTATTCGGCTATTTTCTCTTCTTTTTTTGATGGTCTTGGAATCTGCGTCAGTTTATGGAAATTTTTCCATACCGATTCCGGCTTCAATTCATGTAGTGTCATTCCTATTATATATTTATGTAAGTAGTTGTTTCTATTCTGTATATTATTTGGTATGAACGTTCACGGGTATCGTATCTTCTTCTCCCAACTGGTATATCGGAAGCCTTCCCTGAAGGAGAAGGTTCACTCCGTCTGTTATCTTGATGTTGCAGATTGCCGGTATCCGGTACGTTACATATGGGAGTTTGGTGTTGAATTTGGCGTCTTTCTTGTCAAGGACCGGCTGTTCTATTGCCTGTGGCACTATTTCCATCACGACAGGTTTTCCCGATATGTTGTCGGCCGGAAGCAGACCTGCGGCATCGGATATCCTGAACGCAATGTAGAGCTGGTTTTCCCTGTCCTTTTCTGGAATCACGTCGAAACTCATCGTCTGTGTCTGGTATTCCGTATATCCGGTAAACAGGGTCATGTATTCCTTTTCCAGACGGCTGATTTCAGCAATGGCTGCAGCCATCGCTTCTCCGCTGTAAGTGGCATCGGTATCTCCTGTCACAATCTGCATTCTTTTCTGTCTCAGACTGAAAATGATGTCAGCGGTTTCCGCGGCGCGTTTCTCGACTGATTTTTCCACTACCATGTTCTGTTGTACTGCTACCTTGTTGTAGTTGGATTCCTTTTTCACGGTACGGTAAAGAGTCGTAGCTTCATAGGTGAGGTTTGAAGTGAAACCCATTTCCGAAAAGTCTCCCTTTGTGCTCAGCGGAAATCTCCACGACTGTTCCATGCCGACATTTCCGTCGGATGATGAAATAAGCCCGCAGTTCGTAAGTCTCAGACAGGTTGCTTCCGCCCCTTTGTCTGCAGTGTTGAGTGTGTATCTTGTGCTGTTGTCGGCTTCCGTATGTGAGGTCATCTTTATACCCGACAGCTTGTATGTCACTTCATCTTTTTCCGATGCCGTTATTCCCAGATATTTGTTCGCGAATTTTGCGTATGGACCGGCATAGAATTTTTCCTGTATCGCTTCCACTTCCAGAGTAATCGATGTGGACGGAAGAGAATAGGTGATAATCCCTGCCGGAATGTTTCCATTGTCGTCCCTGGCGCTCATTGCAGTACAGGCGGCAAGGAACAATGCTATTGAAGCTGATAATGTTTGTTTCATGGTTTATAATTTGTTTAATGGTTTTTCATCAGTCATTTCCATCTTCTGTGACTCCACAGCCAGTTGTACGGTGTTTCCCTTATTTCCTTTTCCAGAAGGTCGAAGTATGTCCGCATGATTGCTTCCGGTTCCATTTCCGCGGCATTCATGCATATAGGGATGAATGTCATTCTGTAATGCCCTCTTCCTGCAGGAGACATCTTCATGTACATGACGCTCATGCCGAGCTTGTGTGCGACCCCGACGCTTCCCATCATGGCTTTTGTCGGCTGGTTCATGAACATTCCAATGTCGTGGGCGCTGAAATACGGGTACTGGTCGGTAGGATATATATATATGGATTTGTTGTCCCTGTTTTTGAGTGCGGTACGCAGAATCCGTGATGACTCGATAACACCGTCATACTTAACCGGCAGCGGAGCTGTCCTGTTCCTTCTCAGAACTTCATTCCAGACAAGGTTGCTTAGCTGTCTGTAGACGACGTAGACCATGTTTTCAGTTATGGGACTCGGGACTTTTTCAAGGTTATATGACAATATTCCGCCGAGAACTTCCCAATTGCCGCAATGGGAAGACAGTATCGTGATGCTGTTGCTGTTGTTGAAGGTATCCACGAGGTCCTGCATGTTCGTTATCTCGCATATTCTCTGCCGTGAAAGCCTTTCATAATCGCAGCCTCCGAACCATACGGCTTCCGCTATTATTTCCTTCAGATGTTCATAGAACCTGTCGGCAATTTCCTTGAGTTCCGCATAACTCTTTTCAGGAAACGATTTTGCAAGGTTTGTATATACGACATCCGTTCTGTATTTCATTACTGTTTTCAGAAACCAGACGACTACTCCGGCCAACGTGTAAAGTACACTGAGGGGGAGTCTGGAAGCCAGACGGAGCATCATCCACAGTATTTCTGTTTTAAACTTGTTCATTTCTCCGATCTTTTCTCACATTCGCAACCTTTCCGGATAGGGCAGGTTCTCTCGCAACGAACAAATATACGATTTTTATGACACATACGAAATTTATAAAAGATATATTCCATTATTTATTATCTTTGCGGACCGTGCGGGTCTGTTTCATCCGGATTTTACCGGAATGAGCCCGTACGGATAAGCCGGACCATTATAATTAAAAAACTATATCATTATGTTCAAAGGTCAACCAAAAGGTTTGTTTGCGCTGGCTCTTGCCAATACCGGAGAGAGATTCGGATATTACACGATGCTGGCGATTTTCATGCTGTTCCTGCAGGCCAAGTTCGGATATACCGCTGGAGTTGCAGGACAGATTTATGCGATTTTCCTCGCGTTCGTGTATTTCATGCCGCTTCTCGGCGGATTCATTGCTGACAAGATAGGTTTCGGAAAATGCGTTACACTCGGTATTGCAGTGATGTTTTTCGGTTATCTGTGCCTTGCCATACCTACGGGGACGGATTTCATCGGACAGGCAATGATGTTCGGGGCTCTTGCCCTGATTGCCACGGGTACCGGTCTGTTCAAGGGAAATCTTCAGGTAATGGTCGGAAATCTCTATGACGACCCTAAGTATTCATCGAAGAGGGATTCCGCATTCAGCCTTTTCTATATGGCGATAAACATCGGTGCGATGTTCGCTCCGAGCATGGCTAAATTTGTCACCAACCATTTCATGGGCAAGGCAGGACTTTCATACAATGCGAACATTCCTTCACTTGCGCATCAGTTCATGGACGGTACCATTACTCCGGAAAATCAGGACAAACTTGCCGACCTGGCTCTGCAGATGAACGGTTCTACGGACCTGATGAGCTTCAGCACCAATTATATAGAGCAGTTGTCCACTTCTTACAGCTATGCTTTCGGCGTGGCCTGCATATCACTGATAGTGTCCGTACTGATATATTTCTCCTGCCGTGCATGGTTCAGACATACCGAGAGCAGTGCGAAACAGGCTGCAGCTGTGAATCATACGGAAATAGAGCTTACAAAGGAACAGACAAGGAACCGTATCACTGCCTTGCTCCTGGTGTTTGCCGTTGTGATATTCTTCTGGATGGCTTTCCACCAGAACGGTGCGACTATGACGTTGTTTGCCCGTGATTATACTGCGAGTGCGGTCGAAGGCATTGTCAGGATAGGATTCAATATATGGAGCCTCTTCCTCATAGCGGTTTCCATATATACGTTGTTCGGAATTTTCCAGTCAGAAAAGTCGAGAGGAAAGATGCTTTCTGCTGCTGCGACACTTCTTCTGTGGGCTGCCGCATATGCCATCTATTCGTCAATGGAACCGACCGTGTATATCCAACCTTCTGATTTCCAGCAGTTCAATCCGTTTTTTGTCGTTGCACTTACTCCTATTTCGATAGCGATATTCGGCGCACTGGCAAAGAAAGGGAAGGAACCTTCCGCTCCGAGAAAGATCGGTTTCGGTATGCTTGTCGCAGCTTTGGGATTCCTTATTCTTACGGTAGGTTCATTCGGTCTTGCTTCACCGAAGGAACTTGGCGGAACGGTCAGCGACGTGCTTGTTTCTCCTACATGGCTCATTTCAACATACCTTGTGCTGACATTTGCAGAGCTGCTCCTTTCACCAATGGGAATATCGTTCGTATCAAAGGTGGCTCCTCCGAAATACAAGGGAATGATGATGGGATGCTGGTTCGCAGCTACAGCCGTTGGAAACTATCTGGTTTCCGTCCCTGCCGCTTTGTGGGACAAACTGCCTCTTTGGTCTGTATGGACCATATTGATTGCGCTTTGTCTGTTATCGGCGTTGTTCATTTTCTCGATAATGAAGAAGCTTGAAAGCGCTACGAAATAAGCTGTTAACATGCGCAGGACAGGCAGGTTCGGGAAAGTGATGCTGAGATTCCGGCGGTGGAGCCGGAATCCCTATGCCGCATTCTGCAGTCTCGGCAGGAACGTTACAATAGGGGTCGTGTGCCGTAGCATAGCCGATGCTTCGTTGAAGAAGACTTCCGGACTCCTTACCATTGCAGATGCTGCGGGTAATTCCCGTTTTCCTGTCGAAGATGATGACGGGCCTTTGCCTGAAGATTGTCCGTCTCTTGCTTCATATGCCGGCATCATTTGTCCGACATTTCATGTTCCCGTCTTTTTAATAGGCGGCAGGGATGGACATGTCCGCCTGAACCTGTCTCATTGGATATTTCAGTACAAAGGCTCATGGAGTTCCCGTGTTCCGGGATTCCTGAGCCTTTGTTTCATTGTGTTGTAAAATCAAGTTTATATTAATCTGTATTTATTATTTATTATGATTGATTCCGATTTGATTTCACGGATTGTATCGACAGGTTCGGGACTTGGGTATGAAGAAACTGCAAGTCTCGGGAATACGGCTGCGACATGGGAATTGCTTGAAGCGGCCGGAAAAGTGACAAGGGCGTTTTCTTCCCGCCGTTTCGATTCTTGTTCGATTATCAACGCGAAGTCCGGGCGTTGCCCCGAGGATTGCAAGTGGTGTGCCCAGTCGGCGCGTTATGATACGGGAGCCAGGGTATATCCCATGCTTTCTCCAGAGGAGATGTTTGCAGCTGCCGTGAAATGTCATGAAAAGGGGATACGTCGTTTTTCTTTCGTGACGAGCGGCAGGAAGTTGTCAGACAGGGATGTGGATATAATCTGTGAGACGGCCGTGATGATTGCGGAGAAATGTCCGATTGATTTGTGTATTTCCGCCGGTCTGTCCGATCATGCCCAACTGCAGAGATTGCGCAAGGCCGGTATAACGAGATATCATTGCAATCTTGAGACCGCACCTTCGTATTTCGGAAAGTTGTGCACTACGCATACACAGGATGAAAAAGTGAAGGTGCTGAAGGATGCATCGGCTGCCGGAATGGATGTTTGCAGCGGAGGTATAATAGGAATGGGAGAGACTATGGAGCAGAGGATAGAGATGGCATGCAGGCTGGCTGAACTCGGTGTGAAGTCTGTCCCGGTGAACATATTGTCTCCTATCAAGGGCACACCTCTGGAGAGAGTGCCGTTGATAAGCGAGGATGAGATTCTAAGGACGATAGCTCTTTTCAGACTTATACTTCCGGATGCAAGACTCAGGTTCGCAGGCGGCAAGGCACGTTTGTCTGAAAGGACTTTGCATGCGGCCTACAGCTCGTGTATCGATGCTTCTATCATGGGAGACATGCTTACCACGGCAGGTGCCGACATAGACAGGGATATTGAACTGATAAAATCTGCAGGTTATGAATTTTGACATATTGACTGACAATTTTGACAGGGAGCATCTGTGGCATCCCTATACATCGGCTACAAACCCTCTTCCGGCTTTCAAGGTAAGGGAAGCCCACGGATGCAGAATAGTTCTCGAGGACGGAACGGAACTGATTGAAGGCATGTCTTCATGGTGGTGTGCCGTTCACGGCTACAATCATCCCGTGCTTAATGAAGCAGTTCGCCGGCAGACGGAAAAGATGTCCCATGTAATGTTCGGAGGACTGACTCATGAACCGGCGATATCCCTTGGAAAACTCCTTCTGGATATTCTTCCTGAAGAAATGGACAGAATATTCTATGCCGACAGCGGGTCGGTTGCAGTGGAAGTAGCCATGAAGATGGCCGTCCAGTACCAGTTTGCCGCCGGGCATCCGGAAAGGACAGATTTCGTCACAATCCGTTCAGGATATCACGGGGATACCTGGAATGCCATGTCGGTCTGTGATCCCGTGACCGGAATGCACGGCATTTTCGGAAAGGCACTCCCGGTGAGATATTTCGTTTCTGCCCCGAAGTGCCGTTTTTCGGATGAATGGAGGCAGGATGATATCAGTGAACTGGAACAAATGATATCGGAACATGGCGATTCCATGGCCGCACTGATCCTGGAACCTATAGTGCAGGGCGCCGGCGGCATGAGGTTCTACCATCCGGAATATCTGAGGCAGGCTGTACAGCTTTGCCGCAAGAAGGGCATTCTTGTCATTTTTGATGAGATAGCTACCGGTTTCGGACGTACAGGCAAACTGTTCGCTCTTGAACATGCCGGTGTCGTTCCTGATATCATGTGTATCGGCAAGGCTTTGACGGGGGGCTATATGACTTTGTCGGCAGTAGCGGCGACAGCATGTGTGGCGGAAACTATTTCGGATGCTTATCCGTATGCTTTTATGCACGGTCCCACATTCATGGCAAATCCTCTTGCATGTGCCGTGGCAGGAGCTTCCGTGAAACTTCTTCTGGAGTCCGGCTGGCAGTCGAGAGTTTCAGCGATAGAATCTATCCTGGAGAAGGAGTTGGGTCCGGCAAGGCAGCTGGATAAGGTTGAAGATGTACGTGTACTGGGGGCGATAGGTGTGATAGAAATGAAGGAACCTGTAGACATGGAATACATGCAGAGGCGTTTTGTGGAGGAGGGTATTTGGATAAGACCGTTCGGAAAACTGGTTTATGTCATGCCTCCTTTCATAATTTCACAGGATGAACTCTCTTATCTGGCTTCAACTCTTGTAAGAATCGTATCTGAAATATAATTTGTGAATGGATTATGGATTTAGGTGTTGTTCTTGACAGACTTCAGTCGGAGGGTAATCTTCGTACTCTGCCGCAGGCCGGTCATGAGGGGAAGTTTGTTTTGCAGTCAGGAAGGAAAATGTTGAATCTTTCTTCCAATGATTATCTTGGAATCGCTTCCGACAAATTGTTTATATCTGAATTTCTGGAAGGACTCGTCCGTGACGGAGCTGTATTCACATCATCGTCATCACGTCTTCTGACCGGGAATTCCGGGGAAGCTGTTCTTCTGGAGTCCGAACTTGCACGCTGGACGGGGAAAGAAGATGCACTCGTCTTTTCAAGCGGATATCATATGAATGTGGAAATTCTGCCTGCAATTTCAGATTCCACAACATTGATTCTTGCAGACAAACTGGTTCATGCCAGCTTGATAGACGGAATAAGGCTTTCGCAGGCCAAGTGCATAAGGTACAGACATCAGGATCTCGGACAGCTGGAGAGGCTTGTGGCCGGTAATGTCAGCCGGTATACTACGATAATAATTGTCACGGAGAGCATTTTCAGCATGGATGGAGATGTCACGGACATAGCGGCACTTGCAGATATCCGCAAAAGATATCCCGGTACGGTATTGTATGTTGACGAAGCGCATGCTGTCGGGGTAAGGGGGGATGGCGGTGCCGGAGTCGCACGCGAACAGAACTGTACTGATGATGTTGATTTTCTTTGCGGTACTTTCGGAAAGGCAATGGCTTCAATCGGTGCCTTCGTGTCCTGCAGCCGTGTTGCCAAGAACTTCCTGGTAAACAGGATGCGTCCGTTGATATATACTACGGCTTTGCCTCCGGTCAATATCAAGTGGACCAGAAGGGTTTTGTCAGAGATTCCGTATATGGATGAGAGGCGCAGGTATCTGGCTCATATTTCCGGGAAGGTCAGGAATGCCCTTGAAGCAATCGGCAGGAAATGTCCTTCAGGCAGCAATATAATTCCGGTCATGGCGGGAGACAGCTTCACGGCGGTGTCCCTGGCATCTTCGATGCAGGATGCCGGTTATTATCTTCTGGCGATAAGGCCTCCTACGGTACCGGAAGGAACGGCGCGGCTGAGAATTTCTCTTACTGCATCCGTGTCAGACGTGGAGGTAGATGATTTGATATCGAGATTGTGATTATGAAGCAGGTTTTCTTGAAAAGGGAGGGCAATTCGGGCCTTCTGGTTTTTTTCGGGGGATGGGGCTCTTCGCCCGAACTTTTTTCAGGGCATGAGATTGCCGAAGGGTATGATTGCCTTCTCTGTTTTGATTATTCCGATATGGATTTCGACTGGACATTGACAGAGGGTTACGAGAGGGTGGATGTTGCGGCATGGTCGATGGGAGTCTGGATTGCTGACATGATATGCGGCGCTTGTCCTGAAAGGATCAGCGGCATGGCAGTGGCTTTCGGAGGAACTCCATATCCGGTTGATGATGAATACGGTATTCCTGGGAATATATTCAGGGGAACTCTTGACGGATTGTCCCTCCCGGTCCTGACAAA
Organism: uncultured Bacteroidales bacterium; assembly: GCA_949300335.1. Lineage (GTDB taxonomy): Bacteria > Bacteroidota > Bacteroidia > Bacteroidales > UBA932 > Cryptobacteroides. The sequence continues at coordinate 33,685 of CASGDV010000120.1, read as the reverse complement.
GTTCAGGAGACGGATGTGCGGGGAAGATCTGGCATATTTCGAAGCACATATTCCCAAAAGGAATCTTGATAGCCTTAAGGCAGAACTTAAGGCTATAAGGGACGAGTATTTCTATGTCCGTTGCATGAATACACCGACAAATGTAAAAAATATATGGAATCTGGCCATGATAGGGGAGAGAGACCTTGTTTTTCCAGTACGGAACCAGGTGGCGGCATGGAAAAAAGACGGAGTGAAAATTATTTTGCAGGATGTCCCGCATTACAGCAAAGCCGTTTTTGACCGTATACTGGGAGGAGAAATGTTCAAAGAACTTGAAATCAATGGATAAAAAACTGGTAAAGTCAAGGTTTTCGCGTGCCGCCGGTACGTATGCCGAGTTTTCGGCTCCTCAGCGATATGCCGCAGAAAAGATGGTTGGGATGCTGTCTTTGACCGGCCGGGAATTTTCGGATGTCCTTGAGATAGGATGCGGAACCGGTAACCTCACGCTGAGTTTTCTGGACAGTTTTACTCCTGAACGGCTATGGCTCAACGATTTGTGTCCAGAGGCGGCAGTAAAGACAGGAATGGCTGTTTCCCGTCTTGCTGCCGGCAGACCGTCGTTGTCGTCCCTTGAAGTTCATCTGCTGCCGGGTGATGCCGAAATCCTGGTTTTGCCGGAGGAACTTGATCTGGTGGTTTCGTGCTCGGTATTCCAGTGGTTCGAGAATCCGGAGCTGTTCATTTCGAGATGTTCGGAAAAACTGAAGCATGGAAGCATATTGGCATTCAGTACTTTCGGTGTTGAGAATCTCAACGAGGTCCGTTCTCTTACCGGAGTAGGTCTCAAGTACAGACAGCTTGATGAACTTGTGCGGACCGTAGGCAGATACTTCACGGTACTGGAAGCCGATGAGGAAATTATTGCCTGTGATTTTGAATCTGCTTCCGGTGTACTGAGGCATCTGAAGAATACCGGTGTTACCGGAATTTCGAAGGAGGTGTGGACAAAGGGCCGCCTTATGGAATTCAGCGACGGATATCATGAAAAATTCAGCACTGGCGGAGGAGTGTCCCTGACATATCATCCCGTGTGGCTGGTTGCTGAAAAACGGTGATTGCCAGTGTGCCGCGCTTATAGTTTTTATTGGAAATGATTTAACAGTTTTTGAAGTAATATAAATTTTGCAGTATGATATTGTTTGTTAGCGGAATAGATACCGGAGTCGGAAAAAGTTATGCTACCGGATATCTTGCTGCACTCTGGAACAGGTCCGGAGTGAGTACGATAACCCAGAAATTCATCCAGACGGGTAATACGGATGTATCGGAAGATATTGAAGTTCACAGGAAGATTATGGGTACAGGCTTTCTGAAAGAGGATTTGGAGCATATTACGATGCCCGAGATTTTCACTTATCCGTGTTCTCCACATCTTGCAGCGGAAATAGACGGAAGGGAAATAGATTTTGCAAAGATAGAAAAGTGCGCATCCATGCTTTCTGAAAAATATGACAGAGTGCTTGTGGAAGGGGCGGGAGGACTTATGGTTCCCCTTACGAGGACATTGCTGACAATTGACTATGTAAAGGAAAAAGGATGGCCCGTAATACTGGTCACTTCCGGAAAACTTGGGAGCATAAATCATACTCTTCTCAGTCTTGAGGCATTGAAGAGCTGGAATATGGAACTTCATTCCCTGGTTTTCAACATGTATCCGGAAGAAGAGGATACCACCATTGCCGATGATACCCTCCGCTTTCTTCGCGACCGGCTTGAACAGGATTTTCCAGATTCCGGTCTCGTTATTGTTCCAAGGATGCCCTGAAGCTATTTCCCGAGTTTGCTCTCGACTTCTTCCCTGCTGAGTTCTTTCGTGCAGAAGAACCAGTCATAGCACTTCATCTTGCCCTCTTCTCCGTTCATTCTTGCTTTTGCGACTCCGCACGAACCAGCAGTCGGAACGATTACTTCGTCTCCCGGTCTCCAGTCGGCAGGAAGTGCGACTGAGAAGTTGTCAGCTGTCTGCAGCCCTATGAGGACTCTCTTGATTTCATCGAAGTTGCGTCCGAGGGCGAGCGGATAGTACAGTATTGTCCTTATCTTGTCCTGAGGATCGATGAAGAATACTGCCCTGACTGCGGAAGTCTGGCTTTCTCCCGGCTGAATCATGCCGTAAAGTCTTGCCACGTTCATCGTAATGTCTTCAATGAGAGGGAATTTGATTTCAATATTTTTCATTCCTTTGTACTCAATCTTGTCTTTGATAGTCCGGAGCCATGCTATGTGGCTGTACAGTCCGTCAACTGACAAACCGACAAGCTGTGTGTTGAGCGCTTCGAATTCATCGGCCATCTTTCCGAATGTCATGAATTCCGATGTGCATACCGGAGTGAAGTCTGCCGGATGGCTGAAAAGGATTTTCCACTTGCCTTTGAAGTCTTCAGGGAAATTTATCGGACCCTGTGTTGTTACTGCTGAGAATGAAGGAGCCTTGTCGCCTATACGAGGCATTGCATTTACTTGATTTTCCATAATGTCTTATTTTTATCGATTTGTAATTTCTTTTTGTTTTTGCAAAGATATGTCAGTGAAAATTATTAATCAAACAGATATTTTCTATATTTGTATTGATAAAATAGATAAAGTATGACGTTACAGCAAATGCAGTATGTTGCGGCTCTGGATGAATACAGGCATTTTGTCAGGGCTGCAGATGCCTGCGGGGTTTCCCAGTCGACATTAAGTACCATGATCAGGAATCTGGAAGATGAACTGGATGTCGTGATTTTCGACCGTACGTCCCACCCGGTAGTGCCTACGGAAATCGGAAAGAAGGTAATAGCACAGGCGAAAGTGGTGCTGTTCAATGCGGGGCAGCTTTCAGAAATTGCCTTGGCGGAAAGGAGTGTTTCTTCCGGAAGACTTTCCATCGGGGTGATTCCTACAGTGGCGCCATGTATTCTTCCGCAGTTTTTCGGTATGATGAAAAATTATCCTGACATAGAACTCAGCGTTATGGAGGCGCGTACGGCCAATATTGTCGGAAAACTTAAGAGAGCGGAGATTGATATGGCTATACTTGCCACACCTCTGAATGAGGAGGGCTTGCTGGAGATTCCTTTGTATTATGAAAGATTCCATGCCTACATTTCTCCGGAAGATCCGTTGTATTCATCGGACATGGTGACTCCTGCCAGTCTTTCCGGAGAAAATCTCTGGATACTGCAGGAGGGACATTGTTTCAGGAATCAGATTGAAAATCTCTGCGGCAGGAAATGGAAACATTCAATGGTGTATGAAGCCGGAAGCATAGATACACTCGTGAAGGTCGTGGATATGAATGGAGGGCATACCATTATTCCCGAACTGCATGTCAGTTTTCTCGATGATGTGCAGAAACAGAACATACGCTGCGTGTCAGATCCGGAACCTGTCCGTGAGGTTTCACTGGTTGTCAGAAATGACTATGTGAGAGAACGCATGCTGAATATTGTGGCAGACGCCGTCAAGAATATCATTCCGGACCGGATGCTGGATTCGAGACTGAAAAGGTTCGCCATAAGGATATGACCATGGTTTCACTCAGTCAATGTCAAATTTATTTGCCGTATTCCGACTTATTCATTATCTTTACTGAAACTAATTGTAAGTCAATCATGAAATTCCATTTTCTTTTTCCGGCGGTGGCTCTTATGGCCATCCTGCCTTCGTGTTCCCATGGAGAAAAGGTTGTCGAAAATCCTTATGTGGAAACCTGCAATACCACTACAATAGACATATCACGCATAGAACTTACCGACAGTGCGACCGTGCTTCATGTGGATGCATATTATGTCCCTAATTATTGGATAAGGATTGATTCAGGCACTTATATCCAGGCTGATGGGAAAAAATATGCCATTACCGGAAGCGAAGGCATACAGCTCGACTCCCTTTTCTGGATGCCTGATTCAGGTATGGCTTCCTTTACCCTGGCCTTCGAGCCTATGCCGTTCTGCACGAAGTCGTTCGATTTCATCGAATCGGATTGTGACGGATGTTTCAAGATATACGGCATAGACCTTACCGGAAAGAAGGAATACGGTATTCCGGATGGCCTTCCGGCAGAAGCGATGCATGCCGACCAGGAATCCAGTGTGCCTGATCCGGCCTTGAAGACAGGAGAAACGACCGTCAATTTGCATCTCCTCAACTATCGTCCTGAACTGGGAAAGGAATTAAGATTGTATGTTTACGATGTGTTCGGACGTTCAGATGAAATTGCCGGAACGATAGATGAAAAGACAGCTTCCGTAACGCTGAAGTTCAAACAGTATGGCCCGGCCGAAGGATTTCTTGTGTTCGGAAACAATGGTCTCGGTACAATATGGTTTTCACCGGGAGAGGAAATGGATGTTTATTTCGACATGAGGCAATCGGGATGGCAGCTTGTTAACCAGAGGTCGAGAAAATCCGGAGGTTCTTCGGATGCCGGTTTCCCGTCATTCACATCGGTATATGTATCCGGAGTATATTCGGATATCACTAATGCCTTGAATATGAACGGACATCCATATTATGACCATACGATGAACCTTTATGATGGAAAATTCGCTGATTACAATATGTCCGCCGATGAATACACTGATCAAGTGATTTCCATATTCCGCTCATATTGCGACAGTGTGCTTTCAGGAGGAATGTCCCCTTTGCTGAAAGAGTTGAAGATATTGGAACTGAAGCAGCAGGCGGTTTCCGCCATGGCACAGGCAACATTCATAAGGGAAATCAATTACAGGTTTGTTCATGATATGTTTGATTACGACGAGGATATTCCGGTGAATATAGAACCGCTCGACGGGGATAATTACAGGGCATTCTGTCAGGTTGTGGACATTAATGATCCAAAGCTCCTCATGGGAAGAAGTCTTGGGGAATATCTCCGGGCGATAAATGAGCCGGATATCGACTGGGCCGTATTTTCCGGTGATGAAAAAGGATTGGCCGCGGATTTGAGAAAGGCCGCTGTGCTTTCTTCCAAAATCTGGAATGCCTCGTTGACGGAAGCGGATATGAAGGAGGCGGGGTCTTTCGGAAATCCTTTCTTTATCGAAGCATTGGACGCAATGCAGAAGGATGTGGCTGCCGCACTTGCTGCAGCCGATGGCGGGGCGGTAATAGAAAAAGTTCCGGATGTGCCTGTCGAAAAACTTTTCGATGCGATAATAGCTCCATATAAGGGAAAGGTGATTCTTGTGGATTTCTGGAACACATGGTGCGGACCGTGCCGTGCAGCCATCGAACAGAATGAACCTCTGAAGGAAACCGAGCTCAAGAGCGATGACCTGGTATGGATATATATAGCAAACGAAACGTCTCCTTTGCTGAAATACAAGGAGATGATACCATATATCAAAGGCAGGCACTTCAGGCTTGGTCCGGAACAATGGGAATATATCGGGAAAAAGATGTTCGATATAGACGGCATCCCTTCATACGTCCTTGTCGACAAGGATGGAAAATACAGACTCAGGAATGATTTCAGAAATCATGATCTTATGGTCAGCACACTCAAGGACATGCTGAAATAACTATATGAAAAGAAAAAAGTACCCTGCATTTGCAGGGTACTTTTTTGTGGAGATAGTCGGAGTCGAACCGACGACCCTCTGCTTGCAAAGCAGATGCTCTAGCCAACTGAGCTATACCCCCTTGTTTTTGGTCGTGCAAAGATGCAATAAAAATTTCATTTATCAAAAGTTATTTTGATTTTTTTTCATATTCCGGATTTTGCGCATTAATGTCTTATGTCCGGTTGCTGCACGAAGCCTTTCCGGGAATCCATGAATTTTTCGAATTCTTTCTGAAATTTTCTGCCGACCGGAATCGATGTCTGACCCTCTTCCAATTCTATTGTGACATTACTTTTGGTATATCCCGAGATATATGAGCCGGATACAATATATGATTTGTGCACTCTTGTGAAAATTTGCCCTGGGAGCATCTGTTCTATGGTTTTCATATTTGCATGAGAGAGAACGAATTCACCTCTACGGTTAAATATCTTGGAATAATTTTCCATAGCCTGGATATAGGTAATTTCCTTTACAGGTATTATGACATTGGCATATTCCTGCTTTACGGTTATTGTCTCTTCCTGCCGTCTGGCTTTCAGTATGTCTATAATAAAAGACGCCTTGTTGATGGCCTTTTCAAATCTGGAGTATGCATAGGGCTTGTGCAGAAAGTCAACGGCGTTGAGCTCATATCCTTCAAGAGCGAATTTTTCATGCGCTGTCGTGAAAATAAGTGTTATGCCGCGCGGAAGGTTTCTGGCAATCTCCAGTCCGTTGATGCTGTTCATCTGTATGTCCAGAATCACGAGGTCCGGATGCTGCCTTATGATAGCTTCCATACCGCTCCTTGGTTCTGAATATGTCTGCAGCGATATTCCTCCCTTGCGCCGGCAGAAATTGGAAATAACCGTCAGTGCAAGGGGTTCGTCATCGATTGCTATACATGTTATGTTTTCCATCGACTGGATATTTTTTTCAGTTCATTATTTTAAGTTCGGTAATATATGTGTTTCCGCGGGTCCCGGTTTCAAGTGTGAACCTGCTGCCGTATATCAGTTCAAGCCTTTTCCTGCAGTTGCTTATTCCAATGGAACTGCCTTCTTCTCTTTTCATGATTCTGTTTTCCGTTCTGAACATCAGCCCTTCCTTGCCGGAGCGGATAAATATGGTAATGCGACAGTCTTCGTCGGATGATGTTCCGTATTTGAAGGCATTTTCGATGAACGTGATGAGCAGCATGGACGGCAGCTGGATTTCCGGATTTGATATTTCATAATCAAAGTCCACCATGGTATGGTGGTTCAACCTGAGTTTCTGCAGTTCCACGTATTGTTCTATATATCTGATTTCACTTTTAATGTTGATCATGTCGGTAGTCGAATGGCTGTACATGTATTTCAGAATGTCGGAGAATTTGATGAAGGCGGATTCCGTATTGGGCGACTGGCTTATGACGAGTCCGTATAATGCGTTCAGCGTGTTGAAAAGAAAGTGCGGATCTATCTGCGACTTGTACAGTGAAAGTTCTGCCTTGTTCTTTTCCGCTTCAATTTCCTGTTTCGCGAGATTCTGGCGGAACAGTTCCAGCAAAAGCTCTATTGCCAGCGAAAAGCCTGTCACGATAAGGAAGAAAAACCATACTGTCCGGACTCTCAGATGTTTCCTGATAAGCATTTTTTGCGGATCGATGTCCTCTGTTACAGGAAAATTGCTTATCAGTTCGGTGACCGCAACCAGGATTATGGTCATGATGATAACCGGCAAATATTTCTTCCTTACAATCAGCATAGGAAAATTGACAGCCCTGTATACGATGTACAGTATGTAGAGATAAATTATCAGTATTACAAGAAATGTTGTCTGGGTTGTAATCCATCTGTCTACGGGTACCAGCATCAATATTGCCGGAAGGAATATGATGCAGAATACAATATCGATGTATAGTGTTATCCTCTTGAGATTCATTTGATGAAAATTGAATTGCTGCAAAGTTATAAATTAATTTTATTTGTCGTTTGTCAACACATTTTCTACTTTTGTCAATACATTTCCTTTTTCCATATGTAATTGTATGTTTATTGCAAGGAATCCGAGGCTTGTTATATGCATCCCGCTCAAATAGATAAATTGAATTGTTTAGTATATGAAACGTTATTTTGTTTTTATTTCATGTGCTGCCCTGGCGTATTCATGTGCCACTAATACGCAGCAGCAGGTTCAGACGGTTTATGAAACCATCAAGCTTGAAAGCAGCGAAAGGGTCCTGAATTCCGAATATGCAGCTTCGATTACAGGCAAGCATCTGGTCGAAATCAGACCCCAGGTAAGCGGGACCATAACAGAAATCATGATCAATGAAGGTGACAGGGTGAAGAAGGGCCAGGTCCTGTTTGTAATTGACCAGGTCCCTTATAAAGCAGCATTGGAAACGGCTAAAGCTAATGTAAGCACTGCCGAGGCCAAGCTTGCAACAGCAAGGCTGACAGTTGAGGGAAAGACAAACCTTCATAGGGAAGGTGTCGTTTCCGAATATGACCTGAACATGTCCAGGAATTCGCTGTCAGAGGCGGAAGCCGCACTTGAACAGGCGAAGGCCGAATATATCAAGGCAGAAAACGAGTTGTCTTATACCGAGGTGACCAGTCCTGTGGACGGATTTGCCAGCATGATACCTTACAGGGTTGGCGCCCTGGTCAGCAGCAGCATAGCTGAACCTCTCGTGACGGTATCTGACGACAGCGAGGTTTATGCATATTTTTCTTTGCCGGAAAATGAAGTTCTGGATATGGTCCAAAGCTACGGTTCTCTTGATAATGCTTTGATGTCCGTTCCGGAAGTGGAGCTTATGATGAGCAACCAGGAAATATATAACCATAAAGGTAAGATTGACGCCATAAGCGGCTTCATTGACCAGTCTACCGGAACAGTCAGCGTAAGGGCGGTTTTCAGGAATCCGGACGGATGGTTGAGAAACGGTGCCAGCGGAGTTGTCAGGATACCGTCCGTACATAAGGATTGTATTGTCATTCCTCAGGCTTCAACTTATGATATACAGAACAAGACTTTTGTATACAAGGTAGTAGACGGAGTGACCAAGTCCCAGGAGGTGTCCGTATCGAAAATTTCCAACGGAAAGGAATATATCGTGGAATCCGGTCTTTATGTTGGTGATGTGATAATCGCTGCAGGGGCCGGCCTGCTCAGGGATGGTATCAGGATTCAAGAACAATAGGGGAGTTGCCATGAATATTAGGACTTTTATAGACAGACCGATTCTGTCAAGTGTGATTTCCGTAATAATTCTGCTGCTCGGAATCATAGGATTGTCTCAGCTTCCGGTAGAACAGTTCCCGGAGATTGCCCCGCCTACGGTTTCCGTTTCGGCAAATTATACCGGTGCCAATGCCGAGACTGTCCAGAAGAGTGTGATCGTTCCTCTTGAGGAATCCATCAACGGCGTGGAGAACATGGCATATATGGTGTCGACAGCTTCCAATACCGGTTCGGCCAGAGTTACGGTTTATTTCCGTCAGGGTACCGATCCCGATATTGCGATGGTCAATGTCCAGAACAGGCTGGCTTCCGCACAGGGACTTCTTCCGGCCGAGGTAACCCGTACTGGTGTGAATGTGAGGAAACGTCAGACGAGTAACATAAAATCCATTGCGCTGTATAGCCCGGACGGCTCTTTTGATGAAAGTTTCCTCAATAACTATATGAAAATCAATATAGAACCGAGGCTGTCCCGTATTCCAGGAGTGGGAGAAGTGAATGTCCTGGGTGCCAATTATGCGATGAGAATATGGCTTGATCCTGTCAAGATGTCACGTCATGGGCTTGTACCGGCAGATATAACAACTGTTCTGGATGAACAGAACGTTGAAGTTTCAACGGGAACTCTCGGTGCGGAGTCGGAAAATACGTTCCAGTATGTTTTGAAATACAGGGGAAGGTATGAAGAGGAACAGGATTATGAGAATATGGTCATAAAATCATTGCCTGACGGAAGTGTGCTCAGGCTAGGGGATGTGGCGACAATAGAATTGGGATCTCAAACCTATTCTTATATAGGAGAAATTGACGGAAAACCAGGTTCGACCTGTATGATTGCCCAGACATCAGGATCCAATGCCAATGAGATCATCGAGCAGATTGACAAGGAAATTGAAGTGATATCGGAATCGCTTCCGAAAGGAATGGAGCTCGTTGACCTGATGAGTACCAAGGACTTCCTCGATGCATCTATCAAGAATGTCGTGAAAACCTTGCTGGAGGCCATCCTTCTCGTTATTATAGTAGTATATTTCTTCCTGCAGAATTTCAGGTCCACGATTATTCCTGCAGCTTCCATAATAGTCAGCCTCGTAGGTACGTTCGCTTTCCTGTCCGTTGCCGGATTCAGTCTGAATATGCTTACTCTGTTTGCTTTGGTTCTTGTCATAGGAACAGTTGTGGATGACTCCATAGTGGTCGTCGAGGCTGTCCAGGCAGAGTTCGACAATGGCATGAAGTCTTCATATCATGCCACTATCAAGGCTATGGGCAATATCACTTCGGCCATCGTGACAACTACTTTTGTCTTTATGGCAGTGTTCATTCCCGTATGTTTCATAGGTGGAACGACAGGTATCTTCTATACGCAGTTCGGACTTACCATGGCTGTTGCCGTTGCTATTTCGGCAGTGAATGCACTTACGTTGAGTCCGGCACTCTGTGCACTGATAATGACACCGCATGCCGATGATGAAGACAAACTGAGCTTTTCTTCGCGTTTCCATATCGCGTTCGATGCCGCGTTCAAGCGTCTTGTCGACAAATATAAGTTCGGCGTGATGTTCATCATGAAAAGGAGATGGCTTCCTGTTGCCATGACTGTTGTCGCTGTTTTCGGTCTGCTTGTCCTGATGAAGAATACCAAGACGGGACTTGTTCCTCAGGAAGATATGGGTACAGTGTTCATGAATATTCAGACGGCTCCGGGAAGCAGCATGGCCGAGACGGAAGCGGTCATGAGCAAGGTTGAAGAGAAGATAAAGTCCATACCGGAAATCAAGATGTACTCGAAAGTAACCGGAAACAGTATCATTAACGGTCAGGGAGCATCCAACGGGCAGTTTATCATAAGGCTGAAACATTGGGATGAACGAAAAGGAAAGGAGCATGGAGTCAATGCCGTGATAAGCAGGATTTATGCCCTTACCGACGGTATTTCCGAAGCGAAGATAAGCGCTTTCGCCCAGCCTATGATTCCGGGATACGGAGTCTCTAACGGCTTCGAGATATATGTCCAGGACCAGAAGGGAGGAACAATAGAGGATCTTCTGAAATATACGAATGACATGATTGCTGCCCTTAATGCACGTCCTGAAGTGTCGAGGGCATACACATCATTCGATACGAAATATCCTCAGTATCTTCTTGAAGTCGATGCCGCCATGTGCAAAAAGATGGGTGTTTCTCCATCGGATGTACTTTCCGTTGTTTCCGGATATGTAGGCGGAACTTACGCTTCGAACCTGAACCGTTTCACGAAACTCTACAGGGTGATGGTACAGGCATCTCCGGAATTCCGTCTTGACACAAAGTCGCTCAACAACATGTTTGTAAGGAACTCTTCCGGTGAGATGTCTCCTGTGAGCCAGTATATCAGACTTACCAAGGTTTACGGCTCCGAATCGCTGACGCGTTTCAATCTGTTTTCTGCAATTTCAGTAAACGGAGTGCCGGCTGACGGATACAGTTCTGGACAGGCAATCAAGGCAGTACAGGAGGTTGCCAAGGAAGTGCTTCCTGCCGGATACGGATTCGAATTCGGAGGAATGTCGAGGGAGGAGGCTTCAACAACCAATACGGCTGCTATAGTGTTCGTTATCTGTGTCATATTCATTTACCTGATATTGTGTGCACTGTATGAGAGTGTATTTATACCTCTCGCGGTTATATTGTCCGTTCCGTTCGGTCTTGCAGGAAGTTTCCTTTTTGCGAAGATGTTCGGTCTTGAGAACAATATCTATATGCAGACGGGTCTTATCATGCTTATCGGCCTTCTGGCCAAGACAGCAATCCTCCTTACCGAATATGCTTCCGAAAGGAGAAAACACGGAATGACCATAGTTCAGGCAGCCATGTCTGCAGCAAAAGTCAGGTTGAGACCTATATTGATGACATCGCTTACGATGATATTCGGTCTGCTTCCGATGATGTTCGCTTCAGGTGTAGGTGCTAACGGAAATATTTCCCTCGGAGTCGGAACAGTCGGAGGTATGCTTATCGGAACGGTTGCGTTGCTGTTTATCGTGCCAGCTTTGTTCGTGGTATTCCAGTTTATCCAGGAGGCAGTCATGCCGAAGAGGTATACCGGTGTGCCGGATATGGCGGAGAGTGATTCAGTTTCTGATGTAGAATAGATTGTCGGGTTGGTTTTTAAATAAATGATTTGATGAAACGTTTGATATTCATAATTTTGACTTTGTCGATTGTCGGCAGCTGCCGTATTTACAGCAGCTATTCCAGACCTGAAATCGAAGTATCCGACAGTCTGTTCAGGATGCCGGTTTCGGAAGATACTTCTACTGTGGCGTCTTTGTCGTGGAAGGAATTGTTCACCGACCCTTATCTTCAGGAGCTTATAGATTCCGGTCTGGTAAGGAATACTGATCTGCAGATTGCACGTCTGAAGATTCAGGAGGCGGAAGCCGTCCTTCTTTTATCGAGGATGTCATTTGTGCCGACCTTGTCGCTTAATCCGGAGGCCTCGATACGAAGTTTCGAAAATGCTGTCTCCAAATCATATTCGGTACCCGTATCGGCAAGCTGGGAGATTGACATATTCGGGAAATTGCGCAACGCGAATGAACAGGCGAAGGCTTCACTGCTTGGAAGCAGAGCCTATTGCCAGGCCGTGCAGACCCAGTTGATAGCAACGATAGCGGACAGCTATTATACGCTTCTGATGCTGGACGAACAGCTTGAACTGAGCGAACAGACATCCGATAACTGGGAAAGTTATGTGAAATCTCTAAATGCACTTATGGAAAACGGAAGCGTGACCATGTCGGAAATTGCCCAGGCGAGGGCCAGCAAGATTCAGGTGGATGCCTCCGTACTCAGTATCAGACAACAGATCAGGTCCGTTGAAAATGCATTGTCCGTTGTCTTGGGACGTGAGCCGTCCGCAATAGAGAGAGGAAGTTTGAATGAAGCCGAATTCCCGGAGTCGCTTTCCGTGGGCATACCTCTTCAGCTGCTTAGGAACAGACCTGACATAATGGAAGCAGAATATGCCCTGCAACGCGCATTCTATGTTACGAATGCTGCATATTCCGCATTCTATCCGACAATTACCTTGAGCGGACTTCTCGGGTGGACCAACAGCGGTGGCGGGAGTATCGTAAATCCCGGGAACTGGCTTATGAACGCTGTCGGTTCCCTCGTGCAGCCGATATTGAACAAAGGGAACAATATTTCCCAGCTGAAGATCAGCAAGGCGCAGCAGGAAGAGGCAAAGCTGACTTTCCAGCAGAGCATATTGGATGCCGGAGCCGAGGTTAACGATGCTTTGATTCAGTGGCAGACTGCAAGGGAAAAGATTAAGCTTGACAGAATGCAGATTGATGAACTTGCGCTTGCATTGAAATCAACGGAGTTATCGATGGAGTTTGATGATGTCAATTATCTGGAAGTCCTTCTGGCCAGACAATCCCTGCTGCAGGCGCAGCTTGCCGAGGTAGAGGACAGATATGGAGAAATCAGCGGAGTTATTTCACTGTATCACGCTTTAGGCGGCGGAAGGTATTGATTTTTTATCCGGTAAAGGATTTGTATAAGCAGACAAATTGTTATATTTGTCTGCTTATTTTTATTGTCATGAAAGTCAGAATCGTAAACAAATCCAATCACCGGCTTCCCGCATATTCTACATCTCTGTCGGCGGGAATGGACCTTAAAGCAAATATAGATGAACCTATGCTTCTGAAGCCTCTGGAAAGAACTTTGGTACCTACCGGAATATATATTGCCCTGCCGGAAGGATATGAAGCCCAGATCAGGCCAAGAAGCGGTCTGGCAGCCAAATACGGGATTACTGTCCTGAATTCTCCGGGAACCGTTGATGCAGACTACAGGGGAGAGGTGAAGGTTATTCTTGTAAACCTTTCTTCGGAACCGTTTCTGATAAATCCGGGTGAGAGAATTGCACAGATGATTGTTGCGAGGTATGAGAAAGTCGATTGGGAGGAAGTCAGGAGTCTCGATGACACAGAAAGGGGAGAAGGCGGATTCGGCAGCACCGGGAGGTAGTATGGAAACTGGAGAACTGTATGGAATTTTCAGCCGTTGCAACGGTGTGTCTACTGACAGCCGTACTCTGAAGGGCGGCGAATTGTTCTTTGCCTTGAAGGGGGAGAATTTCGACGGGAACGTTTATGCAATGGCTGCATTGGATGCCGGGGCAAAATATGCGGTTGTGGACAGCGGTTCCGAGGTCGCTTCCAGTGATGATTCCCGCCTGATAAAGGTGGATGATACTCTTGAAGCCTTGCAGTGTCTGGCCCGCTATCACAGGTCAAGGAGTTTTGTAAACGGCAAACCGCTTCCTGTCATTGCGCTGACGGGAACGAACGGAAAGACTACGACAAAGGAACTTATCAGGGCAGTTCTTTCTGTAAAATACAATGTTACGGCGACAGAAGGAAACCTTAACAACAGTATAGGAGTGCCGCTGACTTTGTTGAAAATAAGTGCGGATACTGAAGTTGCCGTCGTGGAGATGGGAGCAAGCCATCCGGGGGATATTTCCGAACTGGTTTCGATAGCATTGCCGAATTACGGACTGATTACAAATGTCGGCAAGGCTCATCTGGCCGGTTTCGGCAGTTTTGAAGGGGTGAAGAAGGCAAAAGGTGAACTCTATGACTATATCCAGAGAACTGCAGACAAGGTTTTCCTGAATGTAGACAGCCGGGATCTTACGGATATGGCGGCGCAGCGTCCTGATTTGTCAGTAATCCCGTATGGCCTGGAGTATCAGGGATTGTATGTCGCGGCTGCAGATGAAAACCATCCTTTCATGCGTATTGCAAGTCACGGCAATCAGGAATTCATGATAGAAACCAATCTTGTCGGGTCTTATAACGCCGCGAATGTGCTGGCAGCATTGGCTGTCGGGAAGGAATTCGGAGTATCCATGGAGGATGCAGTACGTGCCGTCGAAACCTATGTGCCGTCCAACAGCAGATCCCAGATGATGAAAACTGAAAGAAACATCCTTATTGTGGATGCGTACAACGCAAATCCTACAAGCATGTCGGCTGCACTGCAGAATATGAAGACGGTGAATGCCCGAAACAAGATACTGATGCTCGGCGATATGCTTGAATTGGGGAAAGACTCGGTAGGAGAACATCTTGATATCATCAGACAGATGGACTCTACCGGATTCGCCAGGGCTTATCTGGTCGGAAACGAGTTCCGCAAGGCCCTTGAACAATATGGAAGCGATGAAAGGATTTTCTGGTTCCGGGATTCCGCAGCACTTTATGATGCTCTTGAAAATGAGCACCTTTCAGAATCCGTCATATTGGTAAAAGGCTCAAGGGGCATGAGAATGGAGAAAGTTATCAGTGCCTTATAACCTGTTCCTTTTTGTCGATAGCTTTCACTGCCGCTCTGGCTATGAATGAGATTGTCAGGGCGATCAGTGAACCGGCGACAGCTCCTACTATGATGTCTCCGAGGTAGTGCTTGCCTACAAAGATACGGCTGATGCTGACCATGAGTGCCCAGAAGAATATCAGCCACGTATATATCCTGTATTTATGGTGCCGGTCATTCTTCAGCCCTATGCTTGAACTTATCGCAAATCCGAACGAGTTGGCCGCATGTCCGGAGAAGAAACCGTACATTCCTCCCTTGCCTTCCAGTATTGACAGTCCGTTTCCAACCATGAAGTCGTCATGGCACGGCCTTAGTCTGCCGACAGTTTCCTTGATGAAATTTGCGAACTGGTCACAGCAAATGAAAGTAATCAGAATAGAAAGCATGATGACCAGAGCCTGTTTCCATTTCATCCTGTAGAACAGAAAAGCAGCGACTGCGACGTATAGCGGAATCCATACCGGAATATTCGAAAAAAACTGCATTATCGGATCGGTTACGGCATTTCCGGTACTGTTTATCAGCAATGTGATTTCCTGATCGAGTTTGTGTATTTCTTCTATATTCATGGGACCGTTGTTTTATTCATGAAGAACTTTCCATAAAAGGTCTTTCAGTTCCTTTATTCCCTGTCCGTTCATGGCAGATATGAACAGATGCGGAACATTTTGCGGAAGCTCCGCTTCCAGCTCCGACATCATCTTTTCATCCAGCATGTCCGATTTGGAAATGGCAAGGACGCGTCCTTTCACCAGCAGCTCGGGGTTGTACTCTTTAAGCTCGTTCAGAAGTATTTCATATTCCTTAGCAGCATTTTCAGTATCTGCAGGAATCATGAAAAGGAGGATTGAATTTCGTTCTATATGTCTCAGAAAACGGAGACCGATACCTTTACCTTCGTGTGCTCCTTCTATTATACCGGGAATATCAGCCATGACAAAAGACTGGTCGTCATAATAGCTGACGATTCCGAGATTCGGCTCGAGTGTAGTGAAGGCATAGTCCGCTATTTTGGGTTTTGCTGCTGAAACACTGGCCAGCAAAGTGGACTTGCCGGCATTAGGAAAGCCGACAAGACCCACGTCTGCCAGTATCTTCAGTTCCAGAATGAACCATCCTTCGCTGCCGGGTTCTCCGGGCTGTGCATAACGAGGAGTCTGGTTGGTCGCTGACTTGAAATTGTTGTTTCCGAGTCCGCCTCGTCCGCCTCTTACAAGGATTCTTTCTTCTCCGGCTTCTACCAGTTCGAAAAGCGTTTCTCCTGTTTCTGCGTCTTTTGCAACCGTCCCGAGTGGTACGTCAAGATATATGTCCTCTCCGTTCTTTCCTTTGCACAACTGTCCGCTTCCCGCACCGCCATGTTCTGCACGGATGTGTTTTCTGTATTTTAGATGAATCAATGTCCAGAATTGCGGATTCGCCCTGAGAATGATATGACCACCACGTCCTCCGTCTCCTCCGTCCGGTCCACCTTTGGGAATGTATTTTTCCCTTCTGAGATGCATCGAACCTGCGCCTCCGTTACCTGAAGCGCAGAAGATCTTTACATAGTCTATGAAATTGGAATCCGCCATTATTCTGCAAACTGATTAAAATTTATCCATGAGTCCGCAGATTTTTGAACGGACTTCGTCTATCGTTCCGACACCGTCGATCTCATTGTATTTACCGGCATTGCGATAAAATCCGACCAATGGTTCTGTCTTGTCATGGTATGTCTTGATTCTGTTGTTGATCGTCTCCTCTTTAGCATCGTCGGCACGGCCCTCGATGGAAGCTCTGTGACGGATGCGCTCCTTGATCATTTCATCAGGTATCATGATGGAAACGACGGCTGTAACTTCCTCACCGGTTTTTGCGAGCATTTTGTCCAATGCTTCAGCCTGTGCAGTAGTTCTCGGGAAACCGTCAAGAAGGAAACCTGCAACATTTTTTACCGATCTGAATTCGGATTCTATCATTCCTTCAACAATCTCATCAGGAACAAGAGAACCTGCATCGATGAGAGATTTCGCTTTTAGGCCGAGTTCACTGCCAGCCGCGATTTCCTTGCGGAGCAGTTCTCCTGTGGAAATATGGTGGAGATTGTATTTCTCTACCATGGAAGAGGCCTGCGTACCCTTGCCGGCACCCGGAGGCCCGAATAGAATAAAATACTTCATCTGTAATGTATTGAATTAAAATGTTATAAGGCAGGACAGCTATTCATCCAGAATATAGATGTCTTTGAGATTCCTGCCAAGTTCGTTATAGTCAAGACCGAATCCGACGATGAAATCGTTCGGAATTTCCATTGCTACATAGTCCAAAGGTACATCCTTTTCGTAGGAATCGGGTTTCATGAGCATCGTGCAGACATATGACTGTATTGCACCGTGGTCCGCAAGTATTTTCTTCAGTTCAATGATGGTATTGCCGGTGTCTACTATGTCTTCGACTATTATGACCCTCCGGTTCCTTATATCCGCGGTAAGACCAAGCGCCTGCCTTATCCTGCCTGTAGAAGATGTCCCTTCATATGATGTCAGTTTGATGGATACGAGCTGACAGTTGAAGTCGAGACGTTTCATCAGTTCTCCGGTAAAAAGTATGGAACCGTTCAATACGCAAAGGAGTATCGGAACGTCCTGGCAATTTTTAAAATCATTGTTGAGCTTTTCAGCGACGCTGTCGATAGCTGAACTGATTTTCTCATACGGGATAAACGGTCTGAATGTCTTGTCCCAAATCTTAATTTTTTCCATAGAGCGGATGTTAAACCATATATCTGACAAATATACATAATAAATCATAAAATTCAGAAAAAATAGAGTCCGACGCTTCCTTTTACCGCCAGTGATACATAATTTTGACGAATAAACAGGTCGGTGACCATGGAGGGTTGGGTTTTATGAATGCTGTAGGTATAGTCCTGTCTTGTCTTTTCGTTGTTCCATTCTGGAATTCTCCGGTTTCAGGAGTTCCCGATGATGAATTACCTGTCGATGCAATTCTTTTCCTTGAAGGGGCGGATGCCATGGAAGATTTGTCTGAAGATGTCCTGTCCGTATACAGGAGGATGTCAAGGAAACCGTTGGAGATAAACCGCATGACATTGCAGGAATTGTCTTCGTCCGGACTTTTGACCCATTATCAGGCGGTTACCCTGACTGACTATATAAAACGGAACGGGGATATATTGTCCTTGGCGGAGTTGTCCACGGTCGATGGGATAGGCGAAGCATATGCCGGCGCCCTTGCTCCTTTCGTATCTTTAAGTTCCGGGCTTTTGCCTGGAAAGAGACGTTATGATATACGTCGCCCTTATATGGAACTTGAGGGGGCTTCCTCATTCAGAGTCAGACCGGACAATGACACCGATTATTCGTACCGTACCAAGTATAGTATGGATTATGGATCCATCATGGAATTTAAGACGTCATTCAAAAGAAATTACGGAACCGAAGGATGGCTTCCGTCGGATTATGGCTTTTCCACGGCAGTTTACGGCAGAAAATTCCTCTCCAAACTGATTATCGGGGATTTCAATGCCCGTTTCGGTCATGGACTGACTCTCTGGAACGGTTTTTCTCTCAGCGGTGTTTCTTCTCCGGAATCTTTTTCAAGACGAGCGACTGGAATCACGATGTCGAATTCATATTCAACGGAAATGTCCCTTAGAGGAGCGGCCGCGGAATTGAAATTCGGAAATTTTACATTGAGCCCGCTGATAGCAGTGGAGTCATTCGGAGATTACAGATGGAATCCCGAATCCAGCATTTTACCCGGAGGCGATTTGTCATGGTATGGAGAGACCTGTCAACTGTCATTCTGTGTTTCCGGAAAGGAAAATTGTTCCGCAGATGCAAGAGTCTGTGTCAGGGGAGTGGATTTGTTTGCAGAACTGGCTTATGATATGGATTCTTCCGTATTCGCTTCAGTGGCAGGTTCGGTATTCAGAATAGGTGAAAAAATGAAGATGGGAGTTGCCTTGCGCTGTTACCCCGAAAGTTTCCATTCGGAATATTCCGGAGCATTGAGAAGCGGTACGAAGTGTTCTGACGAGCATGGAATTTCTTTGTCCGGGATATTGAATTCTTCCGAAAGGCTCGTGAAAAATAGTGCAACGGCTTATGGAATTTCAACTCCTAGGCATGTGTTTTCGTTCGGTATAGATAATGTATATAATCCGGAGGCAAAAGGGACAGGGGAGTATAGAAATATGGAATATTCCGCCCAGTCCCGTGTTGTTCTGAATGATGAATACTGGTTTTCTCCTTCTCTCGGCCTCAAGACCCGCATCACATCAAGGTTGAGGACATATTTGCAGAAGATAAAGTCAGATGCCAGGCTGCAGCTCGACTGGTGCAGTACGATATGGAGGACTTCCCTCCGGCTTCATTTCCTGTATTCCGAATCCTTCTCTGCACTGGCTTATGGGGAGGCCGGTGTCGTTACGGGACAGTTTAAGGCTTATTTCCGGACTGGAGTATTCCATGCCGACAAATGGAACGACAGGATATATGTCTATGAAAGGGATGCCCCCGGAAATTTCAGTTCTCCAGCCTTTTACGGGCGCGGGTTATGGGCTTCGCTTTATTGTGCCTGCAGTCCGTGCAGGTATGTCAGACTGTATCTGAGGGCCAGCGGAACAGCTTATGCCCGTCCTGAAAAAAACAAGCCCGGCCAGGCCGAGCTTAAATTTCAGTTTGTCATTTCTTTACCGGAATCTTGATTTTCATGCCGGGTTTTATGTTGCTTCCTATCCCGTTATAACTCATGATATTCTGTGCACTTATTCCCGGATAGTCTTTCGCAATCGTATATAGGGTATCTCCGCTCTTGACCGTATATACAATATATTCGCCATCCGCGGATGGCTTAACATCGGAATTCTTGTCTGATGAAGTCTTAGATTTTGCCGATTTTGCCGATGATGCCGGAGCTTTTCCTCCTCTGTATATCACGAGACGCTGTCCGATCCTGATGTTGTTGCTTCTCAGGTTATTCCATTTTTTAATCTGGCTTACTGTGACACGGTAGTTGATGGCTATTCTGCCGAGCACGTCACCGCTTTTGACCCTGTATATTATTCTTTCTCCATCACCTCCGTCCTTTATTTTCTTAAGTGTTACAGGATTGAAGTATTCTTCGGATTTATATGTATACAGAGAATCTTCATTGTCTATGAAGGCATTGGTGTAGGTGTATGGTATTCTGAGTATGTATTCCCTTTCGTTACCCGGGATTATGTCATGTCTGTACTGGGGATTCAGGTTGTGGAGTTCGTCCATTGATATTCCTACGAGTTCATTGACCTGTTTGAGGTGCAGCATCCTGTTTATCTTGAATGTATCGACATGGACAGGCATTTCTATTGCCTCAGGTACGATTCCGTGCTCTTTGTAGTATGTCATTGTGTACAGTGCTCCGACAAATGCCGGAACATAACCCCTCGTTTCCCTTGGCAAGTATGGGTAGATGTCCCAGAAAGCACGTTTCCCACCGCTTCTGCGTATGGCTTTGTTCACATTTCCCGCGCCGCAGTTGTATGATGCTATTGCAAGGTTCCAGTCTCCGAATATATTGTATGAGTCTTTGAGGTATTTTGCAGCTGCATGTGCTGATGCAACCGGGTCCATTCTCTCATCTACGAAAGAGTCTATTTTGAGACCGTATATCTTTGCCGTTCCGTACATGAACTGCCACATTCCTTTGGCACCTGCACGGGAAACGGCTGTCGGGTTCAATGCCGATTCTATGACTGCCATGGCTTTCAGTTCTTCAGGAATTTCATAAAGATTGAATATTTCCTGGAATATAGGCATGTAGTAGTTGCACAGTCCGAGTATCCTTCCGATTCTTTCGGGCATTTTCTCGGAGTACAGAATGATGTAGTTCTTTACTATCTCGTTGTATGGAAGGGTGATGTATGAATTCATCGCCTTTATCCTTTCTATATATACCTGATCCGGCACATCGGACTGGAATATGACGGAATCCATGTCGTATTCCTCGATGTCTTCATCATTGATTTTCGAATGAAGGTACCAAATGTTCAGCAGGCTGTCGGTGACTTCCGGACTGTATTCGAATGGCTTGAATTCATTGGTCTGTTCCGTGTCATTCTCGTAAATCTCCTGGATTTCAGCGGAAAGGCTGTCTTCAAGTTTCATCTTTTTCAGCTCGGTTTCAAGCGAATCGATTAAGGAAACTAGCTTCTGATTTTCCAAAGCCAGTTCAGTTCTGTTTTTTTTTCTGGGAGTCTTCCTGTCCGCTGCTTCCGTCTTGTCGCAGAATGCAATGAACATGAAAACGGAGGCAATGCATAAAAGTAAATATCTCGAGTTCATTTTGATTTGTTTTTTCTTCTGTTGTTTCATTTTCAGAAACGGAATCCGATTCTTAATCCTATTGCAGTACTGCTCAGCGGCGTTGTCGCCATGGCGTATTGCAGATACGGGTTGCCCTGTTCAATCACTGCGGGCTCAAGTTTCATGGTTATCTGATCATCGACTTCAAAACCGTGCATATATGCAAAGACATTGGCATCGATGACCTGCAGCAGGTAGAACAGCGCTGTGGCCACTATGGAATAGTCCCTGTATCTTCTGTATACATCCCTGTACCATTTTGCGGTTTCTCCGCTGATGGGACCTGTGTATTCTATGTCGGGATTGGTGGCTTCATTATGTATTCTCTTGAACCTCTGATAGTTGGTGTTGTTGTTGCATAGAAAATGCACTGAACCTATCAGGCATCCGTAATATACCGGAATTTTCCAGTATTCTCCATTGTAGGCCTGTCCGAGTCCCGGGAGCAGTATCGAGTAGATTGTCGCTCTGCCGGGATGCGGATGGATGTCTTTCTTGTAGCTTGCGACACCGTCCATCAGAGAGCCCCAGTATATTAGACCGGCTCCGACCATAAGCATGGTACCGTTGCGCCTTGCATTGTAGTCTATACTGAGAGTCGTGTTCGGATCATTGGCGTACGCCTCATTATAGGCTTTCAGTGATTTGTTGTATCTGTTCAGATAATATCCTCCGAAACCGGCGCATGCACCTATTCCTCCATATATTACCGGAAGTTTCCAATAGTCGCGGTTGTATATCTGGGAAATTCCAGGCATGAAAATAGAACCGGCGAACATTGTTCCTATCCTCAAGTCTTCCTTATGTGCAACACCACGGAACAATTCCTTGAAGGAGAAAAGTTTGTCGGTTGTATCACTGACTGCAGTCGTGTCTGACGGGTCGTTGTAGCTTTGGGTGAACGCGTCTTCCTTGAATTGGGCCAGAGCACTGTAATGGCATAGTCCCAAACAGAAAAGTATCGCAATTATGTATCTAATATAAATTCTCACAAAAAAACTGTTGCAGGCCCGGGCCTAAATTTTCGAATTTTCCAATGCCTGAAGAAATTTGTTCATTTCTTCATCGGAATTGAAATGTACTGTCATAGTTCCTTTTCCATTGGCAGATCTTTTCAGGCTTATGCTGCTTTCAAAATATTTTCCTACGATTTCCAAAATACGGAAATATTCTTCCGGAAGATCCTGATTCGTTTCATTGGCGTCTTTTTTTCCGGCCTTGGCTGCAATCTTCCTGATTTTTTCTTCCAGTTGTCTTACTGACAGTCCTTCCTTTATCGTTATGTCGCAAAGTTTTTCCTGAAGTCCGGTATCTTCTATTCCGAGCAGAACCTTTGCATGCCCGACACTGAGCAGGCCGACTTTCAGGTCATGCTGTATCTTTGCCGGAAGCTTGAGGAGCCTGAGGTAATTCGTGACGGATACCCTCTTTTTTCCTATCCTGTCAGCCATCTGTTCCTGTGTGAGGTTGCATTCCTCAATAAGCCGGCGGTAACTCATTGCCACTTCTATCGGATCCAGATTTTCCCTCTGGATGTTTTCTACTATGGCCATTTCAAGCATGCCCTGGTCGTTCGCATCCCTGATATAGGCCGGCATTTCCGTAATCCCGGCCATCCCGGATGCCCTGAAACGGCGTTCACCGCTTATTATCTGATATTTGCCATAGCTTGTGCGTCTTACTGTTATTGGCTGTATCAGTCCGAGGGTCCTTATGGATTCAGCCAGTTCCTCCAGGGCTTCGGTATCGAATGACATTCTCGGCTGGAAAGGGTTCGGCTCTATCATGTCTATCGGAATCAGCATGATGTCAGCCGAGCCGGCAGGCTCATTGTCGTGTGTGACCACACCCTTGTTTATGTATTCGACAGGCTTCCTTATCTGGTTGAGGTCGGCGTCTCCCAAAAGAGCTCCCAGACCTTTGCCCAATCCTCTGCTTTGTTTGCTCATTTGTATCTCCTAATATTTATTCTGTTTGCTCAGTGTCCGTGTTACCGGAGGTTTCTGTACGGCAATCTTTAGTATCCGTGCCGGCAGAGCCCGTTCAGCTGTTCCTGTTAAGCACTTCCTTGGCAAGATTCAGGTAATTCGTCGTTCCGTTGCTTATTACGTCATACAGGATAATTGGTTTTCCATGCGACGGAGCTTCGCTGAGTCTGATGTTTCTCTGTATTATCGTGTCAAAGACCAGATTCTTGAAATGTTCCTTCAACTCGCTTACAACCTGGTTGTGGACTTTTGTCCTTCCGTCGAACATCGTTACGACAAAACCTTCTATCGTAAGGTCCGGATTTACGCCCCCCTGAACAAGACGTATGGTCTGCAGGAGCTTGCCAAGACCTTCCAGTGCGAAAAACTCCGGCTGGACCGGTATAATCACCGAATCCGCGGCAGTAAGCGAATTCACAGTAATGAGTCCGAGTGACGGCGAGCAGTCTATTATTATGAAATCGTAATTATCCCTGATCTTCGCTATGGCATGTTTCAATACGGATTCCCTGTTTGTCTCGTCGAGCATCTCTATTTCAGCTCCTACAAGATTGATGTGGGACGGTATCATCTGCAGATTGGCTATTTCTGTCTGGATAAGGGTGTCCTCAATGTCAATTTTGCCGATGAGAACTTCATACAGTGTCCTTTTCTGGTCATTGTCAGGAGAAAAGTTGAGTCCTGAAGTCGTGTTTGCCTGAGGGTCGGCATCTATTATCAGCACTTTCTTCTCCATAACTGCCAATGAGGCCGCAAGGTTTATGGCGGTAGTCGTTTTTCCGACTCCTCCTTTCTGATTCGCTATTGCTATGACTTTTCCCATACCGGACGTTGAATTAGTGGATACATCACGGCAAAATTACAAAAAATATTTCATTTCTTTTTGCCAAAATGTGTACTTTTGTATTCTCCTCTTTGTAACGGAATACAAAGATTTGAGTCTTAGGCAAATGAATTTGCATTAATTGTTTTTTGAATCTGATGGTTAAGGACAAAGCTTGGGTGATAGTCGTGAATCCTCATGCCGGGAGCGGCAGTGCGGGAAGACGATGGTCGGATATCGAACCTTTGATGAAGGTGTGCGACATTGATTATGTCATTGCAAATACTGATTGCATGTATCATGCAACGGAGATAGCTTTCAAAGCAGCCAGCGACGGTTACCGCAGGTTCATGGCGGTCGGAGGCGACGGGACCATCCATGAAATTCTCGACGGAATCATGTCTTTCCGTGAAGATTGCTTGACAAAAAAGATTCCCGTCAATCTGTCTCAATTTGTTATCGGTGTCTTTTCTTCAGGCTCAGGCAATGACTGGGGAAAAGTGCATGGCATTCCTTCCGGGATTCCCGAAGTGATAAGTCTGATGCAGGATGAGTCTTTTGCATTCCAGGATGTTGTGAAGATAAGCCTTCTGGATTCCGGAAACGAGAATCTTGTTCTGAAAAAATCATATATGGTGAACATTGCCGGGGCCGGTTTCGACGCATGTGTCTGTGAAAGAGTGAACAATATGAAGAAACACGGTGAAAAAGGCAAAATGCTGTATGTAAAATCATTGGTGCGGACATTGTTCAGATATCGCCCCGGCAGGGCGGCGGTCTTCTGTGACGGCAGGCTGCTCTTTGATGGAAATATGCTGTCCGTTTCACTCGGAACCGGAAAATATTCCGGGGGAGGTATGCTCCAGACTCCGGATGCAGTTCTTGATGACGGTCTGACCGATGTGACTGTCATACCTTCGCTGTCGATGATGAAGATTGTCCGGGAGGTTCCGAAATTGTTTTCCGGGGAGATAAAGAAAGTGAAGGAACTGGTATTCGGCAGAGCTGCCAAGGTTTTCATAAGGTCATGCGAAGACGGACAAGGGCTTCTTGTCGAGGCGGACGGCGAAATAATAGGTACAGCTCCAGCGTCTTTCGAAGTAATGGATGAAAA
The DNA here is from genome assembly GCA_949300335.1 of uncultured Bacteroidales bacterium. Lineage (GTDB taxonomy): Bacteria > Bacteroidota > Bacteroidia > Bacteroidales > UBA932 > Cryptobacteroides. Next base: position 8,213 of record CASGDV010000120.1, on the reverse strand, counting down.
GATAGGGGTATTGCACAATAATGCTGTCTTGTGTTGATCCACGGGGCCTGAAACCCTGTCATTGCGGATCTACATCGATGCTTATATGTCCCGAATATGTACGTCTCTTTTCGAATTTTCTGATTGTTTCCAACAGCTTCCTTTTCATGATTCCGAGGTTCCTGTCTTTTGCAAGGCATAGTCTGATAATCCGGATTTCATAATCGGAAACCCTTGAAACAGAGGGGCTGAAAGGTCCGGTTACTTCGGGATTCCCATTGTCCTGGATTGTCGAAAATTCCTTTGCCAGCATTTCCGACATGAATTCAATCCTTTTTTCCGACTTGTCCTTGAATATCACGTTGATTATTCTTGTAAACGGCGGATATCCGAATTCCTTGCGTTCCGCAAGCATACCGAATGAGGCTGAGATGTCTTCGTCTTTGTTCTCCAGAAGCTTCCCGTATACCGGGTGGTCGGGCCGCGAGGTCTGAATTATAAATCTTCCTTTTTCATTCCTTCTTCCGCATCTTCCCCCGAACTGTTCCAGAATCTGTATTGCCTTTTCATCGGCTCTGAAATCTTCCATTCCGAGCAAGCTGTCTGCCTGGAGTACGGCAACAAGTCCCAGCCCTCTGAAATCAAAGCCTTTTGTCAGGATCTGCGTGCCGATCAGAATGTCAATTTTTCCTTCCGCAAATTTTTCTATAATTTCAGTCTCGTAATTTTTTTTCTGGGCCGTGTCGCTGTCAAGCCTTGCAATGACAGCTGTCGGAAACAGGATGCCGGCTTCTTCTTCGATTTTTTGGGTTCCTCCGGTTCCCAATCCTGCCATGACCGACCCGCATTTGATGCATAGTCCGGTATAAGGTTGGCTATGTCCGCAGTAATGGCATATCATGGATTCCTTGTCCTTGTGATAGCTCATGGCTACATTGCAATGCGGACATTTCATTATTTCACCGCATTCCGTACATTGCATGACCGGAGAATACGATCTCCGGGCCCTGAGAAGCATGACCTGCCTGCCTTCGTCGAGAGTGTCACGGATGCGTTCAATGAGTTTTTTTGAAAAACTTCCCTTCATTCCGTTCTTCCTTCTTTCGGCAATCGTGTCTATTATTTCGATTTCCGGTTTATCGGATTTGTGATAGCGCTCTCCCAAATGTATGTAGCGGTATTTGTTTCCCATGCAGTTGTATATGGATTCAAGGGATGGAGTGGCAGAACCAAGTATTACATTGCATCGGTGGATTATTCCCAGAAAGACAGCGCAGTCCCTTCCATTGTATCTCGGTGCCGGTGAATCCTGCTTGTATGAAGTGTCATGTTCCTCATCAACAATGACAAGGCCCAGATTGCTGAAAGGAAGGAATATTGCCGAACGTGTTCCAAGGACGATGTACGGATCTCCGGATCTCAAAAGTGAAGATACCTTTCTTTTTGACGGAAGGCTTTCGGCTGAGTGGAAAACGAGCACTCTATCTTTGAAAATTTTTTTCAGTCTTGATTCCAGTTGCCTGCTCAATGCTATTTCGGGAACCATATAGAGGACACTTTGCCCCCCGCCCATGGCTTTACATGCGAGACTCATGTAAAGTTCCGTCTTGCCGGAACCTGTGACACCATGGAGTAGGACAGTTTTATTCCGTTCGAATGCATCTTCTATTCCTTCATATGCCTTTCGCTGTTCAGAAGTCAGAGTGACCTTTTCCTGCAATACATCGTCAGCGGATATGTCATTGTTAACCTGTTCCTGGGCAACAATGCTACTGCCATTTGAGCAAAGCATATTGAGACTATCCTCCAGCGCCGATATTTTCTCTTCAAGTCCGGATATCCTTTCCCGGCTGGCGGCGGCTTTCTTCAGGGCGGACTTGTTTGCACCTGAAGATGTACTGCATTCAATCATATTGAGTTTTGCATGTTCCCCACTTATGCGTTCTTTGAGTCTTGATATTTTCTGTTCTATTGCTGCGGCTTTTTTCCGAATTCTTATTCTCGCCGCTTCTTCTTTTCTTGCCTCATTTTCTTCAAGGGATATTTTAGAAACAGGGTAGGCGGCCTTGTATATCTCACCGACGGTACACAGGTAGTATTCGGACATCTTTCTCCAAAGTTCAATCTCTTTATCTCCGATATTCTCCAGCTGGCTTTCTATGGCTGTTATTTCCTTGATTTTCAATCTGCCGATTTCCGGGATTTCCTCTTCCCGTGTTTCATTGCCGGCAATCATCTGCTTGCAATTGTCCGCCTCTTCCGAATCGGACAAATTCATATATGACGTTCCGGCATCGTCCTGTACTTTGTCTGATATAGTATTTCCGGCCATCAATGCATGTGCAGTATCAGTTTTAAGGACATCGATTCCGGAGACAACTCCTGAATATTCTTTTCCGGCAAAGGATACACGGACTCTGTTGCCTTTTTTGATGTTTTTGCTTGTTGTATAATACAAAGGCTCCCACTCGAGTTTGAGAGGAAGAATCACTGATATGTATATCCTGTCTGACATATCCCGCAAATTTAGAAAAATATTGCGTATTCCGCCTGTCCGGATTGAAAATGCCGGGTACGGATAAAATCTCCGGAAAAATATTAAAAAAAATTTGGAGGCAATGAAAAAATGCCTATCTTTGCAATCCCAAAACAAAAGAAAGGGTTTTAAAAAGATGGTGTCATAGCTCAGTTGGTAGAGCAAAGGACTGAAAATCCTTGTGTCCCTGGTTCGATTCCCGGTGGCACCACTTGAAAATCAGAGAGTTACAGAAATGTGACTCTCTGATTTTTGTATATGGATTTGGGTTAAAATGGGTTGAAAATGGGGGAGGGGTTGTTTATCTGTTGAAAATACTATGCCTCGGCTGGAAAAATTACCGTGCCTCACTAAAAATACCCAGCTCGGATGAAAAAAATTTCATCTGGAGCATACATTCAAATTGTAAATGTATATCCGTTAACTGAGGCAATGGTGAAAATTACAATGTCTCGGCAAAGAAATATCCACTTGATCAACAGCTTGATTATTAGCTTTTGGGTGAAGGCATTGCGCTATATGTCAATGTTCGGCAACCTTGTCGGACCGGGCCAGCCAATATGCCAATCAGTGATTATGATAATCAATGGATGAGGCAATAAGTGTATAATTCAATAGGGAGTCGGGGTATGGTTGTCTTATTTGAACATTTCGTCGAGTTTGTTGTACAGATCTTCGGATTCCCCGACGAATATTTCCTCAATCCGTCCTTCAGGATCGACCAGAATTTTAGTCGGGTATCCCGATACGGCATAGAGCGTATTTACATTGTCATCTTCGCCGTTGAACAGGTTGGTCCACGGCAATCCGTATTTTTTGACAGCTTCCCGCCATTTTTGTTCAGTATCTATGCATGCGATTCCTATAATCTCGAATTTATTCCCGTATTTGCCGTAATATTTCTTCATGTCGGGAATCCCCTTGATGCACCAGCTGCACCATGATCCCCAGAAGTCAAGCAGAACATATTGTCCTTTAAAGGATGAAAGCGAAACAGTCTTGCCGCCTATGTCCTTCAGGGAGAAATCCGGTGCCTGTTTCCCTTTCTGTATACGTTCCTTGGCTTTTTCAACAGCTATCGCACTTTTATAACTCCTGTAGCTTCTGCTTATGAGACCTCCCAGAGGACCGTTCTTCACTTTGCCTCCCAGAATCTCATATGCTTCAACACCTTTCGCGGAAGACAGGCTCAGGTACATGAATCCGGATTCCATATTGTCCGGATGCTCCCTGATATATTCGTATTTCTGCTCTGCAAGCTGTCTGGAAACAGATTGCAGATAATCCATTGCAGAATCAACGGCACTGCGGTCAGGTTCATTTTCCCGATAGAGAGCATATACTTTCTCTCCTGCCTCCTTGGCTTTAGCCTGCATCTGTTTTACCGTCACTGCTTTTCTCATTCCGTCATATATTTCCGTCCCCGACAGAACCATGTCTGTAATGCTTCCGGAAATTTCAAGATGATCTCCAGGAAGAATGATAATCGGCTGGTGTGCAGCCATGCGCATTGCCTGGTTGCCGGACGGTTTTTGGATAATAGTTATCTGGAGCAGGAGGGAGTCGGGGAGGTCCGAATGGAATCTGCCTTTATCAAGGGCAACGGTATCTGTCATTACATTGATATTTCTGAAAGGGTCATATGCAAAAACCAGCAACGTATCGCTTTCCATTCCGTCAAGTCTGCCGCTTATCGTGTGTTTAGGAGACATGTTGCATGAAATCGTCGCTACCGCAAGCAAAATAAAGAGCAGGAGATTTTTTTTCATATAATCACAAATTTTATATATCAAAGGCCTGTCGTTAGTACGGAAAACAGTCTGATTGTTGTTTCCGGACCATGTAAGTGTTTGAGTTTCTTATGATGTTCCCTCGACCTATTCAGATTTTCCCATGCCGCTAAGTTATGATATTTATCATTATGATACAAATCATTATATTTACCGAAGCAATGGAACGGATATTGCAGAAACCGCCCGGCCGGAGCCGTGGCAAACGGAGCCGGCGGGAAATGAGTAAAAGTGATACAGCAAACTATGAATGGAATAAAACACAACGATATATTGTGTGTGACGGGTATTATCGCGGCAATATCTCTGCTGTGTTTCGTCTCATCTTCATTCTCAATGGCGGGAGAACTTTCCGGAGAAACCGTTTTTCTCGCCGATTCTACGGTCGTGGCAGGCGAGGACACGCTCAGAGTTGCGGAAATAAGGGAAAATGAATATACGATGTTTCCCGATTATATGAATGTGCCAGAGTCGGCACTTGATCTGATGAACAAAAGATGGGATGCCATAATGGGAATAGGGCTCGGCGGAAATTTAGGAGGAACGAATATGCATGGAGTCAATGAAAATATCAGAAAGTATGTAGAAAGTGTTATTATACCGAAGTATGACGGTTTCGACAAGGCTCACGGAAGGGATCATGTAATCCGTGTGATAGAAGAAAGTCTGGAACTGGCCGGACATTATGATGTAGATGCCGACATGGTTTATGTAATAGCGGCATATCACGATCTCGGCTTGTGTGCCGGCCGGGAATTCCATCATATCGAGTCAGGCAGAATCATTTCTGCCGATAAGGTCTTGAGGCAATGGTTCGATGAATTTCGGATTGATGTAATGGCACGTGCTGTTGAGGATCACCGTGCTTCTTCCGCTCATGAACCCAGGACGATTTACGGGAAAATAGTAGCCGAGGCTGACAGGATAATAGATCCTGAGATAACCTTGCGGAGGACAGTCCAGTATGGCATGGATCATTATCCGGAAATGTCCAGGGAAGAACATTACAGAAGATTCCATGCCCATCTGATGGAGAAATATGCGGAAGGCGGATATCTTCGCTTGTGGATTCCGGAATCGGCAAATCATGCCAGACTGGAACAGTTGAGGAAGATGATCGGTGATGAGGAAACACTACGGCGTACTTTCGATGAATTGTATGGCGGAATTGTCTAAATATGGTTATTTTTGCATGAAATTTTTGTGAAAATGACTGAGGAACGTTTGATAACTCCGGGCTATTGTCTTATCCTTGCGGCGAACTTTCTGCTGTATTTCGGATTCTATCTCCTGATGCCTGTTTTACCGTTCTATCTTACGGAGGTATTCGGAACCGGAAGCGGTACGGCAGGTGTCGTGCTGAGCTGCTATACAGTTGCAGCCTTGACCATCAGGCCTTTCTCGGGGTATCTTCTTGATGCATTTGCCAGAAAGCCTCTGTATCTGCTGGCATTTTTCATTTTCACCTCAGTGTTTGCCGGATACCTGTTTGCTGGTTCCCTGACAATGTTCATAATACTGCGCATACTTCATGGCATTTCTTTCGGTACCGTTACTGTTGCCGGAAATACAATAGTCATAGACATAACCCCATCATCAAGACGAGGAACAGCCCTGGGGTATTACGGTCTGTCTAATAACATAGCAATGTCAATAGGGCCCATGACCGGATTGTTCCTTCATGATTATTATTCATTCACTACAATTTTCATATGTGCTCTGGCGTCTTGCGCATTGGGATTTCTGTTTGCCATGATGGTCCGTACCCCCGTAAAGCCTCAGGTGATTCGTGAGCCTGTCTCCCTTGACAGATTCCTTCTGATTAAAGGTATTCCGGCCGGTATGGCGCTCCTGATGCTGTCCATCCCTTACGGTATGACTACGACATATGTGGCCATGTATGCCAGGAGTATCGGGATAGCATCCGGATCGGGCCTGTTCTTTACCCTTATGGCGGTCGGAATGGCCGTTTCGAGGATATTTTCGGGAAAACAGGTGGACAAGGGACGGATTCCGCAGGTTATAATAACGGGGATGATACTGGCTTCCTTCAGCTTTTTCTGCCTGGCTTCATGCTCGGAACTGAACAAGGTAAGCGGCAAGCTCAGCGTTGCGGTATATTATTCCGTGGCTTTGATGCTTGGCGTAGGTTTCGGTACAATGTTTCCGGCTTTCAATACCCTGTTTGTGAATCTGGCCCCGAACAGCAAGAGAGGAACCGCAACATCGACATATCTGACTTCCTGGGATGTAGGAATAGGCATAGGACTCGTATCGGGAGGATATATCGGACAGATATCATCTTTCAGCACCGCATATCTGTCAGGTGCCTTCCTTACGGTTCTGTCTTTGATATATTTCGGCCTTTATGTAAAGCCGCATTTCGAGAAAAACAAATTGAGATAGCATATGAACGATTCATACAAGGGTACGCTGACTTTTCAGGATGCGGTGAGGATGTCCGGACCGCTGTCATTCAATCTCATGATCAAACCGGCAGGTTCATTGTGCAACCTGGATTGCAATTATTGCTATTATCTTGACAAGGCCGGACTTTACGGCGGGAAAGAACCGGTGATGTCTGGCGGAATGCTGGAAAAGGTGATACGCGACTATATTGAAGCCAATGATGTCCCTGAGGTCACTTTTAACTGGCACGGGGGCGAGCCGCTCGTTCTGGGGCTGGATTTCTACAGGGAGGCAGTCAGGCTTCAGCAGAAATATGGGGCAGGCAAAGTAATTCACAATACCCTTCAGACTAACGGCACCCTGATAACCCGGGAAATAGCCGAATTTTTCAGGGATAATGACTTTCTCATAGGAATATCAATAGACGGACCTCAGGACATTCATGACAAGTACAGGAAGGATAAAGGTGGCCGGCCTACGTTTGACAAGGTGATCAAGGGTATCGGACTGCTGTACAACTACGGAGTCGAATACAATACGATGACGACTGTGAACAAGGTAAGCGAGGGCAGGGGACTGGAAGTATATGATTTCCTTAAGCATCTCGGGACAAGGTATATGCAGTTCATGCCTGTGGTGGAACATGTAGTATATCCTGACTCCGGCTCAGGGAGACCTGACAAGTCGGCAAGACCTGTCATAGTGGATCCGTCCGATGAGAATGCAAGGATTGCCCAGTGGTCGGTAGGTTCGATAGCATTCGGCAAGTTCATGTGTGACATATTCGACTATTGGGTGCGGAATGACGTCGGCAAATATTTCGTGAATCTTTTCGATGCGACACTGGCAAACTGGTGCGGAGCTCCGGTCGGGACATGTGTCTATGCGGAAACATGCGGAGGAAATTCCGTACTGGAACATAACGGGGACCTTTATGCATGCGATCATTTTGTGTATCCGGAATACAGATTGGGGAATATAACAGACACTTCCTTAAAGGAACTCATGATTTCACAAAAGCAGACGAAATTCGGAATCGACAAGCGTAACGGACTGCCTTACAAGTGTATCAGGTGCAAATATTTTTTCGCATGCCACGGAGAGTGTCCAAAACACCGATTCAACAGGACAGAATCCGGAGAAACCGGATTGAACGCTTTGTGTGACGGTTATTATAAGTTCTACTCCCATGTGGCCCCTTACATGGACAAGATGAAAGAACTTCTGGAACAGAAAACGGCCCCGGCCGGAGTAATGCCATGGGCCAGAATGAGAAATATGTAAATTTGTGTTCCGGATATTTGAAACGATATGAAAGTATGTATTGCCGAAAAGTTATCACAACTTATGATAACTTTTCTTATCACAAGTAAATTATTATCCAAAGTTATAAGTTGATATTTAATATAATTATCTGATAATCAATCCAACTTGCAATAATGATATTTTGATAATAATATACTATATTGTGAAGAGAGTAATGTTGCTCTCTCTAAATG
>CASGDV010000119.1 GCA_949300335.1 uncultured Bacteroidales bacterium | reverse complement strand
ATTAGCTTATAAATCTGACGGCTCGCTTTTACGAACTCTTTTGCGAACTTTGACGGTCCTTTTACGAACTCTTTTACGAACACCTCCCCGTTTCCTTTTACGAACTCTTGTTTCAAAGGTGTGCCATCAAGCGTAATTTCTCCAATAACTTCATTCTCAAAATTCAAGTTCCACAGTATCACATGAAACTCTGATGCATTTGACTGAAATTCAGGAATATGAAAATTAGGTAGCTCCTCAAATCGCTTATAGGAATCTATTATCTTCTTCATTCCGCTGCCTCGCCGTTCCATAAGCCCCAGTCGGCTGAAGAAATCAGCCAATAAAGGATTCCGTCTTTTAGATGGTACCGTAAGGGGGTTCAGCTGCTGAATAAGCCTACCGTCCATCATGCCACCAGGCGAGTATATCTCCATTCGGTCATCGTACATGTCAATATGTATCTCGCTCCCCATTTGCATGTAATCACGATGGATGATTGCATTTGCAATTACTTCTGTTACAGCTCGTTCGGGATAATCCGGAAGCTCTTTACGATAGTCGTTCTCTTTCCACCACTTCTTATGAGAATTATTTCTCACAAAAGATACTGCATCCTGCAATTGGCCGATTACACACCCCTCCAGTTCAACATCATCTATCGCTTCGCCCAAACCACTGGTCATATCCAGACCATTCCATCGCGTGCAGAATATACGGGATTGCCTTATAGGCGATTCATCTGCCAACAACGCTCCGGCATTTGTCAGATTGCCGTTTTCATCAACGATACCCCATGATACAAACTCGCTGTCTTCAAACGAGCGTTGCAGCCTTTTGTAGTGGGCAGACCTGAGTTTGGTAAAAGCCATATCCTCGAATCTGTAGTTTGAAGGCAGACTGTCGTATGTCCTGCCGGCACCTTTCAGAACGAGACTTTTCAATTGGATACGATCCGCAACGACAGATTCATTACCGATACGGACGAAAGCGAGACGCTGTTTGTCGCCGATATAATAATACGGGGTCTCCTGCCCGGGATATACATGTAGCAGCACAAGCTTCCTGCCGTCCGCTTCCTTCAATTCAAGCTTGACTGCCGGGACAGGATCAAGTTTGCTCTTTATCTCCTCACTGATTTTCTCAGCGTCACCCTCTGCATCAGCAAGACCTAATATTTGGTCATCATCACTGATACCGAATATCAGCGTGCCGCCTTCCCCATTGGCAAAGGCAGAAACACTTTTGAGCCAGCTTTTGGGCCGTCTGACCTCAAGCATCTCTTTCTTGTCGTAGGCTGTCGCTTCGCCTATCAATGTATGTATATTCATAATTATCGATAATTAATTTGGCATCCTCATCTGAGGTCCCAGAACAATATAACAAAAAATTGAATTAAAAATACTTCTTTACTTATCTGATTGTGCCGTAAAACTGAACGGCATCTTGTCTATGAGAGCCTGGTCAAGTGTCTTGTTCAGGAATTTTGCATAGACCTTTTCTGTCGCCATGATGGACGAATGCCCCATCAATGTGCTGATGACATGGACATCCATACCGTTATTGAGAGCCTGGACCGCAAATGAATGGCGGGCGACGTGCATTGTGAGATTGAACGGCAGGCCGAGTTTCTTCCCGATCGTCCTTAATGATGTTTGGAAATTCCGGTTATTGCTTTTCAGGCAGGTATCTAACCTTGCCGGATCATCAAGATTGAAATCCGTAGGGAGACAGTTGAATACAAACCGTGGATTCTTGTTTTCCTGTTGATATTTCCGGAGAATGTTGATGGCTTCATCACACAACGGGATCCTAAGAGTGTTCTTTGTCTTTACAATCTGCTTTATGAGGACTCTGTCATCAAAATTGATGTGGCTCCATTCCAGAGTGATGATGTCTGAGACACGCAGTCCGCAGGCATAATAGGCGAACAGAAACATATCAAGGATTCTCAGTCTCCGGACATCGTGAATTGTGCTATATAGTTCTTTCACACGTGATATCTGTCTCTCATCAAGATATCGGACATCCTTCCCCTCCGTTTCTCCTTCGTACTTTCTTGTCTTGGTGTCAAGATACGATTCTGATATGGCAGTCGCCGTCTTGGCATCAAGCAGCCCGTTGTCCGCTGCATATCTCGCGGCCTTGATGATAGGTGTCAGTTTTTTATTGACAGCCTCTTTTGACTTCATCTTTGCACTCGTCAGATTCCATTCCTTGAAGCCGTCAACCATGCCTATTGTGATATTAGATACTCGCGGCTCCGGGATATGGGCTTCGAGAAAATACCGTCTGAAATGCTGAAGATTGAGAGTGGCATTGTAATATGTGGAATATCCGATCTTTCCCTGTTGGTAACGGGTCTCGTTCAGTTTCATCGCATACTGGATAAATGGGGTGTCCTTCCCCGTCTGACCGTATGTCCCCTTGATAATCGAGCGCAGGACATCCACGGTAATGACTTCGTCACAGCTTTCTATCTGCTCGTCAATGCTGTTTCTGAACTCCTTCAGGCGTCTGTTGATCCTGGTCGCATCAGGACACTTTGCCCTTACCTCCTGAGTCGTCGCATTCCACATGTCCGGGTGCAGAAAGATACCTGTAGACTTGTACACTGGCACG
>CASGDV010000118.1 GCA_949300335.1 uncultured Bacteroidales bacterium | reverse complement strand
ATGGCATTAATGGATGTCGGTTTGGTCAGATTGGCCATAATTCGTTTCACGAAGTAACGGACCACTCCGGTATTGGTTATTCGATAATGTTCGGCAAGGTCACGCAATATCATCGTATCAAAATATCCATGAAGCAGTTTCAGCTGTTCCGACCTGGATGTGGCAAGCACGATTTCAGGGAATGCACTTGACTGGTTATATATTTCGAATACGCTCTTAAGTCGAGCCCTGTCCTGTTCCAAAAAGCTGTCCGTAGCAATTTTCCTGAAGCGGCAGAATTCTCTGAAAGAAAGCGGATAAGTCTCATATTCTATGGGATAGCCACGCAAAGCTGAACCAAGTTCCGAGGAAAGCATTGAGGCATTGCTTCCGCAGATATAAATGTTTTTGCAATAGGATTTGTAAACACGTAATACGAAATATTCCCAGTTTTTTATAAGCTGTATTTCATCAAAGAACATATGTACGTCCTTTATGGGGATATCCGGAAACATTTCCATATATGCCGTCACCACATCATCCAACTCATCGGATGATATATTGACAAGGCGTTCATCATCAAATCCTATCCACAGGATCTTCTCTTTGGGAATACCGGTATTTACCAAGTCGTTGATGGCAATCTCCATCATTGTAGACTTGCCGCATCGCCTTACTCCAGGTACTGTTATGATCTTTTTTCTGCCAACGGGCAATTTTATATCCCGTTCTATCACTTCGAACGGAATTTCACTTTGTCTGATGGCGATCAGCGATTTGATAATGTCTTTTATCATAATACATCCCTATGTTGCAGGACAAATATAAATATTATTCCTTTTTTATAGGATAAATATTGGAAAAGTTTCCTCTTTTAAAGGAAACTTTTACTAGGTTTTTTGTCTGCGATTTCAGATGTTGATATCGAGTTCGACAGGGCAGTGGTCAGAGCCGAAAATTTCAGTGTGTATTCCGGCGGAAACCAGCTTGTCATCGAGCCGTTTCGATGTCAGGAAGTAGTCGATGCGCCAGCCTGCGTTCTTTTCCCTGGCCCTGAAACGGTATGACCACCATGAATAGATGTCTTTCATGTCAGGATAGAAATGCCTGAACGTGTCAGTGAATCCGCTTTCCAGCAGAACCGAGAATTTTTCTCTTTCTTCGTCGGTAAATCCGGCGTTTCTCCTGTTCGTTTTAGGATTTTTCAGGTCTATTTCCTTATGGGCCACGTTGAGGTCTCCGCAGACTATCACAGGTTTGCGGGAATCCAGATCCAGCAGATATTTCCTGAAGTCATCCTCCCATTTCATCCTGTAGTCCAGCCTGGCCAGTTCGTCCTGTGAATTCGGAGTGTATACGCAGACTAAATAGAAGTCCGGCATTTCCACGGTGATGACCCTGCCTTCATGATCGTGTTCGTCAATCCCTATTCCGTAACTCACACTCACAGGTTCATGTTTGGTGAATACTGCCGTACCGGAGTAGCCTTTTTTATCGGCATAGTTCCAGTAAGACCTATATCCATCAAACTGCATGTCCAGCTGGCCTTCCTGCATTTTCGTCTCCTGAAGACAGAAGAAATCAGCGTCCAGGGACTTGAAAGCTTCAGCGAACCCTTTTCCTGCGCAGGCCCTGATGCCGTTGACATTCCACGAGATCAATTTTATCATTATCTTTCTCTTTCTTTTTGCTTTATCATTAACAATGGATTTCTTGATACTCTGACGCCATTGAACCATCAAATATCAAGATTCCATGTCGTCCCGTCTTTGGTATCCTTTATCTGTATGCCAAGTGCTTTCAGGTCATCGCGGATCTTGTCGGAAGTCGCCCAGTCTTTTGCGGCTTTTGCGGCTTTCCTCTGTTCCAGCACCATGTTTACCAGTCCGTCCACGGTCTCAGCTATCTTCCCGCTTCCGGCTTCTTCATCAACCAGCCCAAGCACTCCGCAGACTATGTCGTCGAAGAGGCGGAGCAAGACGGAAAGATCGGCCGGAGCCAGGTCTGTCTTCTTGTCCTTGGCTGAATTTATGATTCTGACAGCATCGAAAATGTGGGCGATGGCCACAGGTGTGTTGAGATCATCGCAAAGGGCCTCGTAGACCTTTTCGCACAAACCGTTTATCTCGGCTGAATCGGCATTGAAACTTTCCGGGGCGGCGGCCATTGCCCCGGCGTCATTGCCGGAGGCACCTGAAGAAACTCTTGCGGCGTCAGCCATTTCCCGAAGGTCCTTGTATGCCTGCATTACCCTTTTCAGGCCTTTCTCGGCAGCCTGGAGAGCCTCGTTGCTGAAATCGAGGGTGCTGCGGTAGTGTGCCTGAAGGATGAAGAACCTGACTGTCATCGGCGAATATGCCTGGGTCAGGATAGGGTGGGTGCCCTCGAACATCTCCTGCAGGGTGATGAAGTTCCCGTATGACTTGCCCATCTTCTTTCCGTTGATGGTGATCATGTTGTTGTGTATCCA
>CASGDV010000117.1 GCA_949300335.1 uncultured Bacteroidales bacterium | reverse complement strand
ATTTGAACTCTCGACCTCTTCCTTACCAAGGAAGCGCTCTACCCCTGAGCTACACTGGCGTAGTTTGAGCGGAAGACGAGGTTCGAACCCGCGACCCTTAGCTTGGAAGGCTAATGCTCTACCAACTGAGCTACTTCCGCTTATCTTGTTTCTGACAGGCTTTTTCCGCGTTGTCTCAAATTCCTCAATCCTCATTTACAGCAGTAAACTGCGGTTTCCGAATTTTTCGCCGTCTTTAAAAATCTCCGTCATAAACTTCGATTTTCTCTGACAGGCTTTTTCCGCGCCTTTCAGTTTGTGGGAGAAGATGGATTCGAACCACCGAAGGTATAAACCAGCAGATTTACAGTCTGCCCCATTTGGCCACTCTGGTATTCTCCCAATTTTCTGACCGAGCCGATGGAGGGAATCGAACCCACGACCCCGAGATTACAAATCACGTGCTCTGGCCAACTGAGCTACATCGGCATTGATGTTGTCCGTAACGTTTCCGAAACGGGATTGCAAAGATAGATATTAATTCTTATTCTCCAAAATTTTTTGATCTTTTTTATCGTTTTTTTGCATCCCTGCCATGATGGCATTCAGAATGCCGTTCCTGTCCAGTCCGCATTCCGAACGGAGTTCGCTCTGTGTCCCTTGTCCGATGAATCTGTCGGGTATTCCGATACCCCTGAGTCTGATGCTGTAGTCTTTTAAGGCAATATATTCAGCCACTGCGCCGTAAAGCCCCCCTTTCAGACTTCCGTCTTCGACCGTTATAATTTCGTCGCATCCGTCATCAATTATCCTGTCGATTATCGAAGTGTCAAGAGGCTTCACAAACCTTATATTATATACATAAGGTGTGAGTCCGTAAGTCTTCCCGCATTCTTCCGCTGCTTCCCGGGCTCTGTAGCAATATGGTCCTGCTGCAACTATCGCTATTTTGGAACCTCGGACCATCATTGTACCTTTCCCGATTTCCATTTCCTCGAATTCCCTGTTTCTCCATTCGATTCCCTCGCCGTAGCCTCTCGGATATCTTATTATGAATGCGCTTCCGTCACTTCTGGCGGCCGTGTACATCATGTTCTTGAGCTCATATTCATCGGCAGGGCATGCTATTATTGCGTTAGGTATGTTCCTGTATGCCGCTATGTCGAAGGTCCCGTGATGTGTGGCTCCGTCTTCACCTACGAGCCCTGCTCTGTCAAGGCAGAGCACGACCCCGAGATTCTGCAGGCATACGTCGTGGATAATCTGGTCATATGCTCTTTGTGAGAATGACGAATATATGTTGCAGAACGGTTTCATTCCTCCAGCAGCGAGTCCTGCCGAGAATGTGACTGCATGTTCTTCTTCTATACCGACATCGAAAAAGCGTTCGGGGATTTCCTTGGCAAGCAGGTTCATTCCGCAGCCTGATGCCATAGCCGGTGTTACGCCGACAATGTTCGGATACATCCTGGCCAGTTCAACGAGGACTTCTCCGAAAATGTCCTGATATCTGTTCTCCTTGTGTTTAGTGCTTACTATACGTTTCCCGGTGACAGGATCGAACATGCCCGGGGCATGCCATGTAGTCTGGTCCTCCTCTGCCGGAGCGTATCCCTTGCCTTTTTTAGTGATGGTGTGGAGTATCCGCGGCCCCTTTATGTTTTTAAGCTTGCCCAGTACTTCGACTACAGTCTTGATGTCATTCCCGTCGATGGGACCGAAATATCTGAAACCTAGAGCTTCGAAGAAGTCGCCTCCGGACTCCCTTACGAGAGATGATTTAGTCCCTACAACCATTTTCTGCAGTGCTTTTCTGAATTTTCCGTCCCCGATTCTTTCCCAAATATGCTTTTTCAATGCATTGTATCTCGGGTTCGTGGTCAGGTTGAGCAGGTGTTCATGAATGGCGCCGATATTCTTGTCTATCGATATGTTGTTGTCGTTGATTATCACCAGAATGTCCGTATGGCCGTTCCCTGCATTGTTCAGCCCTTCGAAAGCCAGTCCTCCGGACAATGCACCGTCGCCTATCAGTGCAACTACCTTTTCGTCACTGTGTTTCAGTTCAGCCGCCTTAGCCAGACCAAGGGCTGCTGAAATGGATGTAGAGGAATGTCCTGCTCCGAAAACGTCATATTCGCTTTCCTGCCTTTTTGTGAAACCGCAGATTCCGTCTTTCTTCCTGTTTTTCTTGAACAACTCGCGTCTTCCAGTAAGTATTTTATGTGCATAGGCCTGATGGCCGACATCAAATACTATCTTGTCTTTTGGAGTATCATATATGTAATGCAGTCCTACGATCAGTTCAACAGCGCCCAGACTCGAGCCCAGGTGACCCGGATTTTTCGAACAGCACTCGATCATGTATTCACGAATCTCGGCACAGAGCTGTTTGAGCTGCTCCGTGCTGAAATCCTTGATATCTTTCGGAGAATTGACTTTGTCGAGTAATCCGGTATCCATGATTTACTGTATGTTTGGCAGTTGAAGGCCGTATCCCTTTTTCTTGTCCAGAAGTTTTACACTGAAAGCCAGAAGCAGTGCTATTATGCCCAGTCCTGCAAAAAACAGCATCACATATGTATAATTGTCATTTGTGGCTTCCTTGATTGCGCCTATGGCCTTCGGTACGAATATGAAACCTATGTTCTGTATGTAGAATGTCAGTGCCATGGTTGTTCCCAGCAGTTTTGCAGGCATAATCTTGGCGATTGACGGCCACATTGCAGAAGGCAGCATTGCAAATCCGACCCCTAAAAGTGTCATGAGCAGAAGGGCAATCCATTTGCTGGTCACAAAGGGAGCGGAAAAACATAGATGCACGCATGTAATGAGCACTGCCCCGAAAATCATCAGATCGGCTCCGTGACCTTTTCTGTCGTATATTCTTCCGAAAAGGGGAGTGAGTACTATACATCCCATAGGAAGTATGAGCGGAAACAGTCCAGCAAGTTCTTTGCTGACACCGAACTTGCTGGTCATCATTCCTGTAGAATATTTCAGGAATGGATTGACCGCTGCATAAAAAAGCAGGCAAAGGAATGCAATCATCCAGAATGCCGGATTCTTTATCACCTGTATTATATCCTTGAAATGGAATTCATCTTCGCTTGAAGAGGATGAATCGTCCCGTTTGCCGGCCTCTTCCATCTGCCTGTCGAGCTTCTTGTCATATACGCAGTAGAAAAGGTACACTATCAGACCTATACACAGCAAAACCAGACCTATAAGCACGGCAAAGCCTACATTGCCTTTGGCCGCTTCCACTATAGGTGGCGTGGCTCCGTATGCGATTCCGGTACCGAGTCTTGCCAGTGCGAGCTGGAGTCCCATTGCCAGTGCCATTTCATAGCCCTGGAACCATTTAGCTATGGCTTTTGTAGCTGTTATACCTGCAATTTCGGCACCTACACCATATATGCCGATACCCATGACAGCCCAGAATACAGGTGTCCGGAGCTGGGAGCCCAGAAAGTTCACGTATCCTGTTTCAATTCCATTGTGTACCAGATTTCTGAGGTCATACAGAGACCATGTCAATATTCCTATGCCGAGAACCATCAGCAGACATGACATGATTCCCGTGAACCGGATGCCCATCTTGTCAAGAATGAGGCCTCCGAATATAAGCATAAGCAGGTATACGTTGAAAATCGAATATGATCCTGCAAGGTTGTCATATTCCACCTGGCTTACGGCATATTCGTTGGCGTCCATCAGAGTCTTTTCAACTGAAAAGATATTGTCTGACGCTATGTATGCCGCGAACATTACGAATGATATTATCAGCAGCATCCCCCATCTGACTTTGGAGGAATCCCTGAGAAGCAGTCCTGAATTTTTCATGCTTTCCATAGTTTTATCTCATTATGGTCGCGTCCCTGTCCGGACCTACAGATATTATCCTGATTGGAACACCAAGGTAGTTTTCCATGAATCTGATATATTCTCTGAATTCCTCCGGCATGTCCTCTTCCTTCCGGTATCCGGTAAGATCTCTGTTCCAACCCTTGAATTCAGTATATACGGGCTCTATTTCCGCATAAGTGTCGAACGGAACCTGGTCGGTTTCCTTGCCGTCGACCTTGTATGAAGTACATACCTTGATTGTTTCGAAACTGTCCAGACAGTCGGATTTCATCATGATCAGATCTGTGACTCCGTCTATCATTACCGCATATTTCAATGCTACGAGATCGAGCCATCCGCAACGGCGGGGACGTCCTGTGACAGCACCGAATTCGTTTCCTATTTTTCTGAGCTTTTCTCCGGTTTCATCAAAAAGTTCGGTAGGGAAAGGACCGCTTCCGACCCTTGTGCAGTAAGCCTTGAATATGCCGTATACATGACCTATTCTTGACGGAGGCACTCCCAGACCGACACATGCTCCCGCACACGCTGTCGATGAAGAAGTCACGAAAGGATATGAACCGTAGTCGACATCAAGCATTGTTCCCTGCGCACCTTCAGCAAGTATACTCTTCTCTTCCAGGGATTTATTGACGAAGTATTCGCAGTCGACGAGCCTGAATCCCTTAATGAATTCGATTGCTTCCATGAATTTGCCGTCTTCGGCATCCGGGTCGCATTCGTACCCCATCTGCTGAAGCTGTTTTGCATGTCTTGCCTTAAGTTTGGCGTATCTCTGCGTGAAGTCATCCGAAAGTATGTCCCCAACCCTCAGTCCGTTTCTGCTTACCCTGTCAGTATAGGTCGGACCTATTCCTTTTAGGGTGCTTCCGATCTTTCCTTTTCCCATGGCAGCTTCATTTGCAGCATCGAGAAGTCTGTGGGTAGGCAGAATCAGGTGGGCTTTCTTTGCTATCACGATTCTGTCCTGAACGCGGATTCCGGTTTTGGATATGTTCTCGCATTCTCCCATGAATGTAATCGGGTCGAGAACGACTCCGTTTCCTACAATGTTGATCGCATCCTCTCTGAAAATTCCTGACGGAATTGATCTCAGTACAAAACTTTTACCGTCGAAATGGAGCGAGTGTCCTGCATTGGGGCCGCCTTGGAAACGGGCTACTATCGGATATCTTCCGGCAAGAACATCCACAATTTTTCCCTTGCCTTCGTCGCCCCATTGAAGACCGAGGACAACGTCGATTTTGTTTTTCATATTCATTCTTGTTTTTCTGTTGATTAATCTTGTCAATGCATTTCCGAAATCAGAACGGCAGGTCGTCTTCAGGTTCTATCTGCGGACTGACGGCAGAAGCGGCTGTATTTACATTGGCTGGTGCCTCGTTTTGCTGGGAAGCTGCCGGGTTGTCGGCCCTTTTGCCGAGAAGCTGGAGCGTATCTGCCATTATCTCGGTCGTGAACCGTCTGTTTCCTGTCTGGTCCTCCCACTGTCTTGTACGTATACGGCCTTCTATATATACCTGAGTGCCTTTTTTAACATATTTCTCCACAACATCAGCGGTATTTCTCCATGCTACTATGTTGTGCCATTCCGTGTTTTCACGCAATTCTCCGTTTCTGTCCTTGTATCTTTCGGTAGTGGCTACGGTAAAGGTAGCGACTTTTGTATTACCTCCATTCCCCTCAAGGTAACGTACTTCAGGATCTTTTCCAACGTTACCGATCAGCATAGCTTTGTTCAGTGACATGATTATATGATTTTATCGGTTATATTTTCCAAGGCTTCACGCATTTGCATTATATCCGGCGTTTTGCCTGTCAGTATCTTGAATCCTCCGACTGCCTGCCACAGCAGCCATTCCTTTCCGGAAATATATATAATCTCCGGCTTTGTCTTTTTTAGCGCCTCAATTCTTTCCCGGTCGAATGACGGTTCCCGGTAGTTCGCTTCAAGAATTATTTCGGTCCGGTATCCGGCATTTGTGTCAGCTTGAAAATCCATGCCTTCCAATGGTACAGGCAAGGTGTATGCGATTATGTCGTGCGATTGGAATTCGTCATGAAAAGCGTCAGTTCCGGTTATCCGTACCTTTCCTTTTCCTATCGACCGTGCAAGTTCTTCAGCCCTTTCAGGTGTCCTGTTCATCAAAGTGATTTCGTATCCCATGTCTTCAATGACAAGTGCTGCGGCTTTTCCTGCTCCTCCGCAGCCAACGACAAGGGCTGTTCTCGGATTTCTGCCTTTTACCGCATTTTCAATGCATACCTTTATTCCATAATAGTCGGAATTGTAGGCTCCTATGCCGTTAGAGGTCTTCAACAGTATGTTGGCCGCTCCAATCCTCCCGCATAGCGGGTCCTGGAAATCCGCTACGGCAAACGCCTCTTCCTTGAAAGGAGCTGTAACGTTTATGCCGTTGTAGTCTTTCAGGAACATATCATATGCTTCAGCGAAACATGATGCTTCAATGAGGTCATAACGGTATTCCCCGCGATATCCGGCCTTGAAAAGTACCGGACTCAGCGAGTGGGATATGGGATTTCCTATGAGGCCGAATTTCATCATTGTCCAATGTGTTTTCTCTGTCTTACCGCTTCGTAAAGCAGTATTGCAGCCGATACCGATACATTCAGCGAATCGAGGATACCGAGCATCGGTATTCTGATATGTGCGTCGGCCGCGTCCCTCCAGAATTGCGTCAGACCGGTCGCTTCCGTTCCCATTACCAGGGCCGTCCCGCCGGTCATGTCCGTGTCGTAATACCATTCGGAATCCTGAAGCTGTGCCGTATATATCCTGATGCCGTTTCGTTCCAACCATTCCAGTGTGTCTTCGGATGATGCCGATACTGCCTGGACAGAAAATACGGCTCCTATGCTTGATCTTATCAGATTCGGATTATACAGGTCCGTGAGCGGGTCGCATATGATGACGGCATCGGCTCCGGCAGCATCCGCACTTCTCAGTACAGCGCCGAGATTGCCGGGCTTTTCCACTGATTCCAGAACCATCACCAGGGGATTGTCACTCAGTTTCAAGTCTCCGAGTTTTCTCTCACGGGATTTTATTTCCGCTATTATGCCTTCCGTGCCGCTTCTGTATGCAACCTTGTCATATAGGTAGCTTGGAATCTCGAACATGCTGCATTCCATATGCATGTCTTCAATCCTGGCAGTGAGCTCCTCGATATATTCACTGCCTGCTATTTCCGGGCAAATGAATATGGAATGGACTGAAAACCCTCCGTCGAGACAATGTCCCAACTCCCTTTTCCCTTCGACTACGAAGAGCCCCTTCTCACGCCTCGTCCTGGATTTCTCCTGAAGTGTGATCAGCTCCTTTATTTTAGGATTCTGGGCTGACGTGATTGCTTCCCTTCTCATCGGCAGGTCTTCCGGTTACTGGTTCTTCGGCCTCATCTGAGGGAAGAACAGCACATCCTGTATTGTCGGAGAATTGGTCATGAACATGGTCAGCCTGTCAATGCCCATACCCATTCCGGAAGTAGGAGGCATTCCGTATTCCAGGGCACGCACGAAATCCATGTCGATAAACATCGCTTCGTCATCTCCCTTGTCCTTGAGCTTCAACTGGTCCTGGAATCTTTCATACTGGTCTATAGGGTCGTTGAGCTCGCTGTATGCATTCGCGAGTTCTTTTCCGCATACGAACAGTTCGAAACGTTCCGTCAGCTCGGGGTTTTCCCTGTGCCTTTTTGTCAGCGGGGACATCTCTACAGGATAATCGGTGATAAATGTAGGCTGAATGAGATGTTTTTCACAGTATTCTCCGAAAATGGCATCGATCAGCTTACCTTTTCCCATTGACGGGTCTATTTCCACATGCAGTTCCCGGCAGGTTTTTGCCAGCTGCTCTTCATCCATTCCGGCGATATCGACTCCGGCATATTCCTTTATGGCTTCCAGCATAGGGAGACGTCTGAAAGGAGGCTTGAAGTCCACAGTATTGTCGCCGATGGTGACTTCGGTCTTTCCGTGCAGCTTCACTGCTATCCTTTCCAGCATCTTTTCGACAAATTCCATCATCCATATGTAGTCCTTGTATGCGACATAGATTTCCATACAGGTGAATTCCGGATTATGTGTCTTGTCCATTCCTTCATTCCTGAAGTCCTTGGCAAATTCATATACGCCGGAATATCCTCCCACAATGAGCCTCTTCAGATACAATTCATTGGCGATTCTCAAGTATAACGGGATATCCAATGCATTGTGATGCGTAATGAACGGTCTTGCCGATGCACCTCCAGGGATTGACTGGAGGATAGGTGTCTCGACTTCAAGGCATCCCGCCTCGTTGAAATATTCCCTCATGGTCGAGATTATCTGGGACCTCTTTATGAAGGTATCGCGTACCTGAGGGTTGACTATCAGATCCACATATCTCTGTCTGTATTTCAATTCAGGATCGGAAAACGCATCATAGACTTCTCCGTCCTTTTCCTTTACGATAGGAAGCACTCTCAGTGATTTGCTGAGCAGCGTGAGTTCCTTTGCATGGACAGAGAGCTGTCCTGTCTGTGTTATGAATGCATATCCCTTTATGCCTATTATGTCTCCGATATCAAGCAGTTTCTTGAAAACCGTATTGTACATCGTCTTGTCTTCTCCCGGACATATTTCGTCGCGTTTGATGTAAACCTGGATTCTTCCGGCTTCATCCTGGAGTTCTATGAACGATGCCGCACCCATGATCCTTCTGGACATGATTCTTCCCGCTATGGTGACATCCTTGAAATTGTCTTTTTCAGGAGAATATCCGTCCTTGATTTCCGAAGTAGTCGCGTTTACGGGATATAACGCTGCAGGATACGGGTCGATTCCAAGTTCTCTGAGCTTGTTCAGGGATTCCCTTCTAATCTGTTCCTGTTCATTGAGTTCTGCGTTCATATGTATGTATCGTTAATTTTTTCAGTAAATTGAGTTTCTACCCAAACGCACAAATTTAGCATAATTAATTCTAATTTAGAAATAATTCAGTATCTTTGTTTCCTATGGCTATAGAAAAGAAATGGATAATCAAAAATGCGGCTGACCATGAGATTGTCAGCCGGCTCGCTTCCGAGCTGGGTATTGATCCCGTACTTGCCGAGCTTCTGGTGCAGAGGGGAGTGTCTACTTTTCAGGAAGCGCGCGGTTTCTTCCGTCCGGATTTGTCCAATCTTCATGATCCGTTTCTTATGAAAGATATGGATAAGGCTGTGGAAAGAATCAGAAAGGCGATACTTTCACAGGAAAAGATACTTGTATATGGAGATTATGATGTCGATGGAACTACTGCCGTTTCTTTGGTGTATTCTTTTTTGAACAGAATTTCAGCCAATGTGGATTTCTATATACCTGACAGGTATGATGAAGGATACGGAGTCTCGTTCAAGGGTATTGACTGGGCTTCATCCAACGGTTTTTCCCTCATAATAACGCTGGATTGCGGGATCAAGGCGAACGACAAGGTGGAATATGCCGCTTCCAAGGGCGTAGACGTGATTATATGCGACCATCATCTTCCGGAAAATGACCTGCCTGCGGCCATAGCCGTGCTTGATCCGAAGAGAAATGACTGCGAGTATCCTTTCGATGACCTTTCCGGCTGCGGTGTAGGTTTCAAACTTGTCCAGGCATATGCATCACGTTATGGAATACCGTTCGAGTCAATTACCTGCCTTCTGGATCTTCTTGTCGTAAGCATAGCGTCTGACCTGGTTTCCGTAGTAGGGGAAAACCGCATCCTTGCGCATTTCGGCCTGAAACAGCTGAACGAGAATCCAAGAAAGGGACTGCTGGCCATGATTAAACTTTCCGGACTGGATCCGTCTCATATCATAATAGACGATATAGTGTTCAAGATAGGACCTCGTATAAATGCCGCGGGAAGAATGGAGTCAGGAAGGATGGCGGTCGAGCTCCTTACGGCGGATGACGAATCAAAGGCCGACAGGATAGCTTCGGAAATCAATGAATACAACAACGAGCGCAAGAGCATTGACCGGGAGATAACGCAGGAGGCTCTTGAAATGGTGAGGTCCGGCTCATGTCTTTCTTTTGACAGCGCGACGATAGTATACAATCCGAACTGGCATAAGGGTGTTGTCGGCATAGTGGCTTCCAGACTTGTAGAGGCATTCTACAAGCCTACAATCGTATTGACTATGTCCAACGGCTTTATTACCGGCTCGGCAAGAAGCGTGCAGGGATTCGACCTGTATGATGCCATCGAAAAATGTTCTGATTTACTTGAAAATTTCGGAGGACATCTGTATGCGGCCGGTCTTACTCTGAAGGAAGAGAATCTACCGGAATTCTGCAGGAGAATCGAAAAGTTCATTTCCGCAAGCATAAAGCCCCAGATGCTTACACCGATAATAAACATTGACACAAAGCTGGACTTTTCCCAGATAACGCCGAAGTTTTTCAGGATTCTGAAGCAGTTCCAGCCTTTCGGACCGGGTAACAATGCCCCTGTATTTCTTACAGAAAATGTATATGACAACGGTAACGGAAGGAAAGTAGGTGCTGACGCAGGGCATCTGAAACTGGAACTTATACAGGAATCACAACCTTACAGACATATTTCGGCAATAGCATTCAACAAATCCGAGCATTTCGATTACATAAAGGCAGGCAATCCTGTGGATGTATGTTATTCCATAGTCGAGAACTATTACCGGGGTATAGCAAATATACAGTTGAGAATCAAGGACATGAAGGAGAGGGAAGAGATAATATGATGTTTTCCGAGATTTCTTCTGGAGTCTTTCCGTCCGTACATATGATTTTGTCGCAGCACGATTCATAAATCGGTTTCCTTGATGACATCAGGGAGACGATTTTCTTTTCCGGATCGTGTTCTCCGTCGAGAAGCGGTCTGTGCCCGGTGTCTTTGCGCAGATTGGAGACCAGCGTACCGACCGATGCCTTGAGGTAAATGCAGTATGTTTCCCGTGAAATCAATGCCGCGCATTCTTTCCGGATAACAGTGCCTCCTCCGAGTGACAGTACGAGGCCTTTCCCGTTTCTGCTGTATTCGGAAATTGTTTCCTTGAGGCAAGTGTATTCTATTTCACGGAAATGCATTTCTCCATGGAGAGCGAAAATGTCCGGAATGCTCATCCCGCATCCGGTTTCGACTATTTCATCAAGGTCTCTGAAATCGAATGACAGATGCGACGCCGCAATTTTTCCCACGGTACTTTTCCCGGAACCCATGAATCCGGACAAGGTTATTATCCTTTTACCCTTCATTTCAGAAAAGGCTAAGCTGTTCGTCATCGGGGTCTTCAGGAGTCTCCTGCGAAAGTTCGGAACCTGTATCCGGGTTATCTTCCCGGATTTCCTCCGGTACAGGAAGCGGATCCGTGAAACGCACGCCTTTCACTTCATACTGGCTGGTTTTCTTTCCTTTTGCAGGAAGGCCCTTCTTTGCGATGAAACCGTCCACTTCAATTATTTCCGGCTGGCGGTGCTCATGTTTGCCTCCGAATGTCAGTTCGATTCTCGGATATACATCGTCGGAAATAGCAACCAGATATGAACCTTTGGAGACGGATATGAAACTTACCGGAGTGTTGTCACTTATTTCAAATGAGAAACGTTTGATATAGAAACATTTCTGGGCGCCGTCAAAATATATCGCAGAATATACCCTGCCGGTATCCAGTTTCCCGATGGACAGCAATTCTCCCTGGTATCTGTTGCTCAAATCTACCGATGTAGTATAATATGTCCCGTCCTTGAATATGGCAAGAATATGCTCATCGGCATCGAACTGGCCGAGATACCTTCCTCTGGAGTCTTCATTGAGCCGCTGTATGTCCTCGTCGAACCAAATGTCCTTGCCTCCAATGGTGGACAATCCCTTTGATTTCAGACTTATCTTCTGTATAGGATTTTTCGAAACAAGGTTTCCTCTGGATGCCTTGCCCTTGATCAGAAGAGTCGAGAAATCATATTCATCTATAAGTTTCTTCAATTTAGGCCTTGGCCTGAAGTATATCTTGACTGTCTCCGCTTCTCCGTTGCCGTTGGCGGTAAACCAAAGTATCGTGGATCCGGGAGCTCCGGTCGTGACATCATATTCCTTGTCGCGAGTTATGCTTGTTACCGAAAACCGTTTTGCATAGCTAACCGTACTTTTCCCGTCCCTGTAGATTACATTGTAAATGGTTCTCTGGTCATTTCTGTCGAAAATGCCGACATATATTATGCCTTTCCCGAAAAATGCCTTGTCGCTTACTTTCGTTACGCTGTATTTCCCGTCTTTGCGGAATACTATGATTTCCGATATGTCGGAACATTCGCATATGAATTCGGCGTTGTCTTCTTTTTTGAGATTTATTCCTACGAAACCCTCCTCCATATTGGCATAAAGTTTTGCATTGTTGTTTGCAACACGGTTCACCGCGATGGATTCGAAATTGGCTATGGTTGTTTTCCTAATATGTGACTTGCCGTATTTCTTCTTGAGGTTCCTGTAATAGTTTACGGTAAATTCAGTGAGATGCTCGAGGTGATTCATGGTTTCCTCCATTTCGGCTTCTATTCCATGAATCTTGTCTTCTACTGCTTTCTTGTCGAATTTGGATATTTTCCTGACAGGTTTTTCCACGAGCTTGAGGATATCGTCTTCTGTTATTTCCCGTTTGACCAGATTCTGATATTCCTTCATTTTCGCATGTACTTCACCCAACTGGCTTTCCCAGGTCCGAGCATCTCCTTCGAGTATTTTGTATACCTTGTTTTCAAAGAATATCTTTTCCAGAGAGAGATAGTGCCAGTCATTGCCAAGCTCATCAAGGAGTATCTGCAGTTCTTTTCCGAGCAGTTCCTTTGTATGTCTTGTGTTATATTCCAGAATGTCGTTGACACTCAGGAACTGGGGCTTGTTGTCGACAATGACGCAGGCGTTCGGGGAAATCGAAATCTCACAGTCGGTGAACGCGTACAGAGCATCTATAGTCTTGTCCGGAGACACATCGTTCGGGAGGTGTATAAGTATGTTGGCGCTGTCGGTCGTAAGATCGTCGATCTTTCTGATTTTGATTTTCCCCTTGTCCTTTGCTTTCAGTATGGATTCGATGATGGAATGGGTAGTTTTCCCGAAAGGAATCTCGGTGATGGCGATTGTATTCTTGTCAATCTTTTCGATTTTCGCCCTGACCTTGACCACTCCGCCTCTTTTCCCGTTCATGTATCTCGAACAGTCGGCATATCCTCCTGTCGGAAAATCAGGATACAGTTCGAAATCCCTTCCCTCAAGAATATCTATGGAAGCATCTATAAGTTCGTTGAAATTATGCGGGAGAATCTTGGATGCCAGACCCACGGCTATACCCTCCGCTCCTTGTGCAAGAAGAAGAGGGAACTTGACAGGCAGTTCAACAGGTTCCAGGTTCCGTCCGTCATATGAGTTTATCCACTGAGTGGTCTTGGGATTGAATACGACTTCCTTGGCAAATTTCGTCAGTCTCGCTTCTATATATCTTGGAGCCGCATTCATGTCACCGGTAATGATGTTACCCCAGTTTCCCTGACAGTCTATGAGGATGTTTTTCTGTCCTAACTGGACCATGGCACCGATGATTGAACTGTCTCCGTGGGGATGGTACTGCATTGCAGCACCTGCAAGGGTTGCGACTTTTATGAAGGAACCGTCATCCTTCTCGTTCATGGCATGGAGTACACGCCTCTGGACAGGCTTCAGTCCGTCTGTGATATGCGGGACGGCCCTTTGCAGAATCACGTATGAAGAATAGTCGAGGAACCAATCCCGGAACATGCCGGAAAGCTTGAATTTCCGGCTGTTCTCGTTTATAAGCCTGTCATATTTTCCTGATGATGCGGAATTGCTTTCATCAACAGGCTCCTGATTAATTTCATCTTCATTCGTGTCCCCGACGGGAATGTCCATATCCTCAATGCTCATGTCGTTTTTACTAATATTCGTATCCGAATCTCCTTAATTCCTTTTTACTCTCCCTCCAGTCAGGATCTACCTTGACAAACAGGTTGAGGTATACTTTTTTCTGGAAGAAATCTTCCATGTCAATCCTGGCTTCCGTACCGGTCTTTTTGAGCGACGAACCTCCTTTGCCGATCAGAATACCTTTCTGCGAATCTCTCATAACATAGATTACTGCGCTGATTTCATATCTTTCAGCACCTTCCTTGAATTCTTCTATGGATACTTCGCAGCTGTAAGGTATCTCCTGACTGTAATTCAGGAAAATCTTTTCCCGGATTATTTCCGATGCGAAGAATCTCAGATTCTTGTCGGTGAAAACATCCTTGTCATACCAGGCCGGAGCTTCCGGAAGGTTGTTCACTATGGTATCGAATATATTTTCCAGGTTGAAACGTTCCTTGGCTGATGCCGGAAATATGACGGCATCTGGCAATTGTTCTTTCCAGTATTCCATCAGTTGCATGACATGTGACTGGTCGCTTATATCAATCTTGTTGATTACGACTATCACTGGACATGCAAGTCTTTTCAACTTGTCGATATATTCGATGTTCTTATCGCTTTTTTCGACCACATCCGTGACATAAAGTATGATGTCCGCATCTCCGATTGCGGTTTCTACAAAATCCATCATACTTTTCTGGAGCCTGTAGTTCGGCTTCAGAATTCCGGGGGTATCCGAATAGACAATCTGGAAATCATCTCCGTTAACGATACCCATTATCCTGTGTCTGGTGGTCTGTGCCTTGGCTGTGACTATTGACAGCTTTTCTCCGACAAGGGCATTCATAAGAGTAGACTTCCCGACATTCGGATTTCCTATGATGTTGACAAATCCGGAACGGTGTTTCTTTTGTGCCGTCATGATGCCGTTTTTAGTTGTAAGCTCCCATTCTCAGTATGTTCACTTCTCCTTCGCTGAGGTATCTCCATGCGCCTCTTTTTAGATTCTGCTTGGTGAGACCGGCAAAATAGACCCTGTCGAGAGCCTTCACTTCGTATCCAAGCGATTCGAAGATTCTTCTGACAATCCGGTTCTTTCCGGAATGTATGCTTATACCTATTTTCCTGTGGTCGTTCTCATCTATATATTCAAGCTCGTCGGCTGCAATTTCACCGTCCGAAAGTGTGACACCCTCCATTATCTTGTCATAATCTTCGCGCGAGAGCTTGTTGTCCAGATTAACCTGATATATCTTTTTCTTGTTGTATGACGGATGTGTAAGCTTTTCCGCCATTTCCCCGTCATTCGTGAACATCAGCACTCCTGTCGTGTTCTTGTCGAGCCTTCCAACAGGAAATATTCTGGCCTTGCATCCAGTAAGAAGATCCATTACAGTCTTTTCAGCATGAGGGTCGCTCGATGTAGTGACATATCCTTTCGGCTTGTTCAGAACGACATATACTTTTTCCTCTCCCTTCAGGCGCTCTCCGTTGAAACGAACGTCATCGGTGTTGATGTTTATCTTGCTGCCCAGTTCGGTGACAACGTTCCCGTTTACGGTAACTACTCCGGCCAATATATAGTTGTCGGCTTCCCTTCTTGAGCAAATGCCGGAGTTGGCTATGAACTTGTTCAGTCTCACCTCTTCTTTTACAGGAATGTTTATGTAATCGTTATCTGAATATAGTGATGCATCAAGTTGCGGATATCTTCCAATCATCCTGTTGATGCCTTCATTGGATTTTGTTTTGTTCACAGGTTTCTGGACGCGTCTTCCCTGACGGTTTCTGGACGACGCGTGTTCCGGGCGTCCTGTCTGGGCATTTCTTCTGTTCATCCTTTCGCCTCCGAAACTTGTTCTTCCGCCGAAATTCCTTTCAGTCCTGTCTCTTCTTATGTTTTGAGGCCTGTCTCCGTAGAATGTCTCCCCATATGATCTTTCTCCATATGATCTTTCTCCGACATTCCTTTCTCTTCTTTCTCCGTAGCTGCTTCTGTCGTTCCAGTTTCCGGTACGTCTCGGCCTGTTGTCGGAATTGAAATGTCTTCTGCCGGAATTTCCGTAAGACCCGTCCTCATCGGAGAAATTCACCCTTTCGCTCCTGTATGAAGCAGCAGGTGACGATGATACCGATTTGTTTATGAAATGTTTTCTTCCCGAGCGGCTTGTACCGTAATCCCTACGGCTTTCGCCTGTTCTGTGGCTTGCGCCTGCTTTCTTGAAATTTTCCATTGCTTTTATTACAGCATTTAAATATTGTTATTCGATATATGGCTCACGCCATTTTGTATTATCTTGTACTATTTCAGGTTGAAAATGTATGTGATGGTTCCCTGCTGGAGGGCCGGGGCGTTTGCATCCATGTTGAAGTGGGCCTCCATTGCCGCCACTCTGGCAGCGTTCCACAACGTCTTGTCCGTAACGGTCGTTCCTTCAACTCCCGGAACCGCCCTCTGTACATTTCCGTACTGGTCGACCCAGATGCTTACAACAACCTTGCCGGAAGCCTGCACACCATATTTCGGATTAGGCAGATTCCCTATCACATCCCTTCCCTTGAGTTTCGCATTCGGAGCACCGCTAGTCTTGCCAGTGCGTGTATTGCCTTGTGCATGACCGGCTTTCAGCGCATCGGATACTTTGGCTGCAGTCTGTGCTGCAAGTGTGTCCTTGTCCGTCTTGTTGTCGGCAGCGTGGAATAGTGCCCTTTTGTTTATTTCCTTGTTTCTCGGAGGTTCCGGTACTTCCACGTCTCCGTATTCCCCTACGGTAGCTTCCGGAGCTTCATTCTGCTTTGTTCCTTCGTGCTGGGCTTCGGAACTCTGGACCAGTTCTATTTTTTTCTGAGGATCGGCATTTACCGATGTCGGGGCACGGCCGGTCCTGTTCTGTTTAGGTCTTTCCGGCACCGATTCGGAAAAATCTATCAGAATCGCCTTTTCCTCCGGTGGAGGATATATGTATTTCAAGCCGGTAAAGGCGCCGAACAGGGCTACGAAAAGATGAATGAAGACTGTCATTGCAATCCCCATAACCTTGCCCAGCGTTTTCTGCCTGGCCCTTTCTTCTTTATAGTTTCCAGCCATTTACACTAATCTTATTCCGGTGATGTGGCCATTATGACCTTGTAATGGTTCCTTTTGGCAATATTCATAATCTGTACGACCTCTTTGATTGGAACCGTTTCGTCTGCATAAATCGAAAATGTTGGGTCTTCTTCATTCTGCAGGAGCGTGATAAGTTCGTCCTCGATTTCATCGAATCTTACGGGCATCTGGTCTCCGTTGATATGATATGAGAACGTGTCGTTCTCGCGATAGTGTTTAATCGATACGCTCACGGTTGCTTTTGCGGAAATCTGTCCTGTACTTTTAGGCAGGAGGAGTTTCAGCGCATTCGGATTGACCAATGTGGAAGTGACGAGGAAAAATATCAGCAACAGGAAAACGAGGTCCGTCATGGATGACATCGAAAAGCTTGGATCGACTTTTACTGTTCTCTTGATAGCCATAATGCAAAATTTATTTTACGTCCTCGGCAGGTTCGTGAAGCAGGTCCATGAAATCTATGGTAGTGTTTTCCATTCTGAATACAAGGTCGGAAATCTGGGATGTCAGGTAGTTGTAACCGAAATATGCAATAATTCCAACTACAAGACCGCCGACGGTAGTCACCATGGCAGTATATATACCGCCTGACAGCAAGGTTATGTCTATGTTGTTGCCGGCCTGGGACATGTTGAAGAAAGCCTGCACCATACCCATTACAGTACCGAGGAAACCTATCATCGGTGCTCCTCCCGCAATCGTTGCAAGCATCGGCAGTCCTTTCTCCAGTCTTGCGACTTCTACGTTGCCCATGTTTTCCACTGCCGTCTGTATGTCCTGCAGAGGCCTTCCGATACGTTCTATTCCTTTCTCTATCAGGCGTGCAATAGGCGAGTCATATCTCTGGCACAGGTCTATGGCCGCCTTGATCTTTCCGTCATGTATCAGGGAGTGTATTTCCTTCATGAAGTTCTTGTCGATCTTGCCTGCCTTGTATATCATCCACCATTTGTTTCCGAATATATATATGGCAATGATGGAAAGCAGCAGCAGCACGAGCATGAGCCATCCTCCTTTGGCTGCCATGTCCAATAGGGAGAAAGTCATTTCCTGCTGTTGAGGAACAGCCTGTTCCATAAGTGTCGTGTCGATTTGCAATAAATTCAATAACATGGTCGTATCAATTTTTTAAAACATGCAAAGGAATAAAAAAAATATGAAAAAACGAAATCAATACTCGATATCATTCAGAAAAAGAGCATTGCCTGGAACCGATTCCCCTGCATCCGAGCGCGTGCCTTCACGGAGCAGTTCATTTATCCATTCAGGGGAGCGTTTCCCTCTTCCGACTTCTATCAGAGAACCGACAATCGCCCTCACCATGTTCCGGAGAAACCTGTTTGCCTTAATACGGAAGAACATGTAGTCCGATTCGGATGCCTCATAGCCCATAAGTGATACATGTACAGGTGTATAGTATTCCCATGAAGCTTCGAATATCGTACATATCGATGTCTTGTTGGAACCGCCTGTCTTCTCAAAGCATCCGAAGTCGTGTTCGCCTGTCAGGTATGATGCTGCCAGGTTCATTGCTTCCGTATCGAGAGGGTATCTGCAGAAGTATGAAAAATTTTCCATGAAAGGGTCCTTTTTCCTGTGTATGAAATAATGATATTCCCTGGCTTTGGCTGAGAATCTTGCGTTAAAGGAAATGTCGGCAGGAGATATTTCATGGATAATGATGTTTTTGGGAAGGATGGCACTTAATTTGTAGGCGATTTGCGTCGCATCATTGCTGCAAATTTCTTCACAATCAAAATTTGCGACATAGTTGATGGCACTGACCGTTGAGTCTGTACGCCCGGCCCCAGTCAATGTTATTTCGCTCCTGAGCAGTGTCGAAAGAGCTTTCTGGACCAGGCCTTGTACGGATTCCGCATTTTTTTGTATCTGCCATCCGTTCAGTCCCCGGCCGTTATAGGAAAGTCTGATCTTGTAACGCATGTTGTTGAGGAAGATTTTGTAATTTTGCGTGTTGCTAATGCTTTTGCAAAAATAATTGAAAAAAAATATTAATAAGGGAATTTTATGGAAAGCATAAACATTAAAGAACTGAATGACCGCATACAGCAGGAAAGTTCGTTCGTGGATATCCTGATGATGGAAATGAACAAGGTCATTGTGGGTCAGAAGCATTTGGTCGAGAACCTTCTGATTGGCTTGCTTGCCAACGGACATATATTGCTGGAAGGTGTTCCCGGTCTTGCCAAGACATTGGCCATAAATACTTTGGCTTCTGCAGTAGATGCGAAATTCAGTAGAATTCAGTTTACTCCCGATCTCCTTCCTGCCGATCTTATAGGAACATTGATATATTCCCAGAAGAGCGAGCAGTTCCAGATAAGGAAAGGACCGGTTTTTGCCAATTTCGTACTGGCGGATGAAATTAACCGTTCGCCGGCAAAGGTGCAGTCCGCATTGCTGGAGGCTATGCAGGAACGTCAGGTTACGATAGGTGACGAAACGTTCAAATTGCCTGAACCGTTTCTTGTCATGGCTACGCAGAACCCTATAGAACAGGAAGGTACATATCCTCTTCCTGAGGCTCAGCTCGACCGTTTCATGCTGAAGGTGGTGGTCACCTATCCGAAAAAGGAAGAGGAAAGGCTCATTGTCAGGATGAACAATTCCGGGGAGTTTCCGAAAGCTTCTCCGATATTGAAACCTGAAGATATTGTCAGGGCAAGGAAGGTTGTACGCGATGTATACATGGATGAGAAAATTGAAAAGTACATTGTCGATATAGTGTATGCTTCGAGGACTCCTCAGGATTACGGACTCGGAAAACTTTCCAGTCTTATTTCATATGGAGCATCTCCGCGCGCCAGCATTTCGTTGTCCATGGCTTCAAAGGCCTATGCTTTCATAAAGAGGCGCGGTTATGTAATACCAGAAGATGTCAGGGCGGTATGCAATGAAGTCCTGAGGCACAGAATCGGACTCACATATGAGGCTGAAGCGGAAAACGTTACGACCGAAAACATAATTGCCGAAATAATTAATGCCGTAGAGGTTCCATAATGGATAACAGGGATGCTACAAACGATCTTCTCAGGAAGGTCAGGAAAATCGAAATAAAGACAAGGTCCTTGTCTCACCAGATATTCGCCGGTGAGTATCATTCCGCATTCAAGGGACGTGGTATGGCTTTCAGCGAGGTCCGCGAATATCAGTATGGAGACGATGTTAGGAATATGGACTGGAATGTCACCGCCCGTATGCGTTCTCCTTATATAAAGGTATTCGAGGAGGAGAGGGAAATGACGGTAGTCCTGCTGATAGATATAAGCAGGTCCGGTCTTTTCGGTACCGATGTCCTGACCAAAAGGGACATGAATGCCGAAATAGCGGCTGTCCTTTCTTTCTCGGCGATTTTGAACAACGATAAGGTCGGGGCCCTTTTCTTCAGCGACAGAGTCGAGAAATTCATACCTCCGAAGAAAGGGCGCAGCCACCTGCTTCATATCATTAGGGAAATCCTCGAGTATGAGCCGATGCATGACGGGACTGATGTCGGTGAGGCATTGAGGTATCTTACGAATGCTATCAAGAAGCGCTGTACTGCATTTCTGCTTTCCGATATGATGGATGTTACTGCGGATGGCGAGCCGAGGTATGAGGATGCCATGAAGGTTGCAGTCAACAGACATGATCTTTCGGTCATACGTGTGTATGACAAGAGGGAATGTGAGATTCCTGACGTAGGTCTTGTGCATGTCAAGGATTCCGAAACAGGGAAAGATGCGTGGATAGATACATCCTCAAAAAAGATGAGGAATTCATATGCCGCATGGTTTCGTTCCATGTCGGAAAATGCCGAAAAGCTTTTTCTCAGGTACAAGGTAGATAATGTCAGCATTGCCACCGATCAGGATTATGTGAAAGGATTGATCGGCTTTTTTCAAAAAAGATAGAGAATGAGGAGCATAATGAAATCAGTTTTGTTGTCTGCCGTCTGTCTGTTTTTCTGTGCCGGAAGCGTTTCCGCGCAGGTGCTGTCGGATACGTCTTCAGTCAAGGAGATTGAAGGTTCCTACCTGCAGCAGCTTCAGAAACGTGATTCTGTCCTGATTGCAGACCAGCTGGTATATGGTTTTGAACTTGACGGAGTAGAAGCCGGAACGGAATTTTCATTGCCTGATTATTCCGGAGGTTTCTGTGACGGGGTTACGGTTGTTTCTCCGTGGAGAGTCGATACATTGAGGATTTCCCGGAAGACAGGTACCCTTGATATAAGGGGAGGCATAGTGATTACGTCATTCGATAAAGGGGAGTATGAACTTCCTTCAATAGTTCTTGGACGCCGGCTTCCCGACGGGAATACGGATTCGCTGCGGTTCGACCCGCAGACTTTGTCAGTGATGGAGATGCCGGTTGATACGGCTACTTTCGAACTGCATGATATAAAGGGTCAGGTACGATATCCGTTGACTTTTTCGGAAATTCTTCCATATATCCTTGGGTTCCAGCTGCTGGCATCATTGGCAATCCTTGCCGTATGTCTTGTGAAAACCTACAGGAAACGCAGGAACGATGATGCGTTTTCGAGGGAACCGGCACATATCAGGGCTTTGCGGAAACTTGACAAGTACCGCGGGGACAAGATGTGGACAGCGGAAAAACAGAAACAGTTCTATTCGGGTGTTACCGATGCATTGAGGGAATATATGGTGTTCAGATTCGGTGTCTCCGCAATGGAAATGACTACGAATGAAATATTCGGCAGCCTTACGGACAAGGATATTCCGGAAAATCTGTATTCTGAAGTCAAGTCCCTGTTCGAACGTGCTGATTATGTGAAATTTGCGAAATATATCGCCAGCGAAGAAGAAAATGCCGCTGCTGTTCCTCTTGCGGTCCGTTTCGTTACTGAGACATATCAGGCAGAACTGGATGAGGAAGCTAAAAAGCAGTCGGAGGAAACGGAAACCGAAGTAAAACAGAAGGAGGGCTGAGATGTTTTTTGAGTATCCTGAATTGTTATGGCTGGAAGTGATACCGTTTCTTATGGTATTGCATTACCTGTATCTTGAACTGAGCCGCAGGAATCCCCATATGAGGGTGTCGTCGATTAATCCATGGCTTTCCGGAGGAAGGGGAGTGATGACTTATGTGAGGCATGTCCCGTTCATTTTGAGAATCTTTGCCCTGATCATGATTGTAATCGTGATTGCACGGCCGAGGTCTTCGGACCGGATGGACCGTATAGACACCGAAGGTATAGACATAATGCTTACGATGGATGTATCCACCAGTATGCTTGCAAGGGATTTTACTCCCGACCGTATCAGTGCGGCTAAGGATATCGCCATCGAGTTTATTTCACAGAGACCTTCAGACAGAATGGGAATAGTGGTATTTGCCGGTGAAAGCTATACGCAATGTCCACTTACCACCGACCGTGCGACGCTTATAAATCTGATGAAGGAAGTGCAGACAGACCTCATTGAAGATGGAACGGCGATAGGAAACGGCCTGGCTACCGCTGTAGCAAGACTTAAGGATTCAAATGCGAAAAGCCGGGTGGTGATTCTGCTTACGGACGGTGTCAACAACAGGGGTGAAATAACTCCGCAGACTGCTGCGGAAATAGCGAAGACATATAATGTAAGGGTTTACACAATAGGTGTCGGAGCGGAAGGAATGGCTCCGTATCCGGTAATGACTCCATGGGGCGTCGAAGTCCAGAATGTACAGGTCGAGATAGATGAGCAGTTGCTGACGGATATTGCCCAGTCTACCGGAGGACGGTATTTCAGGGCTACTGACAATACGAAACTCATGGAAATATACGGGGAAATAAACAAAATGGAGAAGGCAAAGACCACCGTTGACAGTTTTCCCGTATACAAGGAACTCTATACGGATTATGCCCTGGCTGCGTTGATTGCAATTCTGCTGGATTTTATCCTCAGGTTGTTTTTCATAAGGAGATTGCCTGAATAAAATACTTAGGAGGTTTTGATATGTTGAATTTTGCACAGGCTCAGTATTTGCTGCTGTTGTTGCTGATACCGCTCTTCTATATTCTGTTCATTGTAGCAGGTTATTTGAGAAAGCGCCGTATCCGGAAGTTCGGGAATGAAAAAATGGTATCCCAACTGATGCCATCGTATTCCAGAGCCAAAGGATGGACGCGTTTCTTGCTTTTCACGACTGCGTTTTTCTTCTTTGTCATCGGGCTTTCCCGTCCTCAGATCGGAGCAAAACTGAAAGAACAGGAGATAAAGGGTGTCGAAATAATGATTGCCCTGGATGTTTCCAATTCCATGCTTGCAGAAGATTACTCTCCAAACCGTTTGGAAAGGGCAAAACTGGCGATATCAAGGCTGGTAGACAAATTGAGGGATGACAGAATAGGTATGATAGTCTATGCCGGTTCTTCATTTGTGCAGCTTCCTGTTACTACCGATTATGTCTCGGCCAAAATGTTTCTTAATTCGATATCTACTTCTTCCGTGCCTATTCAGGGAACTGCCATAGGCGATGCAATCAATACTGCATTGAGAAGTTTCAGTACCCAGAGCGAGAAGAGCCGTGCGATAATCATAATAACGGATGGGGAAAATCATGAGGACGACCCTGTGGCGGCGGCCAGGCAGGCTGCAGAAATGGGAGTCCGGGTTTTCACAATCGGAGTCGGTTCTCCAGAAGGCAAGCCTATTCCGATGGACGGGGGACTTCTCAAGGATAAAGATGGTAATATAGTGGTCTCGAGACTTGATGAAAATGTTCTGAAAGAAATTGCTTCTGTCGGTAACGGAGCTTATGTCAGGGCCGGAAACAGCGAATTCGGACTTGCTCCGATCGTGGATTCCATAAAGAAAATGGATGAGGAGAAATTCAGTTCCGTTGTCTTTGAGGAATATGACGAGCAATTCATGTATTTTTTCGCCATAGCAGCATTTTTCCTAATCATTGAAATGCTTGTTGGGCAAAGGAGGTCAGGAAAACGTTTGTTCAAATAGTTGTCTATGAACTGTATTTTAAAATATATAATCGCAATATCGGTATTTATGTCGGCTGTCTGTGTCTATGGACAGTCTGACAGGCGTGACGTGAGGAAAGGTAACAGGGATTTCAGGAAAGAAGAATTCAAGGAAGCGGAAATTGATTACCGGAAAGCTCTTGTTAAGGATTCCGTTTCTTTTGCCGGAAAATATAATCTTGCCAATACATTATACAGGACGGGGGATTTCGAGCAGGCTGCGAAACTGTTCGATTCTTCCGAGAGTGAGGCTTTGGTGTCCGGACGTACAGCAGATTATTATTACAACAGAGGTAATGTGGCCGTCAATATGAAAGATTACCGGAAAGCGGTGGAATATTATCAGAAATCTTTGTTGGTGAATCCTGACGATCTTCAGGCGAAGGAGAATTTCATATATGCGAAGAAGATGCTTGAAAATCAGGACCAGAATCAGGACCAGGACCAGAATAAGGATAATAACCAGAATAATAACCAGAATCAGGATAGTAATAAGGATAATAAACAAGATAATAACCAGAACCGGGATAAAAATCAGGATCAGAATCAGGATCAGAATCAGGATCAGAATCAGGATCAGAATCAGGGACAACAGCCAAAGATCAGTCCTCAAGCAGCCCAGCAGATGTTGAAAGCTATTCAGGCCAAGGAAAAGGAGACTCAGGAGAAGGTCAATAAAGAAAAGGCGGAATTGTACAAGTCTCGTCAAAAAGATAAAAACTGGTAAATTCAATATATTAAATGAAACGCGAATGAAAAGGATATTGTTTTCTGTTTTTCTGATATTGAATGCATTTTTGGCATCGAGCCAGAATTCCATCAAGGTGGAGGCCCCTAATGTTGTGGCCAGGGATGAGCAGTTCAACGTTACGTTCATAATGGAAGGAGATGACAGTCCATCGGAATTCGAATGGAATTACGGAGCTGATTTCCAACTCGTATGGGGACCCCAGCAGGGACGCTCTACCAGTATCAGGGTAATCAATGGAAAAAGGACACGTTCCTCTCAGTTTACCTATACCTATGTGATGCTGCCGAAGGCAACGGGTACGTTTACTTTGCCGGCGGCAACGGCTAAGGTAAAGAACAAGGATATTTCTTCGGGAACATTCAGTATTGAGGTCGTTTCTGATGCGTCTTCATCCACGGAGGCTGCTGAGGAAAAATCGCAGGCAACAGCTCCGGGGACGATTGCAGATGATGATCTTTTCATGAGATTGTCGCTCAGCAGGACGAATGTGGTGATGGGAGAACCAATAATAGCAACCTTGAAACTTTACCAGAGAGCAAATATCACGAGCATAGAAGATGCGCGTTTCCCATCTTTCAACGGATTCTGGAGTCAGGAACTGGAAATGCCGTCCAATATAGAGTTCAAGCGTGAAAGTCTGAATGACAAGATATACAATGCGGCCGTAATCCGGAAATATATGCTTATCCCGCAGCAGTCCGGAACAATAGAAATAGAACCGGCAGAATTGGTATGTCTGGTGAGTATCCGTGTTTCATCCGGTGGAGCCTCCAGTATTTTCGACGGCTTTTTCGATGATTACAGAACAATCAGAAAGCGTGTTTCCACTCCTGCATTGAAAGTGAATGTTGCCGCACTTCCTTCCGGAGCTCCAGCGTCATTCGGCGGTGGTGTCGGAAAATTCAAGATGACAGCGGCACTCAATACAGATTCCTTGTCTGTTCATGAGGCGGCTTCTCTTGTCATAAAAATCAGCGGAAATGGAAATATTTCACTTCTCAATGCACCGAAAGTGAAGTTCCCTGCGGATATGGAGGTTTATGACACGAAAATCTCGGAAAATCTGGATAAAAGTACCGGAAAGACTTCAGGAACCAAAACTTATGAATTTCCTTTCATTCCGAGAAGTCATGGCGATTTTACCATAGAGCCGGTCAAATATTCGTATTACGATACTGATGAAAGGAAGTATGTGACTTTGGAGACCTCTCCGATTCATTACAAGGTCAAAAAAGGAAAGGATTCAGGGAACGGTTCATCGCAGATGTTCGTAGGAACTCCAGGGGTAAACAGGAAAGATGTAAAGAATCTGAATG
This sequence comes from uncultured Bacteroidales bacterium, assembly GCA_949300335.1. Classification (GTDB taxonomy): domain Bacteria; phylum Bacteroidota; class Bacteroidia; order Bacteroidales; family UBA932; genus Cryptobacteroides. The sequence continues at coordinate 35,403 of CASGDV010000117.1, read as the reverse complement.
AAGATATACGTTATATAAAGACAGAATTGCCTGAACTTGCTTCAAAAGGTACATTCATGGTTGGGTCCGTCGTCTTCTGGCTGTTGCTTGCAGCTATTGTTGCCGTGTCCGCAATTTTATGGGCTGTCTTGAAAAGAATAGAGAACAAAAGGGCCGATGTGGCCGGCCGCAGGACGAGGAAGGCTTCGAAGATGGCATTGAGGCGGCTGAAGCAGGCCAAGGAATATCTTGGCAGGAATTTGTATACTGCATTTTATGAAGAACTCCACAAGGCTTTGGCCGGATTCATTCTTGACAAATTGAATATGTCTTTGTCCGAAACTTCCAAGGATACTATAGTTGAATTGCTGGAAAACAACGGTGTCGGTAAAGATGTTGCGGATTCGTTCATTGATATCCTTAATGAATGCGAGTATGCGAGGTATTCTCCTGATGCCGGACATGATGCAATGGAGGCTCATTATGAAAAGGCAGTAAATGTCATATCATCCATAGATTCGATGATGAAACCCGGAAAAAAGGATATGAAAAAAGTAGTGATGATTTTGTTTTTTGTATTCGGCCTTGCTCCTTTGGCAAGCGCTGCAGCCGATACGTATACCGATTCTTTGTGGACGGCAGCGACGGCAGCATACAGCGACGGCAGATGGAAAGATGCGATAAGGTCTTATGAGGCCATTGATGCAGCCGGGCTTGAATCTCCGGATCTTTACTGCAATATAGCGAATTCATATTTCAAGGATTCCAATTTCCCGAAAGCGATACTGTTTTACGAGCGGGCGCTTAAACTGGATCCGTCATATCATGATGCCGTATATAATCTGAAAGTAGCTTCTTCTTTCATTCAGGACAAGATTGATGCAGTTCCTGAATTCATATTGAAGAGGTGGATGAGAGATTTCTGCTATCTTTTGGACTCAAACTCCTGGGCAGTGATTTTCCTGATATTGGCGGCATGCTTCTCTGCCATGCTGCTTCTGTTCCTTCTTGCAAGGAATTCAGCCGGAAAGAAGGCAGGATTTGCGATTTCGATAGTGTTTCTGATTGCTGCCGTTTTTGCCTTGAGCTTTTCAATCTGGCAGAAAAAGGATTACATGAAGTCTGATTCGGCAATAGTCATGGTACCGGTGACGTCCGTAAAGAGTTCGCCTTCCGATGAATCTTCCAAGGACCTGTTCATTCTTCATGAAGGTACCAAGGTGCATGTTCTTGATCAAGTCGGAGACTGGAACAATATCGAACTGGCTGATGGGCGCAGAGGATGGATCAGAATCGGTGATATGGAGATAATATGATGTACCGTACGGTATATGCAGTAATTGCCGTAGTTCTTCTGACCGCTTTGTTCCCTGTTACAGCTGCGGCTCAACGGCATGTTTTCGCTGTATTGTCTGATATCAGTATCCGGCCTGATGACAGGTTCGCTGCCGAGTCCCTTGAAAATTGTATCCGCGACATCAATTCATGTGATTCAATTTGTTTCGTTATCGTGACCGGACGTGTGTTTCCCGACTGCATGGACTTAGTGTCGGAAATGCTGGATGAATTGCATTGCAGGTATTTCATGGCTGATGATAAAAATACATCCCATATATACGAGGATGATATATGGGATGTTTATTTCGATTACTGCGGCGCTGTTGCTGTGGACAGCAACGGATTCCGCCGACTGGCATTCTGCGGTTGCTGCAGTAGAAGCATGTGTCTCAAGTATTATGCAGGCGGTCCGTTGCTTTTATGCCGCCCGCTGCTTTCCGATGACAAACAACCGGGATATACATTGGTAAGAATGAACCGCGGACACGTGCTGTTTTCCGAAAAAATCGTTTTTTCAAGCACAACAGCAGAAATGTCGCCTTGGTTTGAAGTCTCTTTCTAGTATTTGTTGAGAGGCATTCCGTTTGTCTTCATTCTGACCTGTTTCTTAACTGCGGCTATTGTATCTTCATATTCCTTGCGGCCTTCTTCGGTATTTCCCTGGATAAGATCGAGATGGGCGGCAGCATTTGCCAATATGGTATCTATCATGTTTACAATGGATTCCATATCTTTTTCAACAAATCCCCTTGAAGTAATCGCCGGTGTGCCAATCCTTATTCCGGAAGTGAGGAACGGTGATCTGCTGTCGAATGGAACCATGTTCTTGTTTACGGTAATATCCGCCTTGACAAGCTCCTTTTCGGCGACTTTTCCTGTAAGTTCAGGGAATTTGGTGCGCAAATCAATTAATATAAGGTGATTGTCCGTACCACCGGATACAACCTTATATCCTTTTTCCTGGAATATTTCCGACATTGCCGCAGCATTTGCTACAACCTGTTTCTGATATTCGCGGAATTCCGGCTGCATCGCCTCATAGAATGCAACGGCCTTTGCTGCAATGCAATGCTCGAGCGGGCCACCCTGTACTCCTGGAAATACGCTGGAGTTGAGTATCTGGGACATTTTCTTGACAACGCCCTTAGGTGTCTTCAGTCCCCACGGATTGTCGAAATCCTTTCCCATCAGGATTATTCCTCCGCGCGGCCCTCTGAGGGTCTTGTGGGTCGTTGAAGTCACGATGTGCGCGTATTTTACAGGGTTGCTGAGCAGTCCTGCTGCTATCAGACCGGCCGTATGCGCCATGTCAACCATGAATATGGCTCCGACCTTGTCGGCTATTTCCCGCATTCTGGCCCAGTCCCATTCCCTCGAATATGCAGATGCTCCACCTATGATGAGTTTAGGCTTTGTCTCCAGTGCGGTCTTTTCCATCTTGTCATAATCTACGAGTCCGGTAATTTCGTCAAGACCATATGCTACCGCATTGTACAGTATGCCTGATACATTTACGGGAGAACCATGGGTAAGATGTCCTCCCTGGGACAGGTCCAGTCCCATAAAAGTATCGCCAGGCTTCAAGCATGCCATCAGTACGGCCATATTTGCCTGAGCTCCGGAATGAGGCTGTACATTGGCATACTCTGCTTCATACAATTCGCATAGTCTGTCAATGGCAAGCTGTTCAATCTGATCGACAACCTCGCATCCTCCATAATATCTTGCCCCCGGATATCCTTCGGCATATTTGTTCGTGCATATTGACCCCAAGGCTTCCAGAACCTGTTTGCTTACATAGTTCTCCGAGGCGATGAGTTCGATTCCCGATGTCTGTCTGTCCTCCTCCTTCCTGATCAGATTAAAGATTTGAAGATCCTGTTTCATACTATAAATAAATTTTACTTTGCACTAATCCTTTCAATTCGTCTTCATATGGCTTTTCCGACGTCTGTCTTGTAGAAAAATCAAGCCGTTCAAGCACTCACGAATACAAAAGTACTCTTTTTTTTCTTTAAAAGATAACAAGTGTTGATAACTTTTCTCATTTATTTTGGAGTGACTGTTTTTAAGGGAAAACATTTGCTTGCAATTGAGACAGCTTATTTATAATTTTGCAATGTTCATTGTTAAACGGTGAGATTTGGGCAACAGAAAATTATTGAATATAGAACTTGACAGGGTCACTTCGGACGAATACAGGGAGCTTCCGGAATCCGGTATCGTGATTGTTCTGGACAACGTCAGAAGTGCTCATAATGTAGGTTCAGCTTTCCGCAGTTCGGATTCCTTCAAGGTAGACAAGGTATTCCTATGCGGAATATGTCCGGTCCCGCCTTCTCCCGAAATACACAAGACAGCTTTAGGTGCTGAAATCAGCGTTCCGTGTGAATATTTTCAGGATACGGCTGATGCCGTGTCCGAACTAAAGGCTGAGGGATACAAGATTGTCAGTGTCGAGCAGACGGTTGCTTCGGTCCGTCTTGATGCATTTGTTCCGGACAGGACTGAAAAATATGCACTCATCTTTGGCAACGAGGTTTCCGGAGTCCGCCAGGATGTCGTGGATGCGTCTGATTTCTCCCTGGAAATTCCTCAATACGGGACCAAGCATTCTCTGAATGTATCTGTTTCCGTAGGTATTGTCCTGTGGCATTTCGTTTCGGGATACGGTGTTCCGGATTTACATATGAAACCAATTTAAAACAATATATGGATAAGTTATCGGATTGCGTACTAAACCTAAACATTCTCGATTGCACTTTTCGTGACGGCGGCTATTATACCAACTGGGATTTTGATGATACTGTCATAGATGAATATGTGAAAGGAATGAATAGCTTGCCGGTAAACTATCTTGAATTGGGCTATCGAAACAAACCTTCAGGGGAATATATGGGCAAACTTGGATATTCCCCGGTATCCGTCTTGAGAAAGATAAGGGAAAAGTCGGAGAAGAAACTGGCCATAATGCTTAATGAGAAAAGTACGGTTCCCGATGATCTCGATTATCTATTGTCTCCATTGGCCGGGATAATTGACATGGTGCGCCTTGCTGTGGACCCTGAAAATTTCGAAAGGGCGCGTCTGCTCGCATGCGAAATAAAGAAGATGGGATTCGAGGTGGCGTTCAATACCATGTACATGTCCAAGTGGAAGGATTATGAAGGATTTCTGAACAATCTTGGCACATTGAACGGTGTTGCCGACCTTTTCGTCATGGTCGATTCCTTCGGCGGTATTCTCCCTGAAGAAGTGAAGGAGATTACCGGCCTCGTCAAAAGCAAACTGGATTGTCATGTAGGTTTCCATGGTCACAACAATCTTCAGCTGGCGCTGATCAACACGTTGACGGCTATAGAAAGCGGGGCTGACTTTGTCGATGCCACTATTCTTGGCATGGGCAGGGGGGCAGGCAATCTCAATACAGAACTGCTTCTTACATTGCTGGGAAAGAAAGGTCTCAGGGTAAATTTCAATGTCCTCGGAGATATCCTGCAGGCATTCAAACCGTTGAGTGATATTTACGGTTGGGGAACGAATCTGCCTTATATGATTTCAGGGGCGAATTCAATGCCTCAGAAAGAAGTAATGGACTGGGTTGCCAACCGTACTTACAGTTTCAACAGTATCGTGAGGGCATTGGACAATAAACGGAACAAGCTGATCGACAATGCGCATTACCCGATATGGAAGGCCGGTCCGTCAGAAAAAGCCCTTATCATAGGAGGTGGAAAGACTGTTATTGAACATTGCTCCGCCATTCATGAACTCCTGAGCAATTATCCGGAAATAACCGTGATTTTCGCAACTACCAAACATGCGAATCTTTTCAAGGATATATCGAACAGGAAGATATATTGTCTTGTCGGAAATGAAAGCAAAAGAATGAAGCAGAAAATCAGTGCCGATGAATTTGACGGTATTTGCGTATTGCCTCCATATCCAAGGACCATGGGTACGGAAGTTCCTTGTTATGCGGAGAATCATACCTTCGAACTTCCGGAGATTGCCTTTACGAAAAATTATCTTGATTCCTGTACCACTACTGCATTGAAGGTTGCCATAGAAATGAAATCCTCTACGATATATTTTGCAGGATATGACGGATACAGGGGGTCGGTGCTTTCTGAAAAGGAAGCCATACTGACTATTGAGAACAGGACTTTGTTTGATGATTTCAAAAGGCATACGGGAAAAGAACTGATATCGTTGACACCTACTCTTTATCAGGCATTGACAGTGAAATCTATTTATCTTTTATTGTAATCGGGTTGCAAGTTATGACCGAATCGGGAAAAGTGGCTTTTTTCCTTCCGACACGGAAGGGCAGTGAACGTGTGAAAAACAAGAATACCAGACCTTTTGCCGGAATTGGCGGGGGACTGGTGGAGAATAAGCTTATGCAGCTCATGTCATCATCGGAAATCGACGAGATTCTTTTCTCGTCAAATGATGATGAATGCATTGCTGTTGCGGAAAAATATGCGGGAGACGGCCGTCTGAAAATCATAAGGAGACCGGATGCCTTGTGCAGCAGTTCGACAAATCTTCAGGATCTCATCTCATATGTTCCTACGATAACGGATGCAGAGCATATTCTCTGGGGACATGTTACCACACCTCTGGTGGATGGTAAAATGTATGACGGAGCAGTCAGAAAATATTTTGAAGCTTTGGAACAGGGATTCGATTCCCTGGTGTCCGTAAGAGAACTCAGAAATTTTCTGCTTGACTCCGACGGACGTCTTGTGAACAACACTACAGACCTCCCATGGCCGCGGACCCAGGATCTGGAACCGTTGTATGAAATCAACCATGCAGTTTTCCTTGCCGGAAGGTCAGTTTATGAACGGCAGAAGAACAGATTGGGAAAAAGACCGTTCCTTTATGTCATGGATGAAGTTCACGGCAAGGATATAGACTGGGAAGATGATTTTACGTCCGCCGAGGTTCTCTATCGCTTGACATACGGAGCATGACATTCCTGCCGGATACGGCAGGAACTCAATTATCGATTACATGTTATCCTGTAATTTCCCGATTCCAGTTCCAACGCTCCGTTACCGGCTTGTCTGCAGCCATTGACACGGACCGTTTCATGACTGAATGGCAGGTAAACTGAAGCGGAGCATCCGACGGGGATACGAATGTCCATAAAAAACTTACCGCCCGTTTTTTCCCATCTGACTTTCAACGGACCGTAAGGTGTATCTTTAGAGGCATTTACCCATGAAATGTCTTCCACAACCTGTGGCTTGATAAATACATGTTTGTATCCACAATTGTTTTCATCCGGTAAAATGCCTGCCAATGCCTGATAGAACCAGGAGCCGATACCATTATAACAATTATGGATATGGCTGCGTTCCCCGTTCCAATGTTCCCAAGTCGTAGTCGCCCCATGGTCAAGCATATACAGATAGCCGGGGTATCCCCTTTTTTTCAGCATCCTGTATATCCATTCCGCCTGTCCGTTCCGTGTTGCCCATTCTGTCAAAACGGATATGCCTACCAGTCCGGTCGCAAGATGACCTTTAAAGCGGTCCTCCGTGACTTCATGCAAAGTCTTCAGAACAGTGTCTTTTAACTCGTCCGGTGTGGCACCTGCCAGCATCGGATATACAAGATCGATTTGTGTCCCGCTTGCATAGCTGTGTTCTCCGGGATTATAAAATGCAGTATGAATTTTCCTGCACAATGTTTCATACTTATGTTTGTAATGGAGACAGTCATTATCTTTTTCAAGTACGGATGCTATTTTGCTCATGGTCAGATAGCAAATTGCAGCATAACAGTTATTTACCAAATCAACAGACAGGGGATTTGTCTGGTCTATGCCGACAGGAGTCGCCCAGTCTCCCAGATACCAGTTCCTGTATGACGTATCTGGCCATTTTTTCAATAAACCGTCTACCGTATACCGGGAAACATATCCCTGCCATTGCTGCATATGCCGGTAATAACGGTCCAGCAATCTCCGGTCTCCATAATTGACATATGTCTGCCATGATGCGGTAATAATGAAACCGCACCAGAACGGTCCTCCTCCTGCAGCATAAGGATTTGGAGCGGTATGAGGCATACTCCCGTCTTCGCGCATGCAATCCGCCCAGGCCTGCATCCAGTTCATATATAAGGGAGCCAGATTGAACATTGTCTGGACAGTGCAGGTTGAAGCATTGCCGTCACCTCCATAACCCAATCGTTCTATTTGCGGACAATCGACCATATATCCGCCCAATGTCAGGCATCGTAATGTGTATTGAACCATTTCATGAATCTTGTTCAGGTCTTTATCCGAACATTCGAAAAATGATCCGCCGCTGTAATCCGTATGTATCAGCGATACCGTAATTGCAGGTAAATCCAAAGCTTTTTCCAGATTTGACAGTTTCAGATAGCGGTATGCATGATAGTTGAATTTGTTTGAGAATACTTCCGGACCGGAACCTGATGCAATATAATAGTCTTCATAAAGATGATCCCGGAATTCTCCGTTTTCATCCGGAAAATCACAATAACTGATTCTTACTTTCTGTCCTTTCTCCAACTGTGGAAACTCTATTCTTGTCCATCCGGTCACATTCGTTCCCAAATCATATATCCAGGCGGAGTCGCCTGAAGCCTTACATTCCAGTGGATGCAATTGCTTCCTTACAGTATTGGGTTCCGACATTTGCGGCGAAACCTGATGAACGGGTATGTCCGCAGAAACTGCCGGATACCATTTTGCCGAATCAAGCGATTCCGCTCCCAAATCGGGTAAGATTTTATCTGCATTAATCATTTCTCCGCCAAACTGATGGGGCCTCCATGTACCGATGGATACGTAACCGCTTTCCCTTGCTTTCCATGTGGAATCAGTAACCAGAAATGTTTTACTTTCACCATTGGCATATTCTTCCAGCTGGGCTCTTGCGAACGGTCCTCCTTTTACAACCCCCGGAAGTCCTTCCTGATACCAGCCTTTTCCTAACCAAAGGACTAAATCATTCTCTCCTTCCGCTAATTGGTCACTTATATCGTAAGTGACGCTCAATGAACGTTTGTCAAACTGTGAAACGGCCGGAGACAGTACAGCGTCATCCGTCTTGCGCCCGTTCAGATATACTTCATGATAACCCAGAGAATTCACATGCAGGAGAACTTTTGTCCCTTTTTTGTTCCAGTGAAAGCGTTTCCACAATAAAGGAGACTGCGGCTTTCCGGAAATGGAGTCAATACCGATATAGGAAGCTTTCCAGTCCTCCGCATCGAGCAGACCGACACCGAAACATGCCGTTTCGCTCCAGTCCGATACATTGTCTTCTTCATCCCAAACACGAACCTTCCAATAAACAATGCTTTTGGGAGGCAGTTTGTTACCCTGATATAAAATCCATGCGGATTCGGGACTGTCAACTTTATATGAATTCCACAGGTCTGCATCATCTTCGGTCAGCAATTCCTCATTTGTTGCAGCAAGTATCTGGAATGCAGACTGATACAATCCATTTTTATCGGTTTCAAGCCGCCAGCTCAGGTAAGGACTCGTATTGTCGATTGCCAATGGATTGGTCAGTTTCTCGCATTGCAATTCTTTTATTTCCAAAGACGGACTATGGGAACATGACCAAAACCAAAACAGGACCAGTGGAAATATGCCGGGCAGACAGAAAGGACAAGTCTTCATAACAATCAAATTTAAAGAATCCATGCATGGAATTTCGTGGATACCATTTCGGAACAAATATAATATTAAAAAGTCTAATCCGGACAACATAAATGGAGGCCCCCAAAGCCATAGACTTTACCGTCACTCTTATGTTGTATAAACTGTCACTCTCATGTTGATTATATAATACGGTAGTGATGACATCGTAAAACCGAATCTCTCCCGCCAGCAGCATTTCCAGGCAGCATTTTCAGGCAGCCGGTTGCAAACGGCGGGTCCAGACAGCAGACTATTGATGGCATGCTCTGACATGCGGTCCTGACGGCAGGTTGCTGAAAGCGGCAATGGAGCGTGCTGCTGACAACTGGTTGCTGTCGGCGGGACACTGACAACGGACTTCTTAAGCATAGCCTTTTTTTTGCAAAGCTAGAGACTGTGCTGCCGCGACGCAATACGTCATCACGGAGACGCTTACAATGACCGGGTATTGACCGACTGCCACTGAGAAAATACTTTTTTACTGTTGAGGAATGTCCGATGTGGGTAGAAAAATGACCGGGCCTGCAGCAGGACTTACAAAAATACCGTACCTCGTCGGGACAAATACATTTATATCGTCATGGCTGTCCGTGAGCGGAGAGAGATGGGGGAAAATGTCTCGCCTCAGCTAAAAAAGACCACGTGTCCGGCCAGAGGATGCTGGTAAGTACATGTATTCCCAAGGATGTCCGCGAGCGGCTCCCAATCTGACGAGGACAACAGAGCAGGAAGGGCAGAACGAGGGTAAGGCTGAATGAGTGTGAGACCGGGAAGGAGCAACATGAGTGGAGCAGCAGAGCAGAAGTGTCACGGAGAAAGACTGGGAGGGAACAACATGGCAGGAGAGACACGCAGAAAGCAACCGGCAGGAGTGTCAGATATGGAGAAACGGGACGGGGATATGATGAGGAACCAGCCCGAGGGTTGAGACGGGAGCGAGTCAGTAGGACTGGTAAATGACGATAAAACGGTTAGAAGTGTGTGACTGAGGCGAAGCAATCTGAAGAGATAGACTGAAGTGAAGCTGTCGGCAGAGAGATATGAAGGCGAAGCCGACCCAAAATTGCAATTTGAGTCGGCCATAGCAATAAATTAATATTTCCTGCAGTCAGGACTGTCTCTATGCCTTCGCCTTGATTGCAGCCTGCGCCGCTGCAAGACGTGCAATCGGAACTCTGAACGGTGAACATGAAACATAGTTGAGCCCGATTTTGTAGCAGAATTCTACAGATGCAGGATCTCCTCCATGTTCTCCGCAGATTCCGCATTTCAAGTCAGCCCTTGTCTCACGTCCGGCAGTTACGGCATAGTTAACAAGTTTGCCGACAGCTTTCTGGTCCAGAGTCTGGAACGGATCATTGTCGAGAATCTTGTTACCGAGATAGTCGCCCATGAAAGTTCCTACGTCGTCCCTCGAAAATCCGAATGTCATCTGTGTGAGGTCGTTCGTACCGAACGAGAAGAATTCCGCAGTCTTGGCCATTCTGTCTGCCGTAAGGGCTGCCCTAGGAATCTCGATCATCGTACCGAACTTATAATGTATAGACTGGTTGGTCGCAGCTTCAACTTCCGCTTTGACCTTTACGCAGATTGCTTTCTGGAACTTGAGCTCCCTTTCGGATACCGTGACAGGAATCATTATTTCCGGCATAGGATTCAGACCTTCGGCCTGAAGTTCAGCCGCAGCCGTGAATATTGCCCTGAACTGTGTCTCTGAAATCATCGGATATGTGACATGAAGACGTACTCCGCGGTGACCCATCATAGGATTGACTTCATGAAGTGATTCTCCTCTTTTTTCAATTTCATTCTCGCTGATTCCAAGTTCGTGTGCAAGTTCTTCCTTCTTGTCATGAGATTGAGGTACGAATTCATGGAGAGGCGGATCAAGAAGACGGAAAGTCACAGGCTTGCCGTCCATCACCTTCATTGTGCCTTTCACCGCAGCCTTGATATACGGTTCGAGTTCGGCAAGCGCCGCCCTTCTTTCCTCATCGGTCTTTGAAAGAATCATTTTGCGCAGTTTGGCGAGCGGAGTTTCTGAATTCTTCCCGTAGAACATATGTTCTATACGGAAAAGTCCGATTCCTTCAGCACCGAAACTGATTGCGCGGGCTGCATCTTCCGGAGTATCTGCGTTTGTTCTTACACCGAGCGTACGGTATTTGTCCACCAGATTCATGAATTTGATGAATCTAGGATTTTCCGAAGCGTCCATTGTGTCGATTCTGCAGGCATATACCAGTCCCTTTGCACCGTTGAGGCTGACCATGTCGCCTTCATGTATTTCTGCTCCGCCCTTGAATCTGGCAACCTTGTTCTCCAGGTCGATATGCATTGATTCACATCCTACTATACAGCATTTTCCCCAACCTCTGGCAACGAGTGCTGCATGTGATGTCATTCCTCCGCGCTGTGTAAGGATACCTGTCGAAGCTCTCATTCCTTCAACATCTTCCGGAGAGGTCTCTTCACGGATGAGAATGGTCTTGATTCCTTCTGCATTCGCTTTCATAGCTTCTTCCGAAGTGAATACGGCCTTGCCTACTGCTCCTCCCGGACTGGCAGGAAGTCCGTTTGCTATTACCTTTGCCTTTTTCTCGGAAGCAGGGTCCAGGATAGGATGAAGGATTTCATCGAGCTGGTTCGGAGAAACCCTCATTACCGCAGTCTTCTCGTCAATCATCCCTTCCTCAAGCATGTCCATCGCCATGTTCAATGCCGCGATACCGGTTCTTTTGCCTATACGGCACTGCAGCATCCAGAGTTTTCCTTCCTGAATCGTGAATTCTATGTCCTGCATGTCCTTGAAATGATCTTCGAGGTGCAAACGTATTGCATCGATTTCCTTATAGACTTCAGGCATTGCAGTCTCAAGGGATTCAAGATGCTGGTTGTGAGGATTTTTGGTCGCCTCATTAAGCGGATTCGGGGTACGTATTCCGGCAACTACATCTTCTCCCTGAGCATTTATAAGCCATTCTCCATAGAATTTGTTGTCTCCGTTTGCCGGATTCCTTGAAAATGCAACTCCTGTCGCCGAGGTGTTGCCCATGTTTCCGAATACCATTGACTGTACATTTACTGCAGTGCCCCAGTCATCTGGTATGCGTTCTATCTTTCTGTATGCGATGGCTCTTTTGCCGTTCCAGGATTTGAACACTCCTCCTATACTGCCCCACAACTGTGCTTCGGCAGTATCAGGGAAATCGACTCCAAGAACTTCCTTCACTTTTGTCTTGAATGCAGAACACAATTCTTTCAGCTCGTCCGCAGTGATGTCGGTGTCGGATGAATACCCTTTTTCCTTTTTCAGTTCTTCCATCATCCTGTCAAGCTGCTGGCGTATTCCCTGACCGTCAGCAGGTTCAATACCTTCTGCTTTCTCCATGACCACATCGGAGTACATCATGATGAGACGACGGTATGCATCATACACGAAACGCGGATTTTTTGTCTTTTCTATCATTCCGGGTATGGTTGCCGAACACAGACCTATATTCAGAATCGTGTCCATCATTCCCGGCATAGAACTTCTCGCACCGGAACGGCAGCTGACCAGAAGAGGATTCTTGGGATCCCCGAATTTCATTCCCATGATGCTTTCCGTAGCTTTCATGGCCTGGGCTACTTCTTCTTTCAGGCCGTCTGTATATCCCCCGCCAAGCTCATAATATTCGGTACAACATTCGGTCGTGATAGTGAAACCCGCAGGAACAGGTATCCCCAGTTTACACATTTCGGCAAGATTCGCACCTTTTCCGCCCAGCAGTTCACGCATACTGCCATCGCCTTCTGCAGATTTCCCGCCAAAGCGATAAACTCTCTTTTTGTTATTCATAGATTTTTATAGATTTATAATATGTTTATGATTGATATGAAAAACGTTGCAAATTTAATACTTTTTATGACAATAATGAAATTTTATAACAATTTGCTAGCGATTTCTGACAATTCACTTCTTTCACCCTTTTTCAGGTTGATATGTGAGAACAATTTCTGTCCCGCCATTTTTTCTCCGAGATGGGTGAGGCCGTTAGAATACATGTCGAGATACGGCTGGTCTATCTGGAAAATATCTCCCGTAAAGACGATTTTTGTGTTCTCGCCGGCTCTGGTTATTATTGTCTTCACTTCATGAGGAGTAAGGTTCTGGGCTTCATCCACGATGAAGAATACTTTTCCAAGACTCCTGCCCCTGATATATGCCAGAGGCGAAATAAGCAGTTTTTCCTCCTTCAGCATCGCATCTATCTTCATGGCCTGTTTGCTGCCAGGCTTGAAACAGTTCCTTATAACGCTTAGATTGTCCATCAAAGGCTGTATGAACGGCCCCATCTTGCTCTTTTCATCTCCGGGGAGAAAACCGATTTCCTGATTCCCCAGTATTACGGTAGGTCTGGACAATATGATCTGGTCATATTCATGTTCAAGTTCAAGAGCGGCTGCCAGAGCGATAAGCGTCTTTCCCGTACCTGCCCCGCCAGTAAGCGATACAAGTTTGATATTCGGGTTCAGACATGCGTCAAGGGCAAATTTCTGTTCGTCGTTTCTCGGGGAAATGCCGTAGGCGTATTTCTCCTTCACAAGTACGATTTTGTCAAGCTCAGCATCATATCGCGCACACGAACAGTATGAATTGTCGCCTTTTGCCCATTTGAACTTGTAAAGCTGGTTGGGCACAGGCCTTTTCCATCCCAGTTTTTCGTATGACAGTCCTTCGGAACTGTATGTCAGTTTCTGTACCGTTTCCGGCAGCAGGTTATCGATGACGGCGACTTCATTGCGTGTATATTCAACGCGCTCTTCATCTACCCTGTCCGTCAGATAATCCTGAGCTGTCATTCCGACAGCCTTGGCTTTCATTCTAAGATTCACGTCCTTGGTTACGAGAGCCACGAATCTGTCCGGATTGCAGTCTCTGACCCATATGGCAGTCGCGAGTATCCTGTGGTCCTGCGTGTCATCCTGAAAGCAGCCTTTCAGATTGTCGGGGAACGGATGATTGAGCTCCACCTTGATGTTTCCGAGATTTTTTCCGATAGGCACACCGTTCTTTCCGAACATCTTGTTGTCTGACAGTTTGTCGAGTTCCCTCATGAACCCTCTTGCATTGAAATTCAGCGCTTCATGTCCTTTCTTGAATTTGTCGAGCTCCTCGAGTACTGCGGACGGAATTACGATGTCATTGTCCTGAAACTTCCTTATGGCTCTGAAATCATGAAGAATTATGTTTGTATCAAGGACAAAAATCTTCGGCTTTTTCCGGCCGTATCCCTTTTCGGGAATGTTGGCATATTTTTCCATTGTCGTTATTGGCTTGTGTTAGTGTTTCATTGTCTGCATATGGCTGTCATAAATCCTGCCCTCTTATAAGGGATTCCAATATTCCTGCCAATGAGCATCCGGAAGCCGGTGCAAATCTCATTCCATTTCCGTCAGGCGTCGGATGTCCAATCGGATAATAGGCTATGTCCTGAAGTATGAACTGCGAGTCCACATAGTCATAGTCGTTGTCGCTTATCTGAATCAGAACTCCGGGAATTTCAGAGAAGAGAATCCTGATGATGTCCGTTTCTCCGTATGCCGACATGATTCCTCCGAGGTCCAGTCCCATTCCCATACCGTTCCTGAATTTTTCGGCGGCTACGGCAAGACCGCCGCATCCTATCCCGCATCCTGCCATTACAATCCCGTCTTCAATAAGTTCGCGCACGACTTCGAAACAGTCGATGAAATAGTCTGGATCCATCAACTGCAATGCGGTCCCGTCATCCTGGCCCAGACAATCTCCGAATGCGGACCCTCCCAGCCTGAACTGGCAGGTGTCGAACGGTATGTATATGAGCCAGCTTCCCGGAGAATCTTTCATGACGGAGGAACATGACGCCTCATCCGTAATCCACGGGTTCGAACTTTCGAAAGGCATTTCTATGAAGGTGGAATCTTCCTTCATATCCGCTGGAGTATCGGAGCGCGAAAGGTTTGCCGAAACCGACATTCCGCAGCAATCCCTGTTGCCGTCGAAACCGAATCCATCGAGTTTCAGTCCCAGGTCGTATATATATTCGCTTGCAGATTTTACGGAGAAGTAGAATGATGCCATGTTTCCGAGCGGTAGTGAATCCCATTCCCAACGGATATCCAGATGAAGGTCATCCAGTCTGAAGTTTCCTTTTTTCCAGATGGTACGGAGTATGCAGCCGGCAATCTTCTGTTTGGTGAACGTATCCGGATACCGCAGCCTGAAATACGGAATATCCTTTTTCCCGGTGATGAGCATCGATATATATTCATGTATCCGGTCGGCCGAGTAGTTCATGCCCGCAGGAGGGAAATCGACCGTTTCATCTATAATGTCCTTATATTCCGCTCCGGGCCCGGAGTACGGAACTTCTTCATTTCGGGGCATGCATTCAGACAGGAGATCGTATGGAATGGAGTCGCATTTGATCCCGTCTATGATATAGCTGGAAAATAAAGCGGATGTGTTCTCCTTCATTGAAACTTATGATAAACTCCGTAAATTTAAGTAAATTTGCGTTGACTTCAAATTGTTTTTTGATGATGAATGAAATTTTTGATGAAGAATCATATGACAGGATGATTTCCGACCTGTTCTGCAGATTCCCTTCTTTTCAGAAAGAAGGGGCTACGGCATATAAGCCCGGAATGGACAATATGTTTTTTTTCGACCAGCTTGCAGGACATCCTCACCGGAAATACAGGACAATACATGTGGCTGGAACCAACGGAAAAGGTTCCGTTTCCAATATGCTGGCTTCACTGTGTTCGAAAGCCGGGTTGCGTACGGGACTTTATACATCTCCGCATCTGCTGGATTTCAGGGAAAGGATACGTGTCCGTGATGAATCCGGGACAAGGATGATAGGGAAGAAAGAAGTCATGGATTTTGTGCACAGGTGGAACGGGACATTCGACCACCTTGGAATGTCTTTTTTTGAAATAACCACTATGATGGCTTTTGACTGGTTCGCAGAGCAGAAGGTCGACGTGGCGGTAATCGAGACAGGACTCGGAGGCAGACTTGACAGTACGAATATAATAGAGCCCGTTATGGATGTCATAACCGGTATCGGACTTGACCATTGCGACATGTTGGGCAGTTCATTGGCTGAAATCGCTTACGAGAAGGCCGGCATAATAAAACCGGGGACTCCTGTGGTTGTCTGGGAACGCAATGAGGAAACGGGTCCCGTGTTTGAAAACAAGGTTCTGTATACGAATCTTCCTTTGCCAGAATTTGCCGGTGACAGGTCACGGATAATGTCTTTGCTCGTGTATGCCGATGCTGCGGAGCCGGCGATGTGGGACATGCATCGTGAAATTCTGGATAATATGGATTTGAAAGGGGAATATCAGGTCCGCAATCTGCGTACTGCTCTCACTGCATG
This sequence comes from uncultured Bacteroidales bacterium, assembly GCA_949300335.1. Taxonomy (GTDB): domain Bacteria; phylum Bacteroidota; class Bacteroidia; order Bacteroidales; family UBA932; genus Cryptobacteroides. The sequence continues at coordinate 18,975 of CASGDV010000117.1, read as the reverse complement.
GGAAACCTTGAATAAGTCATGCGGAATTCCGGCTCTGGACGGAAATGATGCCTCTGATGCCATAGTGAATACAGCCTCAAGGATGGATTTCCACGGACGCTGGGAGAAACTGTCGGAAGACCCGTATGTAATATGCGACATCGGACACAATGCAGACGGGCTCAGATGGAATTTTGCGCAGCTGGAACATATGATGTCTACCGGGAAATTTTCGTCACTCACAATGGTTTATGGAACGGTGGCCGACAAGGATTATGAATCAATCTTTCCCATCATGCCTGAAAATGCTTCATATGTATTCACTAATGCGGAAGGGAAAAGGGCTCTTCCGGCCGGGGAACTGGCGGAGAAGTATATCCGGTATTGCAGGGATTCGGGCCGTATTCCCGGCGATGTTCATGTCGTGCCGGATGTCAGGTCTGCCGTGGAAAAAGCGCTTGAAATAGCTGCTTCATCACGTGACGGGAATGCCTGCGGTTCAAGTATGGTATTACCTTTGATATACATAGGCGGCAGTACATATGTGGTTTCGGAGGCCATGCCTCTGTTTGCCTGAATCAGTACTGAATGAGTGATTAAATTTTATTGTCATGAGGTCTTTGTTTAAGAAAGCATTGTCTGCCGTTGTTGCCTTAAGTCTGTTTTCGGCATCTTCGGAGCTGTTCGGTAAAACAGGAAATACGGATTCCGTCAAGGATGATCCGCTTGTTCTGAAATCTCTCTGGACAAAATATGAAAAGGCAGTATCTTCCGACCTGCCGGTACGTGCTGCCGATATATTGCAGGATATAATTTCGGAATCGGAAAAGAAGCATCTGTCATGGGATTTCTACCATGCATGGGACCTTTATGTCACGAACAGGGAAAGCCGGAACTGGAAGGAATCGGAAAAATACAGGAAGATGATGTCTGAAGGAATCTCGGAATACGGTGACCCCTTTCTGGTCTTTTTCCATGATGCCGGGAAATGGACTGTCGGTGCGGATTCGTTGTGGTCGTATGTATATTCCAGGAAAGAAAGTTTGCTCTCGTCACGGAATGGCGGCTTTTACGGCAGGAGAGGCAGGATATTCAATCAGTATGTACCTGATGCTCTGGCGGAAAACATAACCGACGACTATGAATATTCATTGTGGGTATTGCTGTCGCGGTATGATCTGGGCAGGGAACTGAGAAAGAAAATATACGGTGAGCTGGAAGCATGTGTTTCAGATTCATATCCCTTGTCCGCCGTCCTCGAATTCAACGGGATATTATCCCTGCCTGAAAAGGAACAGAAAGATTCGATGGAGGCCTTTGCCGGGAAATATGACGGGAAGGCCGCCGCCCTGCTGGCAGAGCAGCTTCTGATGCATGGAGAATTCAATGAAATGGAGGGCAATGCCGGTTCAGGAGATTATTCCGCATTCCGGGAAAAATGCTCCGGATTTGAGAAACGCCGTGCTTCTTTCAAGGGCTGCGAGACATTGATTGCGGATAATTGTACAATAGTAAAATCGCTTGCAGACCTGATGGATTCGGAATCCCTTGTTTGTCACGTGGATTCTGGAACGGTTACTCTTCTGACAAGAAACCTGAAAAAAGTCATGGTATCTGCGGGCAGAGGAGAGGATATTCTCTATGAAGGTACTGTCGTAAATGCAAAGGGGAGCTACTATGTCTGCGATACATTAAAACTCAGATTGCCTGATTTTGACGATGGTGAATATTGGGTGGAATGCAGAAGTGCGAAAACCGAATACAGCAGGCTTCCATATGAAAAGTATACTTTGTCCGTTGCAGTCAGGACGACAAAAGAAGGAACCGCAATTTATGTTGCCGATTACCTGACGGGCAAACCGGTGGAGAAAGCGGATGTCGAGTTGCTGAAAAAAGGAGAGGTGGTTTCAGTAGCGGAAAACATGTCTTTTCCCGGTTTTGCCATGCTTCCGGAAAATCTTATGAAAATGATGGAAGAAAATCCATCTGATAGGTTTTATCTGCGCTGCAGTACGACGGATGCAAATGGCAGGATAAGGAAGAGCAGGGAATTGGCAGTATGGAACATGTATTCTCAATCAGCCGGTACGGAATCGGGAATGAGGGCCGAACTGTTACTGGACCGGAAACTTTATGCTCCGGGGGATACCGTATTCTTCAAGGGAATCGTTTCAGGATTTTCAGGAAAAGAAAATACGGGATGTGTCGGAAAACTTCCTGTCAAGGTCATGTTGAGGGATGCTGAGAGAAATGAAGTCGCTTCATGCAATCTTGTCACTAATTCCTTCGGCTCAGTGTCCGGTAAATTCATCGTACCGGAAAACCGCAGGAACGGTTATTTTTCATTGATTCTGGAGTCGGACGGAAAAGTCGCAGGCATGGCTTCATTCAGGGTGGAGGATTTGGTTCTGCCGTCTTTCGGAGTAGCGTTCGATGAAGGCAATGATGTAATTCTTGCAGGCGATACCGTAACGGTCTCCGGCAAGCTGTTCAGCTACAGCGGACATGGAATGGAGTCGGCCAGAATTTCATATGTTGTTACCGCCAATGATTCAGTGCGGGAAGGTGTACTTCAGGTAGGAAACGACGGTCGTTTTGAATTGAAGTTCAGGGCAGAACAGGAAGTTTCCGGTTATGTGGGAAATGTCAGGATAAAAGTTACGGATGCCACCGGAGAAACGCAGGAATTTTCCCGAACCGTTTATGTGACGGATATGCTGCATATGAATGTAGATGTCCATAATGAAATTGCAGATGCTTCGGTCGTACGTGAAGCTGTTCGCGGAAAGTTGCAGCCGGGTTTGTCCCGAGGTGTTTCCGTCGTCTCTTCCGATACGGTTGACCTGACTTTCATCCTGGATCTTTATGGACGTGATATGGATTATGCCCTGCCGGTAAGTTACAAACTGATGAAAGACGGGAAAATACTGTCGGCGGACCGTACGGTGACTGGAAAACGCATTTCCATTGATCTGGGAACGGAGAAGTCCGGGAAATATGTCATTGAAGCTGTCGTGAACGGGAAAGACGGCTATGGAAAGGAACTTTCGGATACTCTTGAATATGAAATGCTTAAACTGAAAGATGACGCGGAATTTCTGGATTTCCATGTGGATAACATATTCAAGGTAGTGGACAATGGCAATATATCACTGCAGTTCGGCTCCACTTCGGGACCGGTATGGGCGGTGGCGGATATATATGGGCCGGGGAAAGCCCTCCTGAATTCCGAAATGATAAGTATAGGAGGGACCTCTTCCGGAAACGGTTCCTTGATGAACATCGAATACGAATGGCGCCCTGAATGGGGAAATGAGGCAGTACTGCAGGTTTTTTATTTCAGGAACGGGAAATCATATGAGTACAGCCACCGTTATACACGAAATTCCGAAGTGCGCAGGATGCCTTTGAAAATTGTTTCATTTGAAGACCGTGCATTGCCTGATACGGAGTATTCGGTAATAATAAGAGGCGGTGCGGAAACCGAGTGTCTTGCTGCTGTTTTCGATATAAGTACGGAAAGGATAATGCCGAACAGATGGAATGTTCCGGTACGGGATGGTGTTTCTGTGGAAAATGTGCGGATTTCCCGTGCGGAAGGTTCGGACGGGACCGGAAGATACGGCTTGATGAATTCCGCCAGACTGGGCAAGGCCGTTGCTTCTGCGTATGTGGCGGATACCGCTGCTGATTCTGCCGTTATGGAGGAGGAAGTTTCCGGTTCCGGATTGTCCGATGTGGATATAAGGGAAAATTTTTCCAGAACGCTTGCTTTCGAACCGTTTATAGAGGCTGACGATGACGGTATGATGTCATTCAGGTTCAGAACTTCTGATGCATTGTCGACTTATTGCATCCAGTTGTTCGCGCATGACAGGGATATGAATTGCGCTGTGGCAAGGGAGGAAATGCTGGTCACCCTTCCTTTGAAGGTTTCATTGCTGCCGCCGGCTTTTCTTTATGGCGGGGACAAGTATTTCCTTAGGGCGACGGTTTCTTCCAATGCGGATGAGATGATTAAAGGACGTCTGGTTATGTCCGTATATGAGGGAGACCGGCATGATAAGACTTTGCCGGCCGAAGAGGAATCCGTCCATGTGGAAATTCCTGCGTCGGGCAGTGGAGAATACGACTTCGGAATCGATGTTGCGGATACCTTTGTTCAAAATGGAAAAATCGGAATCAGGCTTGTGTTCATCTCTGATGACGGTGCTTTCTCGGACGGCCTGTTCGTGACTGTTCCCGTATATCCGGCGGCCCAGACTCTCATGGAAAGCCATTCTTCGGTTTTGCTGCCCGGGATGTCCGAAGACTCTCTTTTGACGGAACTGAGAAGCCGTTTCGTGAACATGTCATCTTATGGTGCCGAATACAGGAGTATGTCTTTGAAAGATTTGTTGTCGGATGCCGTGTCGGTGCCTGATGAACCGGAATCTCCGGATGTATTGTCATTGACCGGATATCTTCAGATGACGATTCTTCATGCAAGGATGCATGGCGTGAGCGAAGACGTGTACAGGGAGTCATTCCTTAAGATTTTCGACAAGGTTCTGTCTTGTCAGAATTCGGACGGAGGCTTCGGCTGGTACGAAGGGATGAAGTCTTCCCCGTTGATTACGGCTGTTGTACTTGAGCGGATAGCATCCATGAGAGACCTGAATTCCAGAATACCGGAAGGACTTGGTGAGAATATAGCCGAAGCTGTCGGATATCTGGACGGAAGACAGTTCTGTGACAGGATGAAACCGGACTGGTCGGGAAGGCTTTCGCTGGAACAATATCTTTCCGTGAGAACCAGATATTTCGAAGTGCCTTTTACTGTCCCGATGAACAGGAATGATTTCAGGGAATTCAGAAAGGAAATGAAGGCATATCTGTTCCCAGTAAAAAAACGCGGGCTGGATTCGCAGATTTTGGCGAAAGCACGCCGTGTGAGGATTCTGATGAATCTGAGCATAGATTCATCGGGTAATCTTATCAAGGCATGGAAACTTGACGGATATTCAGCCAGGAGGAGATTGTCTTCGATAAACGACGATCTGTCTTCACTTGTACAATATGCAGTGAGGCATCCTTCCGGGGGGTGGTATTATCCTAATGCAGTCCTGCCGTTCAGGGGGTTGATTGAAAGCGAGCTTTATGCACATGCATATCTGTGCAATCTTTTCCGCGATGCATCGGGACTGATTGCGGGAAATATAATTTCCGGAAGGAATGCTTTGAGAAAAAATGATGATCTTGGCAGGGAATTAAGGCAGATAGCAGACGGTATCAGGCTTTGGATAATGGTTCAGAAAGAGACACAGCATTGGGAGAGCGATCCTGCGTTTTCGGAAGCAGCCGTTTCGGTTCTCGATGCTTCGGCCGGGGTACTTGAAACGAAGATTGTTTCTCTGAGCGGAAAGTATGTCAGGCCTTTCGGGGAAATCAGAGCCTCCGGCAACGGACTGTCCATAGAGAAAAAGTATTTCAGACTGTCCCGCGGGGAGGGCGGAATCGTAAGACGGGAACTTGAAGAAGGGGATTTGCTGTCCGTCGGTGATAAACTTGTAGCCGAATATACTGTGCATAGTGATGAAAACAGGAGTTTTGTCAGAGTCAGTGTGCCTCATGCCGCGTCATTGTATCCGGCAGCTCCATTGTCTGGTTTTGTTTCGGGCTTTCAGAGACCGGCAGCTTCCGGTACATATCTGTTTTTCCCGCAATGTTACAGGAATGTTAAACCCGAAGCTTCTGAATACATGTTTGACATATTGCCGGAAGAAAAAACCGTGATAGAAGAGGAATTCCACGTGGTGCAGGCAGGAGTTTTTGCAGAGCCGGTTGTCGAGGTGGAATGCCTGTATTCGGAGCATTACAGGGCCAACGGCAACAGCAGATATCCGGTGGAGTCCGGAAACTAGAATGTTTTCAAAGATTTTTTTCAAAAAAAAATTTGCGGAATCAAATATCTTGCATATCTTTGCAATCCCAAACGAAAAATGGGGTTGCAAAGTTCTTTTGAGGAATAATCGGGAGCATAGCTCAGTTGGTTTAGAGCATCTGCCTTACAAGCAGAGGGTCGGGGGTTCGACTCCCTCTGCTCCCACATATACAACGCGCCGGGACGGAAGTCCCCGGCGCGTTTTTTATATCTTTCATCTGAATCATTCTCGGAATCGAATTATATATTAGTATCTTTGCATCATGTTGAACAAGGGGCAATAATTCTGTCCCGAATAATTTTTCGGTAATGAATATAGTTTTTCTGGATTCTTCAACACTTGGAGACGTTTCTTTTGAGCCTGTCGAAGCTTTCGGCAGACTGGTCCTGTATGATAATTCGACACCGGAAGAGGCCGTTGAAAGGGTAAGGGATTGTGAAGTGTTGATTGTCAATAAAATCAAGGTGGACAGGAATCTGATAGATTCAGCCCCGTCTTTAAAGCTCATATGTGAAGCGGCTACCGGAATCAATAATATAGATGTAGCTTATGCTGCGGAAAAAAATATTCCGGTAATGAATGTTGCCGGATATTCTACCGATTCGGTAGTGCAGACAACTTTCATGCATATTCTGGCATTGTACGGACACAGTTCTGAGTTTGACGGCTATGTCAAGTCGGGCAGATATTCTGCCAGCGGCATGTTCACGAATGTTGCCGTCGGTTTCAATGAACTTGCAGGCAAGACCATGGGAATCATAGGACTGGGTAATATAGGGAATAAAGTCGCACTTGTAGCCAGGGCTTTCGGGATGAATGTTGTCTATTTTTCCACTTCGGGAACTTCTCATTCTTCCGATTATCCCAGCCTGGAACTTGCCGAGTTGCTGTCTGTCTCTGATATAGTGTCGATTCATGCGCCCTATAATGAGAGGACGGCAGGTCTGATCGGGGAAAAGGAACTGTCCATGATGAAAAGAAGTGCATTGCTGATAAACATGGGACGGGGAGGTATCGTTTCGGAACAAGCTCTCGCTGATGCCATTTCGGAGGAAATGATTGCCGGTGCCGCACTTGACGTCTTTGAAACGGAACCGTTGGAGGCCGGCAGTCCTCTCCTCGATACAGGGCATATGGAACGTCTTATACTCTCTCCGCATATCGCCTGGGCAAGCCGCGAAGCCAGGACGCGCCTTGTAATGAAAATAGCTGAAAACATAGGCAGGTTCGCTGCGGAATCTTAATTCTGAAACTGTTCCATATGAGACGGGTCGCTGCGGTATTGTTTTTTCTTTCAATCGTTACCGGCATGTTTCCTGCCGGTGCGGAGGGATTGCGTTTCACCGGAGGTGCCAACGAAGGAGACAATACTGTTTATGATGTATGGACACGCAGACCCCCTCTTTTCAGGGATGTCATTTCAATTGAATTCGAAATAGAAATATATGATTATCATTCAGTAGGTCAGATAATACGTATAAGCGATCACGAGAATCTGCCCGGAGGAGATTTCATACTGGCATACAGCTTTTGCGATACTGACCGCAGTTTCTTCCAGCTGAATCTGGACAAAAAACAATGTTATATATCCGACACGCTTGCCAATCGGGACCTTGGTCCAGGGCATTGGCTGCCGGTGAAAATTGCTTTCGACTTGAATGACGGAGTTGTCGGACTTGAAATAGGAGCCAGTGCCGGATATTATTCCGGAGCCGGTTTCAATGGTAAGCTGAAACCCGAAGTCTACTTCGGCAGCAGGTTGTATGAAGAGCAGTTTGCTGCATTTTCCATAAGGAATGTAAGAATCATTCCACGGACTATATCGAAACCCAGAGACATCATCATACCGGATTCGTCGATGAAAGCAACCGGCGTTATACGATATTCGGAGGGTTCGGCAACAGACGGTATTCTAATGAGTTCGTGTCATATGACGACAATTCCCGGAAATGGATTGCGGAAAATTTTGCCGGGGACAGTATTAGTCCGCGTTTTGCAGTTTCATCAGGACGTCTGTCGGAATGCAGGTATCTGCTTTACGGCGGCGTGGGAAATGACAGCGGAGATGAAATGCTGGGACTTATATATTATGATGACCTGTATGAACTTGATACGGATAAGGATACCGTAGTCAGGAAATGGGACCGTCATGCCGTGGGATACAATATGGTTCCCGTTAGGAATATAATTGTGAGAGACAGCACTTTTTATACGATGTGCTACCCGATAAAGGAACCGGATACATATCTCAAACTCTATGAAATATCCATTAAGGATGGAAGCAGGATTCAAGTGGGGGATTCGATTCATGTGCATTCCTCATCCATTCTTTCGAACGTTAATATTTATGAGAACAGGGGAAGGGGGGAATTGTATTGTGCTGTTCAGGAATATGAAAACGAAAACGAGTCGGTCATCAGAATATATGCTGTCAATACTCCTGTAGTCCCGGCAGCAAGGTTGCAGCATCAGGACAATGACATGATGATATTGTCGGTTTTTGCGGCCGTAATTCTGATTGTCGCTGCCGCAATCTGTGCCGCCGTTATGTTGAAGCACAGGAGGGGCGGGAGAAGTCCGCTTGTTTCATCCGATATCAAAAGAGAAGAGGTAAGGAAAAATTCCATATATGTTTTCGGTGAGTTCAAGGCTTATGACAGGAACGGGCGTGACATATCATACATGTTCAGTACCAGACTTTACCAGCTTTTCGTACTTGTGCTTTTCCATACTTTCAGGGATGAAGGTGGCATATCTTCCCAGATGATAACAGAGATGTTGTGGCCGGAGAAGGATTCTCAAAGCGTTAAAAATATCAAAGGGGTGACTTTCAATAAGTTGAGAGGTGTACTCAAGGAATTTGACGGAGCCGACATATTGTATGAAGACGGAAAATATTTCATAAGGTTGTCTGACGGTTTTTATAGTGACTGGAGGGAATTCTGTACCCTGTGGAAGGATTGTGATAAGGGCAATCACGATGTGTTGTCCGGCATATCGGCTGTTCTCCGGCGCGGAAAACTGTTCGGAGGATATGAATATGAATGTCTGGATTCCATAAAAAGTGAATTTGACAATGATGTCATGTCTTATCTGCCTTACCAGATAGAAAAATCTTTTGTCGGGCGCAGTTATTCCTGTGTTATCGACCTGACGGATGCAGTGTTCGGGATAGATCCTTGCAATGAGCAGGCTCTGAGATATCAGATAGCGGCTTTGCTGAAAATGAACAGAAAGGATCTGGCGCAGAAACGTTATATCCGATTCAGAATGGAATACCTTAAGGTAACCGGAGAAGATTTTTCCACCGATTTTGGAACCATCGCCAATTCTCTCTGTTAGCGGATAGTCAAACTATTCCTGGACAGGGCATCGCAGGTTCCTTATAAGGAAGTCAGGATAGAAACACCAAAACAATAATCTTATGCATAGAAAAACTTTAAGTTGTATCGTGGTTTTGCTTTCCTTGGGTCTGGCCGTCCAGGCTCAGGAAAACAATTACGGAGTCGAGGAAGCCAATACGAAGTTCGTATCCAAGGACGGGATATTGGGCGGAAGGACGGATTATGATTATCTGGCATTGAAAAATCATCCGGACGTCAGCGGTGTACCGCTCGGCGGAATCGGTGCGGGAAATGTCAACTTCAGCCCGTCCGGCAGGTTTACGAGGATAGGCATCAACAATATCCATATGCCGATCAAACGTACGGAAGCATGTTTTTTTGCCTTGTGGACAAAAACAGATGAAGGTTCTTCGGCAATCCGTCTTGTACGAGATGCAGAAAGCCAGTTCGGAATGGACGGCATTAGGAATACATCCTATACGGGATTGTTTCCTACGGCATCACTGGACTTTTCCGATAACGGTTTGCCAGTCACTCCGAAAATAAAGGCATATTCATTTCTTGTGCCTCACGATGTGAAGAACTCCTCTCTTCCTGTAGCATGGTTCGAGGTTGAGCTTGTTGCCGACAAGGATATGGAGGTATCCGTAGCGTTTTCGTGGGAGGATTTCATAGGACTGTACAGTGATCCGCTGTCACTGGAAGGTATGGATGACGGACAACTTCTGTCAGGCAACAGGATAGGCTATGTGAACGGCGAACTGTGGCCTTTGAAGGAAAAGGCAGCTACTTCCGTTTCTCCATATTCCGGAAAGACGCTTCAGGGTGTGATGCAGTATTCCGATGAACCGGTAAGGCCATTGAAAATGACTTTCCAGAACTATGTAGACCATGTATGCATCGCTGCGGAGAAAGTTTCAGGCCAGAAGATTTCCAGTCTGCCTTCGTTTGATGTTGATAATGCTTCAGATTCATGGAAAGGATTCATCGAAAACGGAGTCTTTGATGTGTCGGGAAAGACAGCCGCCGAACTTACTCCTGCAAAAGCAAAGTCCAGGGCTTCTGCCGTGGCAGTCAAGACGAAACTCAGAAAAGGACAGAAGAAAACACTGAGATTCGCGCTTGCATGGTGGGCTCCAGAAATTTCAATCCCGGAGAATGCTCCTCTCGGCAGCTGGTGGCCTTATGGAGCTGATTACAACAAATACTATCATAATTATTTCAGTAATGCGGAAGAACTTGTCGAATATGCTTCATCCAACAGAAAGCAGTTGCTTGACAAGACCTTGTCATGGCATAAACCGGTAATGGAAAGTACTCTTCCGGACTGGTACAAGTTCAAGCTGATAAATTCCGGTTATGTGATATATACGAACATGATTCTCAATAAGAAAGGCGATGTAACCGTAAATGAGGGCGCAATGGGCGGACTTGCCGGGACCATGGACCAGAGAATCAGCTCCCATCCGTTCTATCAGAAATTTTTCACCGAACTTGACCGTTCCGAAATGAATATCTTTGCAGATGCCATTGACAAGGAAAAGGGCTTCATATTGCATTTCATCGGTCATTATTATGCCGGAATGGGAACGGTAGGAGGACGGGTACCCACAGAAAAGGGGTATATGCTTGACAATTCTTCCGGATGGATTATCCAGCTGGTCAAAGATTATGAACAGACAGGAGACATCGAATATCTTAAAGCACATGTACAAAACGTTAAACGGGCGATGGAGTTTCTGAAAAGCCAGAGACCGGAAGGCTGTCTGATACCTGTAGGTCCCACGACATATGATGATTTCCAGCATCCGCCGTTGTATTCTTATTATGCGGGAGTTTGGCTGGCTACTCTGAAGGCTTATGAGGTCATGGGCAAGGCTCTCGGTGACGAGGCTGTAGTCGAGGAAGCCAGGACACTTTTTACAGATGCCCGGAAAGAGGCAGTCAGAAAATTGTGGAACGGCAGTTTCTTTTCATACGGAAGCGAGCCGGACGGTTCAAAAAGACTTGACTGTGTGTTGTTTACCGGGCAGCTCGCCGGACAATTCCTCAGCAGATATTGCGGATGGGGGGATATATATCCTATGGAAATAGTTAAGGCATCCATCGTGTCACAGTTCCTGATATCACTTTCCAAAACGCCTGATTATTATGCAAACAAGGTATGGGATATAAACCTTGGAAGAGGTATTGACAATCCGGGTTCACGCTGCTGGCCTTTCTATCTGGAAAGCTATACCGGGCTTACCGCCATGCAGGCCGGTTTTTATGAAGATGCGATGGAGTTGCTTAAGCATATCCAGCTCGTGCATCTGAGGCAGGGGTGGACATGGACCCAGAATCTGTGGAATCCGAGTGACATTACATATATGACGGCTCCGGTTACATGGTTTTCGACTGATGTCATTGCAGGAGCCGGTATAAATGTACCGGAGAAGGAACTCAGGCTGTCACCGATAATAGCGGAAAACGGAAAAACCGTATTGCCGCTGTTTTATCCGAAATTCTGGGCGAAACTGATTGCCGATCCTTCCGACAGGACGCTGAAACTGGAAATCATAGAGACTTTCGGCAATGATAAGGTCACCATAGACAAGATACTTTCCCAGCCTGCCGGGAAACCGACAACTGAAGGCCGTGAGATTGCCATCGGGGAATTCGTGGCAGAAAAAGGAAAAGTCCTTGATCTTGGTGCCTATTGGGATGACATCGTGGCTCCGAGTCTCGAAGCGCCCGTACTGTCGAATCCGGATTCGGTCCCGATGAGGAAAGTTAGTTTGAGTGATTTGGATATGTTCCGAAAATAACAAGTCCCAATATCTTCGGACAGATTTGCCGAAACAGCGAATTTTTTGGGTAACTATTAAAGCCGATACCGTTCTTTATTTTCGATGCAGGAAATAAAGAACGGTATTTTCTGTGTTAACCCGCTGTCAATTAGTTTGTTCTGATTTTTTCTGAATCTGGAATTAATTTAAATTCCGGTGTTTTAACCCTATGTTAACCCTTTACGGCTGTTCCTTTGCAAGGTATTTCACTATATTTGAAATTCCGAATTTTCGGACGGAAAAAGTTCGGGAAAATAACCAAAACAATATAAACTTCATATCATGAGAAAAATAATTTATGTCTTATCTGTATTTCTCGCATTGGGAATGCTGGCCGGATGCGAAGAACCGGAGTCCAATGTCATAATAAGCAAGCCGGGAACCGGAGGTGAATCCGGAGGAGAAACCGAGAAGCCGGAACCTCCTGCCGATGCCGAACCGTATGACGATATTTACGATCAGGTTGCCGACAAGGGACAGTATTGGATGCCTTCTTGGGATTTGTCTGTAAAGGAAAATATCCCTACAAGGTATTTTTGTTGCGTAGATATCGCAAACCATGGAGCAAAGAACAGCATAACGGAGACGGATCATAAATATGGCCTTCAAGCTCATTTGCTGGCTCAATCCGTAGCAGGACTAGTGAATGCCAATGTCTCCAAGACTTTCCAGACTGCGGTATGGCAGGAAAAAGCCGGGGCGGCCTATGAAAAAGCTCTGCAATATCTTCATGGTCAAGGAATTACGGAGTTCGGACGTTGCAATGCGATAGAACTTACACAAAAGACAGAACTTCAGCCTGTCATCAACCAGTATATTCTCGTGGATGTGAAGTCCAATCCGGAGAGCGGAGTCTATGCTGCAGTAGCATCCCCTCATCTTAATGCTTATATTGTCGATGTAAGGGATGTAGATGTAATCAATAAGGACCACAAGATGGTTCTGGATGCTCGTAACAAGTCTACTCAGGATGCCTGGGACGAATATAAGGACAAGGTGAACAGGAAAGGTCTGGTTGTAATGCCTGTACAGACGGGTGAACTCAGGGACTGGGCAATCATGAACAAGTTTTTCGTCATCAACCTCAACAAGGTTCAGGGTGATCCGAACAAGGGCCAGAATGCTGGTCTGCTGAGAGAAGTCCTTGCATCCCTCGAACCGAACTCTCCTGTTTTCGGTTGGGAGTCGGGCGTTGCCGAGGATGTGTTTGTCGAGCAGGTATCCAATTACGGGCATATGATGGTTCCATGTGACTGGTTCTACAATGCAACCTTGACTTCATATAATTATAAGGAGAGGCAGACATCTGTACTGGCCAAAGTGAAGAATCCTACGGAACTTAATTTCAATCTTTCATCAATTGACAGATATGTTTCGTTCTATCTGTCTGACGGAGATAATGTCCAGTGGATGATGAATGATTTCGATAATGAAAAGTATTACAATCATCCTGATGCAAATGAGACCAGGATGGGATTCGGAATGCCGTTCCCTAATCTGTCCATGATGGCACCGAGCCAGTTCGAATATCTTGTAAACAAGCAGGGAGAGCAGAATACTCTTGTTGAAACTTTCGGAGGCGGATATTATTATGCTGACGGTTTCGGTTCGGCAGCAAACAGGTCTGAGTGCCTTAAGAAACTGGCTGCGAATCTGGCAAGCCATATGCGTCAGCACAGGGTCAAAATTTTAGGACTTATGGCCATGGATGCCAGGAGTGATGTGGCGAAAGAGGCTTATGCCGAGTACATTGCCGCAAATGACCAGCTTGAGGGAATTGTAGTCATCCAATATGCACCATATGCAGGAGGAGAGGGTGAAATAATGTGGTTCAGAAATTCAAAAGGTTATAATATTCCTGTAGTTACGGCAAAGTATGCTATATGGGATCATGGAACCGGCAATAGCGGCAGGCAGGGAACTCCGGCATATGTTGCTAACCTGATCAATACGGAGGATATTGCAAATACGAATCCGTTTTCTCTTGTTTCCGTTCATGCATGGAGCAATTTTGCCGATATAGGAGAAAGTGATGATCAAGGTGCCGAAGCTGCAGCAGATGGAGATGTTGTAGGTCCGGGAGCAGCAAAACAGTGTAAGAAGCGTCTGAATGAGAATGTCAGGGTGGTTAACGTGCAGGAACTCATCTGGCGTGTAAGAATGTTCTATGAGCCTGAGGAAACCCAGGAAATACTTAGCAAATTGTATTGATGTCCAGCCTGGCTAAAGGCGGGTGGGGAGCTGGATACACGTCCGGCTCCCTTTTTGATTGTTTTTATGCAGGTTTACCAAATTTTTATATCTTGGTAATCCCGAATTAAACCGCAATTAATCTGCGGATTAGTCACGATGATACTATATTTGCCGATATTGTCGGAAAATGAAACCATAGGAAGACTAACCATAAATTTTCATATCATGTATAAAGTATATCATTTGTTATTTGTCAGTCTTGCACTGGGATTATTAGCAGGCTGTGAAAAACCTGAATCCAACGTTATTGTCAGCAAACCGGGTACAGGAGGGAGTACTCAGCAGCCGGATGATACAGAAGAGATTGTTATACCGGACCCCTTGCCGGATGCCGTATCATACGAGACAATTTATGACAGAATCTCAGACAAAGGTCAGTATTGGATTCCTGAATGGGCTCCGGCAACAGAACTGGAGACGCCTGTCAGATATTTCAATTGTGTTAATGTTGCCCATAACCCTGTGAGAAACAATATAAATGAGAGTGACCATAAACTGGGATTGCAGGCTCATCTTCTTGCCCAGTCTGTTGCCGGACTGGTAAACTCCAATATAGACAAGACATTTCAGACTGCCGTGTGGCTCCGGGATGAAGCGGGGATGGATACATATAGATTATCGCTGGATTACCTTAATTCATCCGGCATAAGTGAGTTCGGCTTATGCAATCCTATTGAGCTTACCCAAAAAAATGAGTTGCAGCCTGTCATCAATCAGTATATTCTCGTTGATGTAAAGGAAAATCCTGAAAGTCCTATATATGCTGCAGTGGCTTCTCCACACCTCAATGCATATATAGTTGATGTCAGAGATCAGGATGCTGTCAATCCGGAACATAAAATGCTGCTGGATGCAAGGAGCAAGACAACACAGGATGCCTGGGATGAATATAAGGACAAGGTTAACAGGACGGGACTCGTCGTAATGCCGGTCCAGACAGCGGAACTGAGAGAGTGGGCGATTAAGAACAAGTTTTTTATAATAAATCTCAACAAGGCATATGCCGATCCTCCCAAAGGACAGAATGCCGCTCTTTTCAAAGAGATTCTTGCCTCACTCGAACCAAATTCTCCGGTTTTCGGATGGGAGCAGGGTGTCGGAGAGGATGTGTTTGTCGAGCAGGTGTCAAACTATGGTCATATGATGATACCTTATGATTGGGTTTTCAATACCGCATTTACTTCATACAAATATAAGTCTCGTCAGTCGGATTTGCTCGCAAAAGTAAACAATCCAAGGACAATAGATTTCAATTCGAAGAAAAAGAAATTTGTCAACTTTTATCTTACTGACGGAGATAATGTCCAGTGGATGATAAACAGTTTTGACAATGAATCATATTACCGTCATCCGGCAGCTGCTGAAACGAAGATGACATTCGGTTTTCCGTTTGCAAACCTTCCGATGATAGCTCCGTCCCAGTTCGATAATCTGTTGTCAAAGCAGAATCAGGAAAATACAATGATTGAGAATCTCGGAGGCGGATATTATTATGTAGATAAATTCGGACAAAGTGCAAACCGGCAGGTCGCCCTTGAAAAGATTGCAAAAAATATTGCCTCTCATATGCGTCAGCACAGGGTCAAGATTCTCGGACTTGTTGCCAAGGATGTTGACAGTGATGCTGCAAAGGAAGCTTATGCCGAATACATTGCAGCAAATGATCAGCTCGAAGGCATCGTGGTCATCCAGTATTCCCCATATGCCGGAGGAGAAGGACAGATAATGTGGTTTGAAAATACAAAAGGATACAAAATCCCTGTCGTTACTGTAAGATATTCAATATGGAACTTCGGCCAGAACAATCAGGAACGCGAGGGTACTCCGGCGTATATCGCATCAAAGATAAACAGTGATTCCCGTGAAAATCCGTTCACTGTGGTTTCTGTTCATGCGTGGAGCAAGTTTACGGATACCGGTGGCAGTGATGATCCTGTTGCGGAAGCCGCCGAAGGTGGTGAAGTAGTAGGAGCAGGAGCTGCAAAATTGTGTGTGGGCAGATTGAACAGTGATGTAAAAGTAGTAAATTTGCAGGAACTGATCTGGCGTATCCGGATGTATTACGAGCCTGAGCAGACATTGGAAATACTTTCTAAGATATATTAATTGATATAGACTAAAACCATAAGAACAGATGAATGACATTAAAAAAAATTTGCCGGCTTTTGCCGCGCTTGCCATTTTGCTGGCCGGTTGTACGATGTCGGGAAATGATGTCGGGACTGTGCCCGAAGAAGAGGATCTGACAAGGTATGTCCTGCCTGTAATGGGTTCGGACAGTGATTTCGCTCTTTCCAACGGTAATGTGTATCCATGCATTGCCAGGCCTTGGGGAATGAACCACTGGACTCCTCAGACGGCGGTGAACGGCGAAAGATGGCAATATACCTATGATGCCACTCATATTGTAGGTCTGAAACAGACACATCAGCCAAGTCCGTGGGTCGGAGACTACGGTATGTTTTCGCTGATGCCTACGGTCGGCGAACCTGTGTTTCTGGAGGAAGACAGAAAAAGCTGGTTTTCGCATAAGGCAGAGGAGATAGGTCCTCATTACTACAGTGTCTATCTTGCAGATTACGATGTAAAGGCTGAATTGACACCTACTGGCAGGGGCGCAATGATGCAGTTCACTTTCCCTGAAGGAAATCAGAGCAATGTCATAATCGATGCTTTCCAGAAAGCCTCATGTGTTAAAGTCATACCAGGCAAGAACATGGTGGTAGGGTATTCGACCGAAAGTTATGGATATGACGAAGGCAAGCCTGAGAATTTCAAGAATTATTTTGTAGTGAAGTTCGACAAGCATTTCACATCGTATAAAGTTTGGTGTGACGGCAAGTTTCTCAATGGGGAAGATGAGGCAGAAGGAGTAAGGACAGGAGTTGTTCTTACGTTTTCCACAAAGAAAGGCGAGAAGGTTGTCGCAAGAATGGCTTCGTCTTTCATAAACTCAAGGCAGGCCGAGGTGAATCTGAATTCTGAAATCGGCAGCAAGACATTTGCGGAATTGAAGGAAGAAGGCAGAAAAGAGTGGAATTCCCATCTCTGCAGATTCAGAGTGAAGGATAACGGTGCCGACGATCTGGACAATCTTCGTTTGTTCTATACATGCCTGTACAGGATACTGCTCTATCCCAGAGAATTCCATGAATATGATGAAAAGGGACAGATATGGCATTACAGTCCTTATAACGGAAGAATAGAGAAGGGAAGGATGTATACTGACAATGGTTTCTGGGATACATTCCGTGCCGTACATCCGTTTTTCAATCTCTTCTATCCTCAGCTGAGCAGCTATATTATGGAGGGACTGGCGAATACTTACAAAGAAGGCGGATGGCTTCCGGAATGGGCGTCTCCGGGATATCTCGGTGATGCGATGATAGGTTCCAATTCCACTTCCCTTGTTGCATCCGCCTATTTGTCCGGAATTGAAAATATGGATATGGAGACATTATGGAATGCTGTATACAAGAGTGCATACAATGCCCATCCGAAATTCCTTTCCATCGGGCGTTCCGGAATAGAGGCATATGAAAAATACGGTTATGTCCCTAATGACATAGGCTTGAAGGAGAATGCTGCAAGGACACTGGAATATTGTTATGCTGACTTCTGTATGTACAAACTTGCCAAGGCTTTGGGAAAAGACAAGGCAATTGTCGATGCATTTGCGAAGAGATCATTCAATTACAGGAACATATTCGACCCGGAGCGCGGACTAATGGTCGGCCGCGACAGCAAGGGCGTATTCAATCCGAATTACAATCCTTATGCATGGGGAGGCGATTTTACAGAAGGTACGGGACAGCAATATACATGGAGCGTATTCCATGATCCTGCCGGACTTGCAGAATTGATGGGAGGCAGGGATAATTTCATTAAGGCGCTTGATACGATTTTTACAACTCCTCCGGTTTTCGACGAATCGGCATATGGAGTTGTTATTCATGAGATAAGGGAGATGCAGGTCGCGGATTTCGGACAGTATGCCCATGGAAACCAGCCTATCCAGCATATGATTTATCTGTATGACTGGGCAGGGCAGCCGTGGAAAGCACAGTACTGGACACGTCAGGTAATGGAAAGGCTTTATAAGCCTGCTCCGGACGGATATTGCGGTGATGAAGACAACGGGCAGACATCTGCGTGGTTTGTATTCTCCGCACTGGGATTTTATCCGGTATGTCCTGTTACCGGAGAGTTTGCAATAGGTTCTCCGCTCTTCCGGGAAGTAGATATAACTATGCCTAACGGTGAAGTCATGACAATTTCTGCTGAAGGAAATTCCGACAGGAATGTCTATATCGAAAGCATGAAAGTGAACGGAATGAATCATGATGCCAACTATCTGACATATGACCAGCTGTCCAAGGCTCCTGAAATCGTAATGGAAATGTCAGATTCCCCTAATCTCAAACGCGGAACGTCGGAATCAAGCGCGCCTTATTCCTATTCGAAACAAAAATGAAAGATATAACGAACTGAATTAATTATAGTATTTCACTAGTGTCCAAAAGATTTTTTAACAAACCTTTGTAACTTATTAATATATAATTAAATATAACAGAAAACGCCGCGTGTCGATTTGAATTGATTTCGCATATTTGCTGCCGACATTAGAATCGGACAAGCATGAATGCA
>CASGDV010000116.1 GCA_949300335.1 uncultured Bacteroidales bacterium | reverse complement strand
TACCTTTGCAATCCCGTTCGGAAAACAAACGGACAGCATAAAATTCCTGAATAGCTCAGTTGGTTAGAGCATCTGACTGTTAATCAGAGGGTCCCAGGTTCAAGTCCTGGTTCAGGAGCACTCAAAATCAAGCACTTGCAGCGACGCAGGTGCTTTTTTCGTGTCTTGGTTGCAATTGCATACCTATTAAATATCCGATTAACTTCCAAATCAAACTGGAAATTGAATTGGATTCTATGCCTTTAAGTATACCGAGACTTCTTTAGATATACCTGTTTACAGATAAAAGTATTATATTTGCCACATAAGCATGGAGTTATGACATCAAGCGACATATTGAATGAAATCAAGCGGATAGCCAAAGAAGTTCTCCCCAAAGGAGGACAGTTGATTCTGTATGGCTCACGGGCGAGAAATGAAGCCACGGAAGATTCCGACTGGGACTTGCTCATTCTTTTAGATAAACCAAAAATAGAGAATGGAGATTATGATAATGTGCTTTATCCGTTTGCTGCATTGAGTTGGGATGTAGGAGAACAAATAAGTCCGATAATTTACACGAAGAATGAATGGAATAAATACTCATTTACTCCATTTTACAAGAATGTTGAACAGGACGGAATCGTATTGGCATGAAACTGAATGAAGAAGAACGCCAGATAATGGTAAATC
This sequence comes from uncultured Bacteroidales bacterium, assembly GCA_949300335.1. Taxonomy (GTDB): domain Bacteria; phylum Bacteroidota; class Bacteroidia; order Bacteroidales; family UBA932; genus Cryptobacteroides. The sequence continues at coordinate 4,320 of CASGDV010000116.1, read as the reverse complement.
TGGAATATGAAAGGGCTTGCTCTTGTCTTAAGCAGGCGGAAGGCAATGCTTCAATGGATTTTTGGGATGTTGTTGTCAATAGGCTTTATTACGCAGTTTTTCATGCAGTATCAGCACTTTTAATAAAAGACGGACATAATGTCAGCACACATAAAGGGACTTTGGTGATGTTTGGAGAACATTATGTCAAGACAGGCATATTTCCGACTGATGCTTCCAAACTGTATATCAAACTCCAGACAATGAGGGAGAAAAGTGATTATAACTGTGTCTATTTCACTACACCCGATGAAATGCAGCCGCTCTTTGAGCCGGTGCGGGAGTTTATTTCCAAAGTCGGGAGTCTGATAAAGGAATGACTGTCAGAAATATATTCAGATACAATTGCGATGGCAATCAGTTTGCTGAACTTGCAATATCGCCAAGCCGACAAATTGCATCACGGACGAGTGATGTTAAAGCAGAATATCCGGCATCCGGCCAGGAATAATTTTGCATCTGTTTTCTGCGCAGATATTGCCACACCAATAATTTAATATGAATTCGATGAAATGAAAGGTTTCAGCAAAGCCACGGGAACGGATGACAAGGAACCAATCACAGACTTTAAATCCGACGAAAAAACGCCGTCATCCGTTCATCTGCGGAGTGATTCCGGATACAGTGTGGAAAAATGGCTGCGCGGAATACATGTCATCCGCTAGCATTATTTATTCAAAATTCAATAGAATACAGTCAATCTGACCGAATAGATGAATTAAACAGAATTTTTTTTATAAATTGCCGGAAATGTTTATGACTTATGAAAAGAATTCTGTTTCCTTTTTTTATCGCAATGACTTTTTTGTTGACGGAGATACGCAGTATGGCTGCAGATGACAGGATAATGACGTTATTTGGCAAGTACATTGATCCCGAAAACGTCCTTCCTGAATATCCGCGTCCTATAATGGAACGCACAGGATGGATAAATTTGAACGGATTATGGGATTATGCGATAGTAGATATCGGGAAAGATTTTCCGGACAGTCCTGACGGAAAGATACTCGTACCGTTTGCCGCCGAGTCCGTTCTTTCCGGCGTAGGAAAAACTGTCGGAGAAGAAAAAGAACTTCTGTACCGGACTGAATTCAGCATTCCTGATGAATGGAGGAAAAAAAGAATAATCCTGAATTTTGGTGCAGTAGACTGGAAAGCGGAAGTACTTGTCAACGGAGTCATAACCGGTAGTCATACCGGTGGATACACTCCATTCAGTATTGACATTACCGATGCTGTCAGCAAAAAAGGAAAAAATATTTTGACCGTAAGAGTCTGGGACCCTACTGATAAAGGATTCCAGCCTCGTGGGAAACAGGTTTCCAAACCTGAAGGTATCTGGTACACTCCGGTTACGGGAATATGGCAGACGGTATGGCTTGAGGCAGTAAACGCTGCTTATATATCAGGTCTGAAAATCACCCCTGACATTGACCGGAAAACTGTAGAGATTTCGGCTGACTTGACAGGATGTGACAATAATTATGTCCTCACAGCAGATATCCTTGACAAAGAGAAAACCATCGCTACAGGGAAAAGCTTCAACAGTCGGACAATCACAGTTACAATGCCTGAGGATATAAAATTGTGGAGTCCGGACTCGCCGTTCCTTTATGATCTGGAAATAAAGCTCGTACATAACGGCAATGTCACAGATGAGGTAAGGAGTTATACAGCCATGAGAAAATATTCCATCATAAAAGATGAAGACGGAATAAAACGACTTGCCTTGAACGACAAGCCTCTATTCCAATTCGGACCTCTGGACCAGGGATGGTGGCCGGACGGTCTGTATACTGCTCCGTCAGATGAAACAATGGCTTACGATATTCTACAGACCAAAAATCTTGGCTTCAACATGATACGCAAACATGTCAAGGTTGAGCCAGCACGCTGGTATACATGGTGCGACCGTGTAGGACTGATAGTATGGCAGGACATGCCTAACGGTGACAAAAACCAGGCATGGACGCACACAGCCTGGTACGACGGAAAAGAGCCGGAAAGAAGCACGGAATCAGAGGCATGCTACAGAAAAGAATGGAAAGAAATCATTGATTGTCTGTACAACTATCCTTGTATCGGAGTCTGGGTACCGTTCAACGAAGCTTGGGGACAGTTCAAGACCCGAGAAATCGCACAATGGACGAAAGACTATGATCCGACAAGAAGCGTAAACTCCGCCAGCGGAGGAAATCATTACCATGACTGCGGGGACATACTCGATCTGCACAATTATCCTGAACCCGAAATGTACCTTCATGATACGGCGCGGGTAAATGTCCTGGGAGAATATGGAGGAATAGGTTATGCTGTGAAAGGACATCTGTGGGCTCCTGACAGAAACTGGGGCTATATACAGTTCAACTCCAGGGATGAAGTGACAGATGAATACATAAAGTATGCGGAAAACTTGTACGACCTTATCAGCAAAGGCTTTTCTGCCGCAGTATATACACAGACGACAGATGTCGAGATAGAAGTGAACGGTCTGATGACATATGACAGGAAGGTTATCAAGGTAGACGAAGACCGAATACGGGATATTAACAGGAAAATCACACACTCTTTGGACAAAACAGCTTCCGGACTGCATCCGAGTGATTTCATCAGCGGTACAGGAGATGAAGCGACCGCACTTTACACACTAACCAACAAACGCGGGATGGAAGTATGTATCACCAATTTTGGCGGGAGAATAGTATCTGTCATGGTTCCTGACAGAAACGGAAAAATGCGTGATGTAGTACTTGGATTCGACAACATCAATGACTACCGGTCTATAAAAAGTGACTTCGGAGCAACCATAGGCAGGTATGCTAACAGAATAGCGGACGCTAAAATAAACATCGACGGAAAGACGTTCCTTCTGGAGCCGAACGACAACGGGAATTGTCTGCACGGAGGTCCGGACGGGTGGCAGTACCGGATATACAAGGCCACACAGAAGGATTCATCCACTCTGGAACTGGAAATCGTATCTACTGACGGCGACCAGGGTTTCCCCGGTAAAATACATGCTATCGTCACATACAGGTTGACAGAGGATAATGCCATAGATATTTCCTACTCTGCCACTACGGACAAGCCGACCGTCATAAACATGACCAATCATTCATATTTCAATCTCTCCGGAGATCCTTCTCAGGGTGCGACAGGGCATATTCTCCAGGTCAATGCCTCCCGATATACGCCGGCTTCGGATTACAAACTTATTCCGACAGGTGAAATACTGTACGTAAAGGGAACCCCTTTGGACTTCACCTCTCCAAAAACCATCTCCGAGGACATAGATGATGATTTCGGACAGCTTGCCAATGCACGCGGATACGACCATAATTTCGTTTTGGACACCGAAAACGATATTTCCAGGATTGCAGCGACACTTTACAGTCCAGAAAGTGGAATCAGACTGGATGTATTCACCACGGAACCGGGGATACAGGTATACACGGGGAACTTTCTGGATGGATCAATAAAGGGAAAGTTCGGGACCGAATACGGATTCCGCGCCTCAGTATGTCTGGAAACCCAGCATTTTCCTGACTCTCCAAATCACGAAGAGTGGCCCGGTACTGTCCTGCGCCCGGGAGAGACATATTCCAGCAGATGTATCTACAGATTCTCCGTACAAGACTAAGTAAATAAGGAAACAATTCCGACTCAATTGTTGATTACGGGAAACTCGCTTATTCTCAGATCGGTGCATCCGTAAGGAATCAGGATTATCCTTTCATACTCTCCCGAAGAACGGTACGCCGAATTTCCACTGGCGCATTTCCCGGGAATCTGACTGTAAGGGAAAGGGCCCGTCACCGAACCTATGACATCGACAGTACCAGAAAAAACGGAATAGAGGACATTCATGACCCCTATTCCGATTATCAGACAAATGTCGAATACAGAAAGGATTCCCTTACCTTTCATCTGCTTCGAACCATTATGGCGGACTACAGCCTTTTCCTCAGTTCCTCCGCCTGGGCCTCGTAGCCGGGCTTGCCGAGAAGGGCAAACATATTCTTCTTGTAAGCCTCCACACCCGGCTGGTTGAACGGATTCACACCGAGAATATACGCGCTGATTCCGCAAGCCTTCTCGAAGAAATAGAACAGAGCCCCGAGATTATACTCGTTTATCCTCTCGATGGACACAGACAGCTGCGGCACCCCTCCATCTATGTGAGCAAGCTTCGTTCCCAGCTCAGCCATGGCGTTGCAATGCTCTATCTGCTTGCCTGACAGGAAATTCAGACCGTCGAGATTCTGAGGATCATTCACAATC
>CASGDV010000115.1 GCA_949300335.1 uncultured Bacteroidales bacterium | reverse complement strand
TTAGCAAAATACACAGCATCCGGACAAATATCCGTGAATGCTGACCTTCCCGTCCAATACTTTTCTTCTGACATCAAATGAAAGTCAGATCCAAACTCTTTCATTTCTCTATTTTTGAGAAGCGATATCTCTAAGTCTCTCGGTAAAACCCAAGTCATCCACTTCCTGCATATTGCCGGCGCCCTGCCCGACATCCTCGCGTCTGACAACTTTCAAAAATGTCATCCACAATATTTTCAGATCAAGAGCAAAAGACAGATGGTCCACATACCATACATCGTACTCGAATTTCTTGCTCAACTTAGTGAGGTTACGGCCATGAACCTGCGCCCAGCCGGTGATTCCAGGCCGGACCTCATGTCTTCTCGCCTGTTCTTTTGTATACAAAGGAAGATACTGCACAAGTAAAGGCCTTGGGCCGATTAACGCCATATCGCCCTTAAGCACGTTTATTAACTGGGGGAATTCATCCAGTGATGTTGAGCGGATAAAGCGGCCGACTTTTGTCAGGCGCTGAGCGTCAGGCAACAGCTTACCATTTACATCCCGTTCATCGGTCATCGATTTGAACTTAATGACCTTGAATATCTTCTCATCTTTTCCGGGGCGTTCCTGAGTAAAAAACACCCCAGATCCTTTATTAGCAAAATGAAGCCATATGGCAATAATTGCAATAATCCACCATATACAAAGCAGTACTATGAGAACTATGATGAAATCAAGAAAACGTTTTAAGAAATGCTTGTACATTTTACTTTATGCTCAAATGCCCAACAATCCGTTGATAGGTAATATCTACTTGATAATTCTGAAGTAGGAACTGATATCCATGTTCTCCCATTATCTTTATCCGCTCTGGTTTCTCTACGAAGGCATCGACATTCGTTGTGAAGTGAGCGACTTCGTTGCTTTCACACCACATACCGAAACCATTTAACATTGCTATGCTGCCTATATCTGTATTGGAATCCGTAACTGCAAGTATCGGCATTCTATTCTCCAAATATGAAAGCAGTCGAGATGGGTAGTTCGGAATTGTGAATCTATGATCCAAAAAAATCAATCCCACATCACAAGACTGAACAAGAAGGTCATAATCATTCTTGGGCAGGCGTTTATGAAGAGACACATTACGTGGATTTCTTGTCTTAATCCATTTTTCAAGTTTCGTGTATTCAGTACCATCACCCACTATTAGAAAATGACAGTCATTTCTGTCGATATTACAGTCTAAACACTTTAAGAGAAATTCTATGCCTTGCGGTTTGCCAAGATTGCCGCCATATATAAAAATAGGTTTTTCCAAAGGCAAGCCGTATTTCATGCGGATATCTTTTTTCTCCTCTTCCGATATGCGACAATCCTTAACTTCAATACTGTTCGGATTGACTTCTACTATCTTTGAATCTATTTCCGGATTATGTTTCAGGATATACTTAACATTGGTAGGGGACATACAGCCGATGTAATCTGAAATTTTGTACAGCATCTTTTCCTTCTTGCGGAACATCTTATACACCAGACTGTGGTACGAGATCATCTCCAGGTCCACTGCATTCTGCGGGAATATATCCTTCAGCAGCAGATATGACATCGCTTCCGGATTGCGTCTTTTCAGGTATCTTACAACGTTGGTCAATGTGATAGGAGGGGTCGAATACAGGATCAAGTCAAAGCGAATATCAGACAATCTGCGTCTGATTGCTTTTTTAAACTGTGACTCAAGCAAGACCGTACCAATACCCTTTTCCACAATATTCGTTTTTTGGATATTGAAAGTCCTAACATTTAATATAGTCACACCATCCTGCTTGGAAATAGATGTGGGCACACCGTATCTTCGCTCAGACGGGCTGACAATATATACCTGATGCCCCTCATCTCTGAACTTGCGCATCAGGTCCGTATAAATGCCTTTATTATTTATGTCAGTGATTCGAGACAGTGTCAAAAAGATCAGATTCATACATCAATATTTTCTCCAAACCATCTTATTCACCACCCCGGTATAGCTCTGGATAATCTTCACGACTTTCGTCGACACATTCTCATCCGTGTAGTCCGGAACAGGTATGCCCCAGTCTCCGTTACGGTTCATTTCCACTGCCGTGTCCACAGCCTGAAGAAGAGACTTCCCGTCGATGCCCGCCAGGATGAAGCATCCCTTGTCCAGCGCCTCCGGCCGCTCCGTGCTCGTCCTGATGCACACCGCAGGAAACGGATGCCCGATGCTCGTAAAGTAGCTGCTCTCCTCAGGCAGTGTTCCTGAGTCAGACACCACCGCGAAGGCGTTCATCTGGAGGCAGTTGTAGTCGTGAAAACCGAGAGGCTCATGCCTTATCACCCTCCTGTCAAGTACAAATCCGCTGGTCTCCAGCCTCTTCCTTGACCTTGGATGGCAGCTGTACAGCACCGGCATGTCGTATTTCCCGGCCATCGCGTTTATCGCGCTGAACAGGCTCGTGAAGTTCCGCTCGGTGTCGATGTTCTCCTCCCTGTGGGCCGAGAGGAGGATGTACTTCCCTTTCTCCAGCCCCAGTCTCTCATGGATACCCGAGGCCTCTATCTCACTCAGGTTGTTGTGCAGCACCTCCGCCATAGGGGAGCCGGTCACGTAGGTACGCTCCTTCGGCAGGCCGCACTCGATGAGGTATCTCCTCGCGTGCTCAGAGTAGCACAGGTTTACGTCGGAGATGATGTCCAC
>CASGDV010000114.1 GCA_949300335.1 uncultured Bacteroidales bacterium | reverse complement strand
TCGCCTCCGCTTAGGGTGCCGACCTTGTTGTTCAGCATGTCATGGGGGAACAGGAACCGGTTGAGCAGCCGGGTGTCGTTCACGGTATCCAGGACAGTGTCTTCCGGATTGAAGGAAATCCCGCTCTGGTGGTAGTAGCCTATTTTCAGGGACTCTCCTCTTTCTATGATACCTGTAAGCAGCCCTTTTCCTGCCCGCTGCTCCGGTGTCATCTCCTGGTATTCCATAGGGTCCGTGCAGACCATGTCCGGGGTATAGTCTCCGGTAAGGAGGTTGATGAATGTGCTTTTCCCTGCTCCGTTGCGCCCTACGATGCCGACTTTCTCGTATCTCTGGAAATTGTATGTGAAATGGTCCAGATAACATTTGTCACCGTAGTAGAAGGATACGTCCTTGCAGTTGATGATTTTGGTCCCGAGACGTGATGCCCCCTGGACTTCGGCAAGCGATATCTGTTTCTGTGCAAATGTCTGTGACGCCCTGTCTTTCAGGTCGTAGAAAGCATTGATGCGGTACCTGGCCTTTCCCGTGCGTGCCTGCGGAGTACTGCGCATCCACTCCAGTTCGCGGCGCAGGATGTTGCGGACCTTGTCCGTCTCGGCATTGCGGTTCGCTATACGTTCATCCCTTTTTTCCAGATAGTTCTCGTAGTTTCCTTTGTATGTGTATATGGCGCCGTGGTCCATCTCCATGATCATGTTGCATACATGGTCCAGGAAATACCGGTCGTGCGTCACCATCAGAAGTGTGCAGCGGGCCCTTGAAAGATAGCTTTCCAGGAATTCTATGGCATCGATGTCCAGATGGTTGGTCGGTTCGTCCATGATGAAGAAATCCGCTTCCGTAGCCAGCATCTCGGCGATAGCCACCCTTTTGATTTCCCCTCCTGACAGTTCTTTGAGTTTCTGTTCCGGATCAGGCAGGCGGAAATTCGTCAGCAGCTTTTTCACCCTCCGTTCATATTCCCAGTAATGCTCCTGGTCCAGATTCTTAGTGAACCCGCTGCTGTGCTCCATTATCTGCTGCATGATGCTTTTCTGCGGGTCATGTTCATATTCCTGTTCCAGAAAAGCTATCCGGATGTCTTTCAGAAACATGATTCTGCCTCCGGAGTCGGATTTGTCTTTTCCGGCAAGAATCCGCATCAGCGAAGTTTTTCCTGTGCCGTTCGGAGCGATGAGCGCTATTTTGTCACCTTCGTTTATATTGAACCCTATATGTTCGAAGAGGACCTTGGGCCCGTATGATTTCGATATATTTTCTATCTGCAGATAACTTGCCATATTCCAGTCGTATTAACAGCCTGCAAATTTACTGTTTTTTGCGCACGCTTGTGATAGTTTAGAGTAGTCTATTTGATTATCAACGAATATTATAGCTGTTTATTTCTGTAGTTTGTCTATCAATCGTGAGCGAACAAGTTCATAACCTGACTGTGGATCGAATTCCCTGCCGGGACGAATCAGATTCTGTGTGTCTCCCAAGAAATCCGGATCAGACATTTTCTCCTCCATGTTATTTATAAATTGCTTATAAGTAGGCGGTTGTTGTACGACAAAGGACATATAGCGTCTGTAACAACGAAGTATTTCATCAATATTTACAGAAACTTCCGACAGGGCTACATATAAATCAAAAAGATCTCTTCCTTTTTTTCGTTGGTACAAAGCTCTGAGCTTTGTTCCCAGAAGTTCATTCAAACTATATGTTGTTATCTCACATTTGCCGGAGAACCAACTGTTTTCCATCTCGAACGGAATTTTGACCAATCCGAGTTCATTGAAATGTTCAAAACAATTTATCTCGATTTTCAATCGAAGCGGAATGGTAGGAGGTACCTCAGATTCCATACGGAACAGCATTGTATTATTATACCGCTTTTGTTTTGTAACCTTATCTGGCAAGAAACTCAAGACTTCACCAAGTCTGAACATGACCGGTTTTATCGGCCCCGGCGTAATTTGCACCAAATCAATGTCTTCACTGTACCTGGGCTGTGGCGACAAATATAGCTTATGAAGTGCCGTACCTCCCCTAAAAGCCAACTGTGAGGCAAGGAACTCATCGCTGAAAATGGCGACCAGCGCACGGGAGATAATGAGGTCTTGTTCCACTTGTGCATTGTCATTCCAGGGAACAATCTTATTCCATTGGGTGATAGCTGTTCTGTTTATCATATTTCGTCTGTTTCTATAATCGAATTTATGTTGACTTTCCAACGGGTGTCCTTTCCCGCATTCTTTTCTGGCCGATCTGTACTTAACGGGACATATCTGAAGCGTTTGGTATATGACAGTAATTCTGTATAAAGCACTTCCGCAACATCTTTCTGTCCAAGCACCTCCTCCAGTATATATCCCAGACGTTGTACAGTGGCAATTGAGGTATGAGCGAACAATTTTTTTGAGGCATCCCGAAAATCCATCTTCTCGGCAAGTTCTTCCAAAATGGTGGCGGCTCTTGAAAGACCGCCGATATACTGTTCATACTGCACAAGATCAATGGAGGTCAATTCCACATTCGAGTAATGGATTACTCCGGTTTCAGAGTTCTTTGACAGTAAAAAGTCCGATGGAATCTCTTTACGGTATGCCCAGACAAGTGTATTGTTTTTTGATGACGAGACGGACGGCTTCGGATATATGGTCGTTACTGAAAACCGTTGCGGTCGCTGATGAGCGGCGCCTAAGATTTCCGCAGCATTCAACAGGCTTATATAATATGGCTTTTTCAGATATGACATCAAATGGTCAATGTAATATATTGGAGGAACAATTCTTTTAGCGGCATATTGAGGAGGGATGATAACATAAAATCCTCTATACGCAGGATATAAGATACCTTGAGACGATAATCGGAAAAGTTCATTCCTGATGACCTGTTCCGAATAATTGGGGAATGTTAGCCTTGCTTCCTCGACAGAAAAAGTCGGGAAGCCGCTTATTTCTCTATGCCTGACCCATTCTCGGATTGTCATATTGAGCGGTTTTGGTGCAAAGATAATCAAAAAATGATTACTTTTGCACTTTTTTGGCGCGTTTTCGAAGCCAAAGAAAAGCGGGGGAGAGGGTGGTCCCGGCATAACAAAAATTTGTTCAGCACTCGGCTTCTGCGTATATTTACACCCAGATAACCAATCCACGATTACATTTATGCGAAAGTTTTTCTATCTGTTTACGGCTCTGGGATTTGCATTCCTTCCATCCGTATTCTCACATGCAGGCAACGGCATTCCCGGCTACACACCTTCAGAGGAGATAGTTGAGGCCCAGAAAGAGTTCAGCGACAACAAATTCGGAATTTTCCTCCATTGGGGACTCTACAGTATGACAGCACAGGGGGAATGGTACATGCACAATGCCGGAATCGACTGGAGGGAGTATGAAAAGCTCGCTTCGGGATTCTATCCCTCAAAATTCAATGCTGAAGAATGGGTTTCCGCCATCAAGGCATCCGGGGCCAAATATATCTGCCTTACGTCCCGTCATCACGAAGGGTTCTCCATGTTCGGCACTGCGTATTCAGATTTCAATATAGTGGATGCTACCCCTTTCGGCAGGGACATACTGAAAGAACTCGCAGACGAGTGCCGGAGACAGGGAATCAAGCTGCACCTTTATTATTCTCATATCGACTGGCGCAGGTCGGACTATCCGAAAGGGCGGACCGGACTGAATACAGGCTGCGACAGAAGTCTGGAAAACTGGCCGCAGTATTTTACATTCATGAACAACCAGCTGACAGAGCTTCTCACGAATTACGGTCCGATCGGAGCCATCTGGTTTGACGGGAAATGGGATCATGATATTGACCCTGATTTCGACTGGCAGCTGGACGAGCAGTATGCCATGATACACAGGCTCCAGCCGTCCTGTCTCATTGCCAACAACCACCATGAGACACCGTTCCCCGGCGAGAACATCCAGATATTCGAAAGGGATCTTCCCGGAGAAAACAGTGCAGGCCTTTCCGGTCAGGCAGTCAGCGACCATCTTCCTCTTGAGACATGTGAGACCATGAACGGGATGTGGGGCTATAAGATTACAGACCAGAACTATAAGAGCACCGAGGAACTGATCCGCCTTCTTGTGCGTGCAGCCGGCAAGAATGCCAACCTTCTTCTGAACATAGGTCCTCAACCGAACGGGGAGCTTCCTGAGGTCGCCGTGCAGCGTCTTAAAGAGATAGGGGAATGGATGCAGAAATACGGAGAGACGATCTATGGTACGCGAATCGGTGAAGT
>CASGDV010000113.1 GCA_949300335.1 uncultured Bacteroidales bacterium | reverse complement strand
ATCCTTGATACGTGCAGTCAGGCCGAGCGAGGATGTGATCTCCGTGACTATGGTCTCACCCTCGTATGATACGGCATATTTGCTCCTGTCCATGGTGAAATAGGCTGATTCCTGGCTGACCGTGATTTCCGTAAAGGGAGTCTCGTCATTGGTCTGTGCATATATCAGGAGCCTAGCCGTGCGGACAGAAAAGCCGTCGTTCATAGTCGCCCTGAGAGTGATTTTCTCATTCCGCATTTCCGCCCTGGTCTCAGGCACTATTTCGAGCCATCCCCAAGCCTCGCCAGACAGTTCCATACGATAATCGAAATTCACGCTGAACGGGATAGAGATTTCTCCGCCGTCAGGGGAGATGCGGTATTCAAGTCCTTCCTCGAATATGATGCGGCTTTCGTAGAATGAGATGACCTTCACGAAAGCCACACCGCTTTCGTTGGTCGCCATGACATTTATGAATCCGTCGGTATAAGTGTTCGGACACGTGATTCTGATGATACCCCTGTCATAACCTTCAGGCTCCACTGCGGCTACATAGTTTCCGTCAGAAGAAGCGGTGACTATGGTTTTTTCATCGGCGCCTGTAAGGGTATAACCTACCATTATGGTCTTTCCTCCTGCTATTCCCGTCACATCATCCTGAATATCGAATTCAATGCTTACTGGCTGCAATCTGGGTAGTTCGATCTCTGTCCCGTCTGCAAGAGTCAGCACTACCATCGTATCCGTATGGGTGACAGAGGAGAAGAACGAATTACCGGTAGACGGACCTGTCCGGTTCCATGTATGTCCGCCGTCATACGAGATTTCCCAGTTCCCGTCAGTAATCCGGAACTGCGGGGTAATTCCGTCCTTGCCTTCAGCCTGGATACGGCTTCCTTCCTCATCGAGCATCCATTCCCCGTCCACTGTCCAGTACAGAGTGCCGTCTTCTTCCCTGACACTGACTTCGGGTGTATGGGCATCGAGACCGTCTTCTCCGTTGTAGATGTTCACCACGCCGCTCTCAGTGAAGACCATCGAATAACCTATAGTCTTCCCGTTCTCCACTATCGCCGTGACGGACCTGACAAACTCGTTCTGCTGAAGGGCCTCCACTATGGTCCTCAAGGAAGAAATGTTCTGATTCATATCCCGGCACAGATTCTCGAGGGCTTCTATGCGTTCGGTATTCTCTGCCAGGGCATTTTCTATCATCTTGTCTGATTCCCGGAATTCATCTACCAGAAAATCCTTGCAGCCAGAACAACACAGAAATATTATTACTGACAAATTGAATATCTTTCCTCTCATATATTATATGCTTAATGATTTACTATTTTTATTATGGCCATTCTTTCCATTCTACTGGAATAGCATCAAAATCCAAAAGATTATTACATCCAGCGAAACACAAGCCAACAACTGTTGGCACAGCAAAATAATCTGAATATCTATTTCTATCGTAAATATGACACTTTTCTCCATTAATAAGAATATAAGGTGATTCGCCTCTCAAAGCGCCACACGAGTAAAACGCTGTATCAAAATTCACTACTTTTCTATTATTATCAAACAAGCCTCGTGGCAGTGATTCCAAAGACTGACAATACATAAAGACTCGCATAAAATTACTTACTTCGGGACAGTTCATAAAGATAGTCTCGGGTATTTCTACCAACGAAATACATCCTGAAAATGTATATTGAAACGACCTTACTTCAGTGCAATTGGAAAATAAGCTTTCAGGGAGAATTCTTATAGATTGACAATCACAAAATGCAAAATCAAAACTCGTAACATCGGGACAAGACTCAAACAAGCCAGAGGGAATTTCTTTTAAAGCCGTACAGGCGTTAAATACAGAATAAAAATCTGTAACCAGATTACAATGTTTAAAAAGAGTCTCTGGTATTTGTGTTAAAGATGAACAACGAGTGAACGTTTCTCTGAATTGTTTTACTTTTGTACTGAATAAGAAGAGATTTTCAGGTATTTCCTTCAATCCAATACAACTAGCAAACGTATTTGAAAAATCTGTAACTTCTGAAAAAGATGCATTATCATCTCCAGATATTTTATTTAACATTCCATTATTCATAAATGCTGCATTCAATGATGTCAAGCCAGTCCTTCCCCATTGCACCACTTCCGTTATCGCCGGTGCCGGGATATTGTTGGAAGACAATGAAGTGACAGTTCCCGATATACGGACAGTGAAATCCGCAGCCGACGACACATCATAAAGGTGAGACGGCGTCACGGAGGTTACATGCTCCACACTCCCGTCTCCCCAATCCACGATGCAGTCCACCGCTCCTGAAAGAGGCAAATATACGGTATAGTCATTGGCTTGATTCGCCCTGACAGTGAATATCATGTCATCAGGATTCTCTGCTCCGTCCTGAAGCTGGACTATCTCTATCTCATCCAGGAGAGAACCTGTACGGCTGTTCGAAATACGGATCACGGCTTCCCTGCCGGCACCGGTATTG
>CASGDV010000112.1 GCA_949300335.1 uncultured Bacteroidales bacterium | reverse complement strand
ACAAGATGTTCCCTGACAAGGCTGCAGAACTTCTTCAGAAGACCGAAGAGTTCGCAAAAGTACGTCTTGAGACATACAAGAGACTTGCAAAATAAGCGGTATATCATTTATACCTGTAACAGGAAAGGGGCTGGCTCATATGTTTGGGCCGGCCCTCTTTTTGTCGGGTATTTTGCTGGAACCTGTTTGTTATATCTGCATATTTTCATAAATTTGGGGGAAATATTTTTAGTCATGAAAAACAGTAGCAGATTTATTCCAAAGTATTGTCTTCGGGCACTTGTTCTCTGTACGGCTCTGACCGGTTTTGTTTTCATTGCCGCTGCACAGCCGAATTCCAAGCTTAAGCCGACAGAAACGGTTCTTCTTTATCCGGAAGGACAGGATGCGAGCATACAACAGGCTTCGGATAATCCGTCGGTTCTGAGCGCAGTTGAAAACAACGGACTTTCCGGTCGGGAAGGTATCAACGAATACGGATTTCTCACAAATGTTTCAGACAGCGCAAGAATAGATTTGTATATTCCGAAAAAGCCGAACGGACAGATGGTTGTAGTATGTCCCGGTGGAGGTTACGGTTTCGTATCTTCCTACAGCGAGGGCATATATGTGGCAGAATGGCTGGTCAGCCGCGGAATAGCTGCCGCCGTAGTCAAATACAGGCTTCCGAACGGACACTGGGAAGTTCCTCTTACAGATGTACAGAACACATTCAGGTATTGCAGGAAACATGCTTCCGAATGGGGAATCAATCAGATAGGTATCATAGGTTTCTCGGCGGGAGGACATCTTGCGGCAAGTGCGTCGAATCTGTTTACCGATGATATTACCAGACCGGATTTTTCCATTCTGATATATCCTGTCATAACAATGAACAAGATGGCGACCCATATGGGCACACGTATTTCACTCATAGGGGATGACAGCAAATGGCTGGACAAAAACATGAGTGTCGCGGATTATGAAAAATCATATGAAAAGCTGAAACAACTTGAAGACAGATTCAGCATGGAACGGCAGGTAAAGGAAAATACGCCACCGACTTTCATCGCCCTTTCCCAGGATGACAATGTGGTGGTTCCTGGAAACAGCATTTCATATTACGGAGCGCTTACCAACATGAAAGTTCCTGTGGAAATGCACATATATCCTTCCGGCGGACATGGATGGGGATTTTCGTCCGAAAAGTTTGCCGGCAAGGGAAATGACGGTTTCAGCTATGTGCGGGACAATTTTGAAAATTCTCTCGAAATATGGCTTTCGGGTCTCATCAACAAATGATTTGCATATGAAATTTCTCAAGACAATGTGCGGATTTCTGTTTCCGCTGCTTGGCATTGCCAGTTCATGCGACAGTATAGGCGGTGCATGTGAGTACGGTGTACCCAATGCCGACTTTGAGATAAAGGGCAAGGTTACCGATATCGATGACAATCCGGTCAAGGGAATAAAAATAACCGGTACGGATATTCATACTACGGATGTTCTCGGAGAGACAGGGAATGACGGTACTTTTGAAGTGTCGTTCAACGGCTTTCCATCTCGCAAAGTCAAACTTCAGTTCACGGATGATGACGGCATTGAAAACGGAGGGGATTTCGGTGTCCGGACTGTCGAAGTGGATGTAGTACAAGTTGTGGAACCGTCAAAGGATGACAGCAGCTGGTATGAAGGGAAGTTCAGCGGTTCCGTCGATGTGAAATTGAAATCGTCAGACAGCGATACAGAAATAAACGGTTAAACATGACTGAAGTTCCGCTTTTACAGAGGATTGCTTTGGAATTGCAGAGGCAGATTGACAAGGATCTGCCTCTTGAGTATCCGCTCAGACAGATATTCTGGGAATGTACTCTGAGGTGCAACATGAACTGCCGCCATTGCGGCAGTGACTGCAGGACGACATCGGATGTAATGGACATGCCTTTCGAAGATTTTCGGAGAGTGCTTGAAGACATCCGTAATCATTATGACCCCCACAGGATCATGGTAATTTTGACCGGAGGCGAGCCTCTGCTGCGAAAGGACATATGCAGGTGCGGAAGGGCCATATACGAGATGGAATTTCCATGGGGTCTCGTGTCTAACGGACGTCTGATGAATCAGGATATGATAGACAGACTGCTTGCTTCAGGTATTCACAGCATTACAATAAGCCTTGATGGTTTCGAGAAGGAGCATAACTGGATGAGAGGTTCTTCAGATAGTTTCAAATATGCATCGGAAGCAGTATCCAGACTTGCCCGAGAGGATTCGGTCATATTCGATGTAGTGACATGCGTCAACAACAGGAATTACGGTTCACTCGATGAATTCAAGGAATATCTCATATCTTCCGGAGTGAAAAGATGGAGACTTTTCACTGTTTTTCCGGTAGGAAGGGCTTCAGGTGATAAGGAACTTCTGCTCGACAGTACGCAGTTCAGAGGACTGATGGATTTCATTGTCAGGACACGCAAGGAGAAAAGAATCAGTGCAAGCTACGGTTGCGAGGGGTTTCTCGGGGCTTATGAAGGCAAGGTCAGGGACAGATTCTTTTCCTGCCAGGCCGGAATTTCCGTCGCATCTGTCCTCGCAGACGGTTCGATATCCGCATGCCCGAGCATAAGGGCCGGCTACGGTCAGGGAAATATTTACGAGGATTGCTTCACGGACATATGGGAAAACGGATACGGCAAGTTTCGGGACAGATTATGGATGAAAAATGGAGTATGCGCGGAATGCCGGTATTTCAGGTACTGCAAGGGAAACGGGATGCATTTGAGGGATGATGAGGGAAAACTCATATTATGCCACCTGAAGAAATTATATCCAGATGCGTAGACAATATGGACATCAGGGGTTTTACGGACGGTTTTTCCTTGCATAAAATTTTATAATACAATGTCAGGCTTCCGATATCCTGCAATGTCATTAGTCTGTCGGTTACGTCCGTCAATGTTCCGTTGCGGAGTTCCTTTCCGACCATGCAGCGCGGCAATACTGCAATGGCATCGGAAATGAGAGCTGTCTCCTTTAACAGTTCCGCATTTGAAGATATTATAGATATTCCTGATTCCAATCTTTCGGGAAGTTTTCCGGAGTATGGTTCAAAGACAGCCGCATCTCTTTCATTCAGGTCGGAAGATGAGGATGCCCTGATGACGACGGCAGCCGGTATACGCACCATGGTTTCATGTGCTGCCAGTTCATCGGAATTCAAATATCCCGGATCAGCATCTGCAGACTTCCATGAACTGGTTTCCTTGTTGATGGAATCGAAATATGATTCTGCTACAGGGATGAAGGTTATATCGGCATCATTGCGTGAAGATATTTTCAGCATGACGCCCGGGGACATCAGACGGTATTCCGTCAACGCGGTGGAAAGTACCTGTCCGGCAAGAAAATCAGGCACTGATATCGAGAGTTCATCGCTGCCTGATTTCGAGTCTTTTCCGAAGACCCTGTTTACAGCATCATACCAGTACTGGATGTGACCGGAATATCTGTAGAAGGCCTCCCCCGCTTCGGTAAGCATTACATGCCTTCTTTCTCGCCGGAAGAGTGCTGTCCCAAGCGTTTTCTCCAGTTCGGAAATATTCTGGCTTACAGACGGCTGGGTAATCCCCATCCGTTTCGCCGTTCTGGTGAAACTTCCGGTCTCGGCGACCATCCTGAATATCCTGATTCTGATGTCTTCCATATTATTTGGCATGCAATAGCAAAGATACGGATATTTTGATTAAATTTGCAGGATTTCAGAATCATAAAATGAATTTTAACAAACTTATTTTTCGGAAATAATTTAAAGGTTATGAAACGATTTCTTTTATCAATTGCGGTAATGTTTACCGCCGTTGTTTCGGTATTCGGACAGAATCAGCTGCCGAATGATCCGGCAGTCCGCAAAGGCAAACTGGAGAATGGTTTGACTTATTATATCCGCCACAATGACAAGCCTGCGGATAGAGCCGAGTTTTACCTTGCAACCAATGTAGGTGCATTCCAGGAGACTCCTGACCAGGACGGCCTCGCCCATTTCCTTGAGCACATGTGTTTCAACGGAACCAAGAATTTCCCTGAAAAGACTCTTCTGGACTACCTTCAGAAGATCGGTGCGGAATTCGGAAGAAACATCAACGCATCTACCGGTTTCGAACAGACCCAGTACATGCTTAACAATATTCCTATCGTACGCGAGGGTGTTATTGATACCTGCCTTCTCATCATGCACGACTATTCACATTACGTAACTTGTGACCCTGTTGAAATCGACAAGGAAAGGGGTGTGATTATCGAAGAAAGAAGGACAAGGAGGACTGCTGACTGGAGAATGTTCGAGAAATCCCTTCCACTTTATTACGGTGACACTCCATACGCAAAGTGTACCCTTATCGGAAGTGAGGAAAACCTCAAGACATTCAAGCCTGAGAGCCTTACAAATTTCTATCACACATGGTACAGGCCGGACATGCAGGCTCTCATCGTTGTAGGTGATGTCGATGTAGATCAGATTGAAGCAAAAATCAAGACCTTGTTCTCGGACATACCTGCTCCGGTGAATCCTAAGCAAAAGGAACTTTACACGATTCCTGACAATGTCGAGCCGATTGTCGGAATACTGACAGACCCGGAAGCAACCAACACTTCAATGGAAGTGCTTTGGAAAGGTAAACCGGCTCCGGAGGAACTCAACAGCACCGATGTAGGTATGTTCATGGATCTTATCAAATCCGTCATCGGCATAGTGATGAGGGAGCGTTTCGAGGATATTACGGCACAGCCTGATGCTCCGTTCATCCATTCCAGCCTTGCCATTGGAAATCTTTGCGAAGCAATGGAAGTTGTAATGGGCAATATCTCATGCAAGGACGGTGAAGGCATAACTGCTTTCAAGGCTTTCCTTACAGAGATTGAAAAGATGAAAAGATACGGATTCAGCGAGAGCGAGATTACACGTGCAAAGGATAATCTCATCAGCTGGTATGAAAAGGCGGCCGAAGGTGCTGACACCAGGAAAAACGCCGAGTTCGTGGATGCATACATGAACAACTTCTTCGACAACTACGCATATATGGAGCCTGAGAAGGAACTTGAAATGGCGAAAATGCTTCTTTCCCAGCTGAATGCCCAGGTTATGAATCAGTTGACAAGCCAGATAATAACCGATGAAAACATGGTAATAATCTACAAGGCTCCTGAGAAAGATGGACTTGTTCATCCTACAGAGCAGGATTTCCTGAATGCAATCGCTGAAGTCAAGTCATCCGAGATTGCGGCAAATGAAGAGGTTCATACTGACGAGCCGCTGCTCGATCCTGCCACTCTCAAAGGTTCTTCCGTAAAGAAGTCCTCGGAAATCATCTACGGTGCGACACAGTGGACATTGAAGAACGGTGCAAAAGTTGTCGTTCTGCCTACAGAATACAAGAAAGACCAGGTTCTCTTCGAATTGTACAAGGATGGAGGTAAATCTATAATTGCAACAGAAGATCTTCCTTCATTCGAGGACAACATCTTCTCGTTGTATCTGAGAAATACAGGTGTATCCAAATTTTCAGGAACGACCTTGTCCAAGATGCTTGCAGGCAAGAATGTTTCTGTTTCTCCATTCATCTCCAACATCAGGCACGGTATAAATGCGACTTGCGCACCTAAGGATATAGAGACGGCATTGCAGCTCATGTATCTGTTCTTCGCGGATCCTCGCTTCGATGAAAACGAATATCAGGTAGGTATACAGCAGCTCAAGGCAGTTCTTCCTAATTTCAAGAGCCAGCCGGACTTCAAGCTGCAGGAAGAAATGGTCAAGACTCTCTATGGAAATAATCCGAGGGAAATCATTATAAGTGATGAAGTTCTTGAAAAAGCTAACCTTGCTACCATCGAAAGGGTTTACCGTCAACTTTTCAAGGATGCGGCCGGTGCTACTCTCGTCATTACCGGTAATGTAGACATCAATACCCTCAAGCCTATGGTTGAAAAATACATCGGTTCAATAGCTAAAGGCAAGAAGGCAAGCAAATGGGTTGATGACAATACAAGCATAGTTAAAGGCGAAGTTAAGAATCACTTTACTACTGCAATGGAGACTCCGAAGGCTACGGTGGCACAGTTCTATACAGGTTACTTCCCAGTAGATACGAAGACAGAAGTAATGCTTGATGCAGCAAAATACATTCTTGACATGGTTTATGTCGAGACACTTCGTGAAGATGAAGGCGGCACTTACGGTGCAAGTATCGGCATGGCTATCCAGCGCATTCCAGAGGAAAGGGCTTTGATTCAGGTTTATTTCGACACTAATCCGGAGTCGGCTGACAAGCTCATCAAACTTGCCGTTGATGGTCTCCAGAAGCTCGCATACGAGGGCCCTACACAGGAGCAGGTCAACATGGCTGTAGAGAACATGAAGAAGAATGTTCCTGAATCAAGAATCAGCAACCAGTACTGGAAACAGTGTATCAAGGATAACCTCGGTTATGGCATCGACTTTGACAAGGAATATGAAGCAGCCATAAATGAAATCAGCATCGAGAACATACAGGCCGTCCTTAAGACAATTCTCGACCAGAAGAATTTCATCGAGATTGAAATGAAACCGGCAGAATAACCCAGCCGGCATGAATATAGTTATCCGTAACAAAATAGGATAACGGTTCTGCCTGTCACGAGGCCGGATGCCCCATGAATAATTTAGATAACCCGGACATGGCCTCCCGATAATAATCAACCAATGCCCCCGAAAGTCAGTATCATACTTTCGGGGGCATTTCTTTATTCAAGCCTATTCCATAGACGAACTCACATGCAGAACAATTTTTCTAAGAACTGGAAATCACAGGAAAATCCTATTGCCATTCAATCTATCATACCACCAATATATAACTTAGGGATAGTCATTTAATTCCTTCAATTTGAGTTAACCGGCAGACTCTCCCGTATTTTCCGATCAAACTCATCGTTTTTTATATCATCGGCTCTGGTTTCAGGGCCGATTTTTTTGTTTTCAGTCACGTCTGGAGCCACCA
>CASGDV010000111.1 GCA_949300335.1 uncultured Bacteroidales bacterium | reverse complement strand
TGGTGGCTCCAGACGTGACTGAAAACAAAAAAATCGGCCCTGAAACCAGAGCCGATGATATAAAAAACGATGAGTTTGATCGGAAAATACGGGAGAGTCTGCCGGTTAACTCAAATTGAAGGAATTAAATGACTATCCCTACATACCCAGAAAAAATATCGGGACTACAAATCGCCACTGCAGCGGTCTGTAGCCTCGATTGTCGTCTAGCAACAGGCTTTCGAAGTGTCAAACTTCGGAAGAAAGTAAAAAAATTTCAAAAAATGAAATAAAACGGCAAAAACCTACCTGCTCAGCCTCAACCACACCCTGCAGCCGTTCAGAGAATTAAGCAGATAAAACACCCACATAATAAGCATAAGCTCGGCATGAGGCTCTCCTCCGGCTATACAAACTGCCCACATTATTATACTTATTATATTGGTAATTATCCAGAAAAGCCACTGTTCCATGAAAGCAAGAGCCATGAGAATCTGTGCGATTATGCTTAGAACAGTCGTAGCCGAATCCTTGAACGGCTGCGGATCACCGAACGTCCTCAATAAAAATCCGAATGCCGCAATCAGAAAAACTGCGGACACGAATACCCCTATCCTCTGCCAAGCATTCAACCTTCTGGCCCTTACCTGATTGGAAGATTCCGCACCGAGCTTGCGCCATTGCCATATTCCGATGAATTGCATAGGGAAATAATACAGGGCATTCAAAGCCGCATCTCCGTACAGCGACGCCTTATACGATATCCACGCATACAGTGAAACATTAACTATTCCGAAAAGATAATTCCAAATGCTGCCTTTCGCGACAAGGACCACACATACTACTCCGGTAATTCCGGCCATCAGTCCGGTCAGGTCGAAAGTCCTGGTTACCATGGAATACACTATACTTGTGACTGTCACGCCAGCTATAAGGAAACAGTCATAAAATGACAATATACGCGCTTTGTTTTCCATATTACGGTATTACCTGTTTTACTTGACTAAAACTTTTTGGAGAGATGCTCGCGAATCCTTTCCGCAAGACTCCGCCCTACAAGGGATTCCAACTCTTCCAGAGGAGCAGCTGCAATCCTGGCCACACTGCCGAAATGGAGAAGAAGCCTCTGTTCCGTTTTTTCTCCGACTCCTTTAATATCGGCAAGAACAGACCGTATCTGGGCCTTGCTTCTGAGACTCCTGTGAAACGTGATTCCGAACCTGTGCGCCTCATCCCTTATCTGCTGAAGAAGTTTGAGAGCCTGTGAATTCCGGTCTATGAACAACGGATAAGGATCTCCGACCCTTATAACCTCCTCCAATCGTTTGGCAAGACCTACAACCATGAACTTGCCGGTGAGCCCCAGTTCCGATATGGCCTCATAAGCAAATGACAGCTGGCCTTTCCCTCCGTCTATGACAACAAGCTGCGGCAAATCATCCGGAGATTCCACCAGCATCCTTGAATAACGTCTGTTCACTACCTCTTTCATCGAAGCATAGTCATTGGCACCTACAACTGTCTTTATCTTGAAATGCCTGTAATCCTTTTTGGATGGTGCGGCATTTCTGAACACGACACACGAAGCCACGGGATTCGTTCCCTGTATATTGGAGTTGTCGAAACACTCTATATGCATTGGCAGGACATCCATCCCCAGCGCCTGCTGCAGCTGCTCCAGAATCTTTCTTTTATATTCATCAGGATCCTTATGCTCTTTCTGCTTGAGTGAATTGAAACGCATCTCCCTGGCATTCTTGGCACTTAGCTCAAGTAAAGCAAGCTTGTCTCCCCTGACAGGTATCCTGAAGTCCACACCGTCGATTGACACGTCCGGCAAGAACGGTACGAGAACCTCTTTCGACAAGCCTCCGGATTTTTCATTTATATCTGCAATGAACAGGGCAAGAACCGAAGCCTGGTCTTCCTCAATCTTCAGCCTGAACTCCATGTCCATGGACTGGATAATAGCTCCGTCATTAAGTCTCATGAAATTCCCGTATGCCTCCGTACCATCCATGACAAGAGAAAACACATCCAGACTGCCCATTGTGGAATTCACTATGACCGATTTGGAATAATGTTTTTCGATGGACTGCATCCTTTCCTTGTATTCATTGGCCTTTTCGAACATCAGGTCAGATGCGGCTTCTTCCATAAGGGCTTTGTAATGGGCTATTATTTCACGGCCCTTCCCCTTCAGCAACCTGGTTATCTCATCAATGTTCCTCCCGTATTCCTCTACGGAAATGGCACCGATGCAGCAACCTTTGCATTTTCCGATATGAAAATTGAGACACGGCCTTATCTTCCTGCGCAGAACCGTATCCGAAGTGATTGTATGGTTGCATGTCCTCAGCGGATAAATTGAAGAAAAAAACTCCAGAAGATTACGTGCATGCATGACCGAACTGTACGGTCCGAAATACATGGAGCCGTCTTTCCTGAGCTTCCTTGTAAGATAGACCTTCGGATACATGTCCGCACTGATACATATCCACGGATACGTCTTGGAGTCCTTGAGTAAAATATTGTATTTAGGTTTGAATTGTTTGATAAGGTTGTTTTCCA
The DNA here is from genome assembly GCA_949300335.1 of uncultured Bacteroidales bacterium. Classification (GTDB taxonomy): domain Bacteria; phylum Bacteroidota; class Bacteroidia; order Bacteroidales; family UBA932; genus Cryptobacteroides. The sequence continues at coordinate 3,515 of CASGDV010000111.1, read as the reverse complement.
GCAAAAGCGCATCTGCCTCGCTGTCCACAACGGAATACTGGGCATCGGCAATTTTGGAAACCATGACGGCCGTCTTGATGTTCAGTCTGTCAGGCGAAACAAAATACTGGGCAACCCGCTTGTGAAGGTCCTTTGCTTTACCCACATAAATCACATTCCCCTCGGAATCATAATATCTGTAGACTCCGGGGGAATGCGGAAACAAGGATATTTTTTCCTTCAGTGTCAATTTATTTCACATACTTGGCAACCTCTTCCTCTATTGCCTCCTCGCGAAGATTTCTCTTGAGTATGGTTCCGTCAGGACCGAACAGGATGATATGGGGAATGCCTTCAATTCCGTAAATTTCCGTCGGAATGCTCCCGGCGTTAACTATCTGATTCCAATTCACCCCATATGCTGCGGCTGTATCTCTCGATGCTTCCGGACTTCTGTCCCAGACTGCAACACTGAGCACATCGAAATCCTTACCTCTGTATTTTTCATACACTGCCTTGATATTGGGAATCTCGGCCTTGCAAGGGCCGCACCAGGAAGCCCAGAAATCAACAAGAATATATTTTCCCTTGCCTACATAGTCGGACAATGAAACCTCACTGCCGTCCGGACCTGATATGGTAAAATCCTTGAACATCTGTCCTTCAGCTGTTTCCTTCTTTGCCATCAGGGAAGTCTTTATTGCCTTAATCTGCTCATTTTCCGAAAGTTCAGGAACAAGAATCGAAATGAGGGAATCCAGTTCTGCCTCTTCAACAGCTCCTATAAGATTCATTATACCGAACACTCCTAGAATATTGTCAGAGTTCTCTGCAACTACTTTTTTGTTGAAATCATTGAAAAGACCGAAATAGTACCGGTAATTGGAGTCCAGTTTCTCCGTCTTAGCTTCTTCCGCCAATGAAGTGTCCGACATTATTGCTGTGGCCTTTTCCCTGAACTCATTCTGAATTGAGATACTCTTTTCCTGAAGTTCCGTAAATCTGGACTGAACGGAATTCTTCATCGAAGAAGTCACCCTGGATTCTTCTGACAACTCAACAGTCAGCCTGGTGCCGTCCGGAATAAACTGGACACCATAGTTTGCTGCCTCGATAGTTCCGACAGCCAATACGTTCGCAGGCACGGCAATACTGAATTTACCATCCGTAACCGGAACCAGAGTATCTATCTGCGATTCCTTGACAATCACATTGACCTCATCGATATCGCCGGCCGCCACCGTGCCGGTAATGGATGTAACATCCGAAGTACGATTGCATGCCGCAAGCAGAACCACTGCCGCAGACATTGAAAATAGCTTTGCTTTCACTTTATACATGCTTTAATGTTTCAATATAAATCATTTGATATTCAATTTCAAATGAGCATGCAAATATATAATACTTTTCATCTTCGGCAAGGGGTAAGGGCCATTTAGTTGACATCGGATGAAGATTACCGTATACCTCTGAAGGCATAGTCGGCATAGGCATATCCGAAATGGCTGTATAATGGTACCATTGCCACCTCCATGCGGCGCACGAAATCCTGATATGAGCATTTGTTTTCAGACCAGGACACCTCGGCCAGCGCAGCCAGCCTCGGCAATACCATATGCTGGACATGATTCATGGACGGGATATACTCCGTCCATAAATTTGCCTGTATCCCGACAATATATTTCTTTTCATCATCAGAAAGACCGTCATACGGATCGAAAGACAGGCACTTTTCCAAAGAGACATAGCCGCCGATGCCATGGGGCTCCCCATTCTTTTCCGGATTCTCGGTCTGATAATAATCTAGATAGAAATTGGAATTCGGAGACATGATTACATGATTTCCCTGCTTGGCAGCCCTTATACCTCCGGCAGGACCTCTCCAAGACATTACCGTTGCAGTATTTGTCACCCCTCCGTCAAGGATTTCATCCCAGCCTATGATTTTCTTTCCCTTTGTTTTCAGAAATGCCTCTATTTCCCTGAGCAGATACCCCTGAAGTTCTCTTGAAGTCGAATATCCCTCCGTCTCGACAAGTTTCCTGCAGTCAGGACATTCATCCCATCTTTCGGACGGAGCCTCGTCTCCTCCGATATGGATGTATTCACCCGGAAAAAGCCCGGCAACCTCATCGAGCACATCTTTCAGAAACTCTATTGTTCCCTGCTTGCCTATGCAGAAGACCTCTTTGCTGACGCCCCATGTCGTCCAGACATCATATCCGTGCCCCACGCATCCGAACTGGGGATATGCCGCCAGGGCCGCCATTGCATGTCCCGGCATTTCTATTTCAGGAATCACCGTTATCTGCCTTTCTGCCGCATAGCGGACCACTTCCCTTATATCCTTCTGCGTATAGTAACCTCCATAAGGTATTCCGTCATAAGTATCGGAACTGGCGGCATGTCCTACCACAGTTTCCTTTCTAAAGGAGCCTTTTCGGGTAAGTTCGGGATACTTCTTTATCTCTATCCGCCATCCCTGGTCATCGGTAAGGTGCCAATGGAACACATTCAGCTTATGAAGGGCCATGATATCGATATATGTCTTGACATCATCGACAGAAAAGAAATGCCGGCAGCAGTCGAGCATCGCTCCTCTGTAGGAAAATGCCGGTTTGTCCTTCACGACCATACCGGAAACGAACATGCCGTTCTCATCGGCATTGGATGCGCTCTGGACAAGTATCTGCATGACTGAATGCAACCCCCACCATACTCCTGATATGCCGCCTCCCTTGATACTGATGCCGGCCTGACCGATTTCCAAAACATATTCTTCTCCGGAAAGCGATGTATCCAGGTCCAGAACCATGAATGCCGTCCCGGCTTTAGGAACAAACTTGAACTCAGGAAACAATCCGTCATCATTCTTCTTTCCGGCGGAATCCATGAATGTTCTGGCTGCCGGTTTCAAAGATTTATCAGAAACATGAATACCTATTTCTGACGGAATCCTTACAATCGACCTGTTTTCCCTCATGAAGGAAGGAGCCGGAACAATCTCTACGGCGCTTAAATATGCCGGTACAAGAGTCTGCAATGCTGCTGCCATAGCAATCAGTTTCAAAAGTTGTTTCATATCACAATGGTTTATTCAAGTTCAAGATGCAGGATGACAGGATTGGAATCCTCCGGAATGGACGGAATAATCTTCTTTGCCTCGCTATGAAGCAGTATGCAATATAGATTGTCTCCCTCGGCATAATTCGGCCAGCAGTACACAGTTTCCCCGTTCACCCCGACCGGGAATCCCGGCAAATCGTTGCCGTCCGATATCTCGGTACGGAAGAGCAGGGTTCCGGTTTCCGGATTCCAGACATCCCGGTACATCTTGTCGTTGAAATAGAACTCCAGAAAAAGATATCCTCCCGCCATGACAAAATTCTCTCCCGTTATATAGGGATAGTCATTTAATTCCTTCAATTTGAGTTAACCGGCAGACTCTCCCGTATTTTCCGATCAAACTCATCGTTTTTTATATCATCGGCTCTGGTTTCAGGGCCGATTTTTTTGTTTTCAGTCACGTCTGGAGC
>CASGDV010000110.1 GCA_949300335.1 uncultured Bacteroidales bacterium | reverse complement strand
TATAACATTACAAAGATAGAAAATAAAATTGACAAAAAAAAGACTTTCGCGAGAAAGTCTATCAATTATTTACGTATTTAAAAATTCAAAATTAGCCGACTCAAAGTGTCAAACTTCCGGGAACTGCCGCAATAATGTCCGGCCACCTGTTTCAGAAACGGAATCATAAAAGAAGATTTCTTACAAAAATACTATATTTTTATTTGGAAAGTATATTTTTTTTCCTATCTTTGCATCGGATTAATTTAGAATTATTCAAAATTAATCCAAAGTTTTGAAATATCAATATAAAAGGATAAAACATTAAAATTTAAAGATTCTCATTATGAAAAAGAAATTCAGATGTCTGGTTTGCGGTTATGTACATGAGGGGGATTCCGCACCTGCGGAGTGTCCGATATGTCATGCAAAATCAGATAAGTTTGTGGAAGTTACGGAGACTGAAGGAGAGTTGTCATGGGCTGACGAGCACAGGCTCGGAGTTGCCAAAGGTGTTGATGAGGAAATACTCAGAGGATTGAGAGACCATTTCAACGGAGAATGTTCGGAAGTGGGAATGTATCTGGCCATGAGCCGTCAGGCAGACAGGGAAGGCTATCCGGAAATAGCAGAGGCATTCAAGAGATATGCTTTCGAGGAGGCTGACCATGCATCAAGATTTGCAGAGTTGCTCGGAGAATGCGTTTGGGACACAAAGACCAACCTCGAAAAGAGGATGCAGGCAGAACACGGAGCATGCGAAGACAAGCTCAGAATAGCAAAACTTGCAAAGGCTCAGAACCTCGATGCCATACATGACACAGTACACGAAATGTGCAAGGACGAGGCTCGTCACGGAGCAGGATTCCAGGGACTTTACAACAGGTATTTCAAGAAATAACAATACTTTCATGAAAAGAAAAGGAGGGTGGCTGAAACGGTCACTCTCTTCTTCTTTTTATTGGATATGACATACGACCGTCGGGACGACAATGGGAAACAGAGTCCCCCACCTGACAGCGGGTTGCTGACAGAGGGGATGACAGACGCTACCAAGTTCAGGCTTAAGCACTACTGTCTTTATACAATACGTTATTACGGAAACGCCTACAATTTTTCACAAACACGTCCTGTCGGTGGATAGAGGGGAAGCAAATAGTTATTCGGCTATCTGGTCAAGCCTCTCTATCATGTCGTTTCCGAGTTTTGTCTTCTGCTTGATATGGTCCTTTACCATGCATACGAAAGGATCGGATTCAAACATGTTTCCCCTGACTTCCATGAAATCCAGACGCCGCTGGTTTTCATCGCCGTCAGCGCCGAAACTGGTCATCGCATTGAGTGAAAACTCTTTCTTGGCATCTTCATACAGCATTTCATCCAGGGCAACTACCGAAGTTTTCCATTTCTGTATTATGGAAATTACTTCATCGACAGTGATTTCCGCAAGATTCACTTTGAAATACTCTTCGATCACTTCCTTTGCCCAGATCCATTCGTATGTATAGTATTTAGAATGTATATCACAGAATCTGGAATGGATCTCATGGACTCCGGCAATCCGGCCCTGTTCTATATCATCAAGAAGTTCATCTACGACACTCTTCGGAGCTATCAGACCGGAGAGGTCTATCCACTGTCCTGACCCTGTATCCATATCCGGTTTAAGACAAGCCCTCATGCCGTCGACATCCTTGAAATCAGAACCGGACAATCTGGTTATCAATGAATTTCCGAGGAACTTGTCAATCGCCATCCTGTAATATGAAACACCCTTCACGAGAGACGATCTCTTGATTTTTCCGCTCTGATATGAATAAGCGTCCGATGACACTCCCGAAACTTTCTGAAGATTATCCAGAATCTCCAGTCCGTTCAGCATCTTTTTAATGGTGAACGGGCTCAGAAGGTTGTAGTTTATGCAGTCAAGACGGTCCGGATCCTTTCTTGCATCACGGACAGGCCATTTCCTCGCATCCCTTATCGTGCCGACGCTTTTCAGATTGGCTCCCGGCATGATATATGACGTATTGTGTTCCTCTATCAGATAGGAAAAAGGAAGATCCGAAGTATCCTGATGCGTAGCATGTCTTCCCATTACCAGAGAAAATGCTCCGATCTTTGCGGGCCACAACAGATATGAATCGGAAGCGGTCTTTGCCCCTCGCTCCATGATTCCCTGATGTATCGGCCCGAGCTTATACATGTGATTGCTCTGGTTAGATCCGGAACCGGCATTCATGAAAGAGAACATTCCGGCAATCAGCAAGGTAGATTTATGATGGGTTACGGTATAAGGTCCTGCAAATATCGCACATGCTTCGCCGTTCTCTCCCTGGCAATTGCTGAAAAACAGGGAATCGGATGCGGAATACCCGTGCCCCAGCCGGCAGCTCTGGCCGATGAAACATCTCGAGAACATGACACCGTCTTCAACCGAAGAACCGCTGCAGACTATGAAATCATCACCTATTACACCCACACCGATATGCACCGGAGCGGTTTCATTGCTGTTGATGGTACCGTTCTTGAGCCTGGCTGTACCTTCGATTTTACAATAATCCCCTACCCTGACATTCTTCAGATAACCGGCATCCGTAATAGTGACATTGGAACCGATTGTACCGGTTTCTGATGCTATGCTCCCAGTATAGTCACCTATCATTTTCCTGAAAGCCGATATCAGTTCAGGACGATGCCTGTACAGGGCCATGACATATGCCTGCTGTGCGGAAAGACGGTCATAAATCATAACCTCACGGCCTCCCGTCTCATTCAGAACGGCAACCTCGACACCATTTCCGAAAGACGATTTCCCGTCTGTAAGAATGATATCGACATTCTCTATGAAAGTATCATGGCCAATCCTGTAGTTCGCGATATAATTCTTCACATTCTCAATATAGCAATCGTCACCGACCTCTACATTGTGAAGAATCGCATGAAATATTCCAGAATGCTTTCTGATACCGCCCGCCATATGGAATTCCTTGTCCGAAACCCCGAGACGTATGTCTCCCGAAAATCTTGTGTGTCTGATGTATTCCGGTCTGAATCCCTCCCTGACTTTCACGTTGTCCCATGAGTCAGCCGTACACCAATTTGCTTCCAGAGCATTGATTTCCAATGCAGTCAAACTTCTGTAATCCATATTACTTTACACCTTTAATTCTGTCTATAGCCATTATCGTCTCATCATATCCGTAGCCGCGTCCCAGGGCAAAACGGATTGTCTTCACACGCATCATCGGATCATTGCCGAGACTGTCCATTTTATTCCTTATTATTCTTTCAAACTTATCTGATGCCTTTTCTTCATCCACACACGAAACAGCAGCATCGGCGATATCCGCCCCGATTCCTTTGGCAAGCAATGCATGCCTGATTTTTGCCCTTCCCCATCCCGAAAGGCATGCCTTGTCCCTGGCAAACGCCCCGGCATATCTGGCATCATCAAAATAGCCGTCATCTGCAAGTGATGACAATATACCTTCTGCATCTATCCGCCCGTCTGGAACAATACTCCTGATTTTCCGGAGTATATCCGACGAACAATACTCTCTCCTGGAACACATGCGCCGCATTCTGTCCAGTATTTCCTTTTCCGACAACACACCAGCCATATGGCAATCATTAGAAATTATACCCTATGCTGAAATACAATCCGGCGCTGTTGGTAATGTTCGACCAGTGAACATTCGCCGTTACCGGGCCGAAAAAGGCATCATACGAATATTCGACTCCTGCCCCGAACCATCCCAATCCTTCCAGATAGCTCTTGTCGAGCCTGTCGGAATCCCTTGCATAATTCAATATACCTTTCATATAATGGTTCTTCGCCAGTCTGAAACGGAAATCAGTCCTGAAGACTGTCAGTATGTTATGCATTATGGTCATATTGTTTATACCGATGAAAGGAATCTGCTGGTCCATATATCTGCCGGCGAGCGAACCTCCCATGGAATTTGCATAAACCAATGGAATGTCATGACCGAAGAGGAACCTGAAATTCACGGAAGGAATAAATGCGAAAACCTTTCCCATAGGCACGATGACCTTTGCATCGAACAATGCCATATGGAAATTGTTCATCATGTTCGGAAAACCAGCAAAAACCCAGCTATAGGACAGACCGGCATTGAAACCGGAAGTCGGGAAGTATCCGTCATCAAATGTATCTACCCTTGTATCAGCAAAAACCGACACGAAATCATTTTTCATTTCATGGGAAAAGTAATCTCCTTCTATAGGTTCAGAAGAAAGTATTGATCTCAGATCGGTAAAGTCATTTCTGAATCCCAACTGGGTGTCGAAATATGCCCATTTGATATTTGAGAGATATGCTTCCGCCCTGAGCCTCCAGTAATTAAGGTTGAGACGGTTCGTGGTGAAGTCAAGCATATTCATGTTCGTCCATCTGGAAGAAACCGTAGCATTCACCGTTGGTATGGACGGTGCATCATATGAATAATGGAACTTCACATAAGGATTAGCACTGATTCTCGCAATGAAATCATAAGTGGAGCCCTGCAGTTTCTGCGTATTCAGACCGACATTGAGAAGTACGGATACGATTTCCTCCGTATCGAAACGGACCCCGGCGCCGAACTTGTTGATTGGTCCGGGAGTACAGTTGAATATCAGATGGTATGGTTCTTCCTTGCCGAGCAACTCGTATGTCACCATATCGAATGCCTGCGTTCCATATATCATTGCCACTATGTTTTCTATATCGTTCCGGCATACCTTGTCACCCGACTTAAGCCTGATCTTGTTCATCAGTATTTTTATGGACCCCTCGGATATACCTCGTATCTCAATATCACTTACCGTGACCGAATCCACGCTTATGTCTACGGCCGGTTTCTTGTCCAGCACAAGGGAATCGGCACCGACACGGGCCTTGAGCCCGGCCAGGATATCGGCATTGTCCACAGCCGCCTGATAACCTCTGGATATAATATCGTCAATACTGGCGGCATCGAAACTCATCATATTGTAGCCTTCCAGTTCCGGTTTTATATTTACATCCGGAATCTTCCTGTTGGCTTCAAAGACACTCCTTCCGAACATGTCTATTCCGGCACTGATTATATCTCCGAAATTGTTTATGTCCTTATACTCCCTGCTGCCGCTTGACAAATCGACTCCAATGACAATGTCGGCTCCCATTTCCTTCGCAAGTGCGGTAGGATAATTGTCCCTCATTCCTCCGTCTACCAGCACCATGCCCGAGACCTTGACCGGCGCGAACACTCCGGGAATCGACATTGTAGACCGCAGGGCTGTATTCAGTTTGCCTTCATGCCACACCTTTCCCTTTCCGGTCACAAGATCGGTGGCAACGCATGCAAACGGTATGGGGAGTTCATTGAAGTCCAATGAATCCTGATAGCCGACAGACAGGCCGCTGAATATATTGGTTACATTCTGACCTGATATGTAGCCTGCCGGAAGGCTTCCGAGAACATTGTCCTTCAGGAATGACACGGTAGTGTTGTCATCCGCTCCGAGACTGATCTTGTCCTGTTTCTGTGAATACTGGAGTTCGGACTCCCTCTTTTTGCTGTAAACCTGCTTGTTATAATAAAACGGGAAATAAAGCAGATACTTTTCCCTGTATCTGGCTTCGGAATATGAAATATAGTCACGCGGAATCCTGTCATTCATGATGACATCCCAATCCATCTTCCTTATTATGGAATCCATCTTTTCGGCAGTATAGCCGAGAGCATACAGACCGCCGACAAGACCTCCCATACTCGTGCCGAGAACCATGTCTACGGGCATGTTGATTGACTCGAGATATTTTATAACACCTATATGCGCAGCACCTTTAGCCCCACCCCCGCTCAGGACGAGAGCGACGACAGGCCTTGTTTTCCTTATCTCCGCCATTTTCTCTCTGATTCTGGCTATGGATATGGAATCCCTGTCCGTCCTGATATTGGCGGAAACATTCCATATGGGGAAAAAAAGCAAGAACAAGAAACATATTCGGATAAAACGGTTCATATCAAAATCTATATTCCAAACGATTATCATTCATGTTTCCCTGCCAGCATTCCGCAGGCTGCCAGAATATCTTCGCCTCTGGATGCCCTGATCGTAGTCACGATTCCCGAGGCATTGAGTCTCTTCCGGAACTGTTCCATCAGTTCATCAGGAATGGTATCATACGGAAAATCCGGAATCTTGTGGAACCTTATGAGGTTCACGCGGCATTCCAGCCCTTTCAACAGTCTTGCCAGAGCATCCGCGTGCCTCTTCGAATCATTGTATCCCATGAACATCGTATACTCGAAGCTGACGCGTCTCTGTCCTGAAAAATCATATCTTCGTATCAGTTCCACAACATCAGTTATCGGATAAGCCTTCTGCACGGGCATCAGTTCCTGCCTTTCATCTCCAAACGGATTGTGAAGACTGACGGCAAGATGGCAACGGCTTTCATCCAGAAATCGCTTAAGCACCGGAATGACCCCTATCGTCGAAAGTGTTATCCGTTTCGGGCTCCATGCAAATCCCCATGGCGCAGTCAGTATCTCCATGGCTTTCATTACATTCCCGTAATTGTCCAGAGGCTCTCCCATTCCCATGAAAACCGCATTGGTAAGTCCGTCAGCCTCGTCAACCGCCACAAACTGCGAAATTATGTCCGCGGCAGAAAGATGTCCGTGAAAACCTTGTCTTCCGGTCATACAGAAACGGCATCCCATACGGCATCCGGACTGGGAAGAAACACACAGCGTCTTCCTGTCATCCTCAGGTATCATCACGGCTTCGACAGCCCCGTCCTCCATCCTCTCTCCACCTTCCGCGAAAACATTTCCATGGGAACAGGTCACGGGAAACAGATACTTTTTCGTTCCGTCAGAAGACGACACGCATTCCGAGGGGAGAATGGCTCCCACCTCATATTTGCTTTCCAGGGCATCCCTTCCGGCCTTAGATATGTTTGTCATTGCGGAAATATCCCGGACTTTCTTCCTGTAAAGCCAGTCTGCTATCTGCCGTGCAGCAAACCCGGGAAGCCCGGCCTCATCCGCAACCGCCTTCAACTCCTCCAGATTCTTTCCTATCAGTCTGATTTTCATGCAACAAATATTCGTACACTGCAAATTTAATCAAAAATACTATTTCATATCGGCTTTTTTAATAACTTTGCGTTGATAGGGTTATTGACAAACTTAATTAATTAAATAACATACAGAATCATGGCTAAAGAAGTTGAAAAGGAAGGTACGGATGTCAATGCTGCCAAGCTCAAGGCATTGCAGGCAACCATTGACAAGATTGAGAAAGACTACGGGAAGGGTACCATCATGAAATTGGGAGAACAGCCAAACTGGGAGGTTTCCGTAATACCGAGCGGCTCCATAGCACTGGACCACGCACTCGGCATAGGCGGATATCCGCGCGGAAGGGTCATCGAGATTTTCGGGCCTGAATCCAGCGGTAAGACCACCCTTGCCATCCATGCCATCGCACAGGCCCAGAAACAGGGAGGCATAGCGGCGATAATAGATGCAGAACATGCTTTTGACAGGACATATGCAAAGAACCTCGGTGTCAATCTCGAAACACTGCTGATATCACAGCCGGACAACGGAGAGCAGGCACTGGAAATTGCGGACAACCTGATAAGGTCCGGAGCAATCGACATCATTGTGATTGACTCCGTAGCAGCCCTTACTCCGAAGGCGGAAATCGAAGGCGAGATGGGTGATGCGAAAATGGGACTGCAGGCAAGGCTCATGAGCCAGGCTTTGAGAAAACTGACTGCAAACATTAGCAAAACCAATACCTGCTGCATATTCATCAATCAGCTGCGTGACAAGATAGGCGTAATGTTCGGCAATCCGGAGACGACGACCGGAGGTAATGCACTCAAATTCTATGCATCTGTCAGAGTCGACGTAAGACGCACGACGCAGATAAAGGACGGAGACGAAGCCCTGGGCAACAGAACGAAAGTCAAGATAGTGAAAAACAAGATGGCACCTCCGTTCAAGAAGGCTGAGTTCGACATAGTGTTCGGCGAAGGTATCTCACACATCGGTGAAATCATAGATCTGGGCGTCGAGCTGGACATCATCAAGAAAAGCGGTTCATGGTTCAGTTACAACGACTCGAAACTGGCTCAGGGCAGAGAGGCCGTCAAACAGCTTCTTGCCGACAACATCGAACTTTGCGATGAAATAGAGGCAAGAATAAGGGAAGCCCTTCAGAAAGTACAGGATTAATTGCATGACAGATATTTCCGGTTATGACAAACGACATCATTGACAGGCAGAGAGAGTTTTTCCTTACAGGAAAGACTCTTGATGTCTCGTTCAGGAAATCCATGCTCGAAAAACTGTATGAAGGCATCAGAAAGCATGAGTGCGAAATCGCGGATGCACTGTACCGGGATCTCGGCAAAAGCAGGCCGGAAGGGTATATGTGTGAAACCGGACTGTCTCTCAGCGAGATAAGATTCACCATACGTCATATACGGAAATGGAGCAGAACGAGAAAGGTTTCCACCCCGCTCGCGCAGTTTCCGGCAAGCAGCCGCATAATTCCGGAACCTTATGGCAATGTGCTCGTAATGAGTCCGTGGAATTACCCGTTTCTCCTCTGCATTTCTCCGCTGATCAGCGCAATAGCTGCGGGGAACACCGTCATAATAAAGCCCAGTGCATATTCCCCCGCCACAAGTTCAGTGATAAGGAAACTGATAGAAGAAACATTTCCTCCGGAACTGGTCACAGTGATGGAAGGCGGAAGAGAGGTAAACTCCAGTCTTCTTGAAAACAAGTTCGACTATATTTTCTTCACGGGAAGCAAGGAAGTCGGAAAGATAGTGATGAAAAAAGCCGCCGAACATCTCACTCCAGTCACACTCGAACTCGGTGGTAAGAGTCCGTCAATCGTATGCAGGGATGCTTCTCTGAAAATTGCTGCAAGACGCCTTGTCTTCGGGAAATTCCTCAACTGCGGACAGACATGCGTGGCTCCCGACTATCTCATGGTGCATAAGGATGTCGCCGATGAATTCATCGGATTCTGCAGACAGGAAGCTGTCTCCATGTTCGGGATAGCACCGCTTTCCAACAGGAACTACGGCAAAATTGTCAACGAAAAACATTTCGAGAGGCTGACATCACTCATCGAGGACAGTTGCGGAACCGGGAAAGTGGAACTCGGAGGGCATTCCGACAAGGAAACAGGGCAAATAGAGCCTACCATCATAAGAATAGGACATCTGGACTCCGGCAACGGAAAAAAATGGACAAATCTGGACAAGCTTCCGCTCATGCAGGACGAAATCTTCGGTCCGATACTGCCTGTCATCACATATGATGATGAAACGGATGTAATGGACTATATAAACGCACATCCGAAGCCTCTGGCAACATATGTCTTCTCGGAAAACAGAAAACTGGTCCGGAAGATTCTTGCCGGAATACGGTTCGGAGGCGGATGCGTAAACGATACAATCATACACCTTGCCACAGACGACATGCCGTTCGGGGGTGTAGGAGAAAGCGGAATGGGAAATTATCACGGAAAATTCGGATTCGACACATTTTCGCATATGAAGAGCATCGTAGACAAGCCTGTATGGCTGGACCTGCCTATGAGATACCAGCCATACACGAAGTTCAAGGAAAAAGTCATAAGATTTTTCCTCAGATAGGCTTTATCCTGCATTTCTTCAGTTTTTCAAATCTGGAAGTATCTATCACACCGGCCGAAACAAGTCCTTCCAAAGTGTATTTTTCCTTAGGATTGTTGTTCCGGTACAATACGATGCCTCTTGCAGCATAGTTCCCGATATATGGATGGGTCTTCAGGGAATCCTCAGGCAGTGTCCACAAAGGATATGGAGGAATCCCGGCCGTATCCACGATGACCAGGTCGGACAACCCGTCGAACTTTTCCCTGTCGAACTTCCATATGTCCATGAGCTGTTCCTTACAGGAATAACCTCCGAGCGCATCCCTGTGTTCGATTATTTTCCTTGCAAAATATCCTCCTATACCTGGCAGGGCATCCAGGGCCGCGGAATCTGCATGATTCAGTTCAATCTTGGGAATATCTATATACGGTTCAAGTCTCCTGTAAACGGAGTCCGCAACAACAAACGATTTTGCAAAATCGCTTTTTCGTCTGAACTTGCCGCCTTTTTTCCTGTAATTGATTATTGCAGAAGCCTGTTTCGGAGAAAATCCGAGACGCTGAAGATCGTAACCGGATACCGTATTGGGATTGAAACGGAAAGATTCGACCTTCTTTTCCGAATACTTTTCAAGAACCTTTTCGATAACCGGATCTTTAGCGGATATAACCCTTATCTGGAGGTTGCCGTCCATTTCCGTCACATATTTTTCACATGTTTCCGGGGATGTACCTGCCAGCGTTCCTCTTTCCCCGATTATCGTCCTCGCCAACGACGTATCCACCACATAAACCGTATCAGGCCGTTCTTGCCTTCTCACGATTTCCAGCACAGCAGTCCTGTGTATGAAAAGAGCCGACTGGAATCCTATCACGAGAAATACCAGTGCGATTATTCCTGTCCGGTATGAAGTCCCGATACCGTCATTCTTCCTTTTCGTTTCCGTTTTCTCTCTCCTCATAATCTCTCCCCCTCGTTTTTTTTCTGTTACCGGCACCTGCCAGAATGATTACAATTTCGCCCTTTGGTTCATTTTCCGCATACCAGGACACGAGTTCTGCCAAAGAGCCTCTCTTATGTTCCTCATGAATTTTTGAAATTTCCCTTGTGACACAGCATTGCCTGTCCTCTCCGAAAACTGACGAAAACTGCTCCAGAGTCTTGACCAGACGATATGGAGACTCATAGAAAATCATCGTTCTGTTTTCTTCCGAAAGTTCGGCAAGCCTCGTCTGCCGTCCCTTCTTAACAGGAAGGAAACCTTCGAAACAGAATCTGTCGCAAGGAAAGCCGGAACTTACCAAAGCAGGGACAAATGCAGTAGCTCCAGGAAGAGCTTCCACTTCAATTCCTTCTTCCACACATGTCCTGATAAGAAGGAAACCCGGATCGGAAATGCCCGGAGTGCCCGCATCGCTTACCAGAGCGACATTCAACCCTGACTGAATCCTGTCCCTGAGTGTCTCTACTGTCCTGTGCTCGTTGAATTTATGATGTGACTCAAGCCTTGCATGTATTTCAAAATGTTTCAGAAGCACGGACGTCGTCCTCGTATCCTCGGCCAAAACGAGATCCGCTTCCTTAAGAACACGAATTGCTCTCAGGGTCATATCCTCCAGATTTCCGACAGGAGTAGGAACTATGAACAGTCTGCCCTCCATACTCATATCAGTTTTCTTCTGACCGCCATCATGAAACGGTAGACAATTTCAGAATCCATTTCCCATTCCGGATGAACGCTCACGACATAATTCACGGCTTCATCGAGAGTACTTATTTCATTGAGATGCGTTATACATTCCTGAAAAGACATAGCATCCTCATTGAAAAGCATATTGATGAACAGAACCCTGTCATTCAAGGAAATGGCGCTTCTTATATCCTTTACCGGACTACCAGGTCTGTCTGTCCTCCATGTTTCACGGGCTGACATTGCATCTATAACAGCCATTCTTTCCTTGTTTTCTGCAGCAGACTCTATTCGGAAGGCATCATCGTCTCTTCCGGCATCTCCGGTCTCCGCCGTTTCTCCCGCATTTTCATCTTCTTCGGTCTCTTCCTGAATGTCTTTTTCCTCTGCATTTCGATTCATTACTGATCCGCTCTCAGTCTCCGGTTCATTTGGAATTTCTGATCCGTAATTTCCCGATGGTTCTGCCACCATTGGTTCCGAAGTACCTGTATCCGGTATGGGTTCCGGCTCATGCTCATCAACAGACACGGCCTCCGTGACACCGTCCGGCATATTATTGTCATCAGGACGCGGGACACTGTCAAGAATCAGTCCGATAGGCTCTGAATCAGTCTGGGGATCCATGATTTCCTTCAACTCATACATTTTTCTGTCGAGTTCTTCGACCTGGCGGTGGATGGATGAAACAAGCCTCTTTATGTCGGATAAAATTTCTGTCTGTCTGTTTTCCATAATGTGATAAAATATAATTTGGCCACTTCGTGTCCATATATAGCTCCCGTTCGGCAAAGTCAAATTTTATTTGCCTTTGCGCTCACTTATTCGCTATATTTGCAAATCAAACGCAAAATTAGGGAAATGTTTTTAGAAATTGCAAAAAAAGCCGGGTCAATTGAAGTGATATGCGGTTCAATGTTTTCCGGAAAGACGGAAGAGCTTATAAGGCGTCTCAAAAGGGCCCAGTTCGCCAATCAGAAAGTCGAAATATATAAACCGGCTATCGATGTCAGATACTCTGACGACCAGGTTGTTTCACATGATTCGCACAGCATTCCCTCAACTCCCATAGACTCACCGTCGAGCATGCTGTTGCTTTCCAGCGATGTAGAGGTCGTAGGTATCGATGAAGCGCAGTTTTTCGATGATACTATTGTGGAAGTCGTCCAGTCTCTTGCAAACAATGGTATAAGGGTCATCATAGCCGGTCTCGACACGGATTTCATGGGCAAGCCGTTCGGTCCGATGCCTGCATTGATGGCTATTGCGGAGGACGTCCAGAAAGTCCATGCAATATGCGTCAAGTGCGGAAGTCCAGCAAATCATTCGCACAGGCTCTCCTCCGATGAAAACCTTGTAGTACTTGGAGAAAAGGAAGCATACGAACCCCTGTGCCGCCATTGTTTCAATGAGGCAGTCTCAAAGGAAAAGCCATAGGCAGCCTGTCAATCTTCTCCAGGATGATGTTCCAGAAAAGCGGACTGCCACGTTTTCTTGTCTATATGGGTATATATTTCCGTTGTAAGTATGCTTTCATGTCCGAGCATATCCTGAACAGCCCTGAGATCCACGCCATGCTCAATCAGATGTGTTGCGAATGAATGCCTGAATGAATGTGGAGAAATTTCTTTATTGACACCGGCAGCGACAGCCTGTCTCTTTACCATATTGAAAACCGATATCCTGCTAATGCCTCTGCCGAACTTGTTGAGAAACAGGATGTCTTCAGATTTCGAGTCCGCGGGATCCGGACGGACGGGAAGATAACTGCCGATGGCATCTATGGCCATATCTCCAATCGGAACCAGTCTCTGCTTATCCCCTTTTCCGATGACCCTCACAAAACCGTCTTTCAGGAAAAGTTGTGAAATCTTCAGTTCTGCCGCTTCTGAAACCCTTAATCCGCAACCGTAGAGGACTTCAAGAATTGCACGGTCTCTCAAGCCGTTCCAAGTGGAAGTGTCCACCGAAGAAATGATATCGGATATTTCATTTTCCGTAAGAACAGACGGCAGATAGCGTCCCAATTTGGGAGCGGGCACCCCGTCGCACGGATTGTCATGAACAAGACCTTCAAGCTGCAGCCATCCGAAAAATGACTTAAGCGCGCTCAAAATCCTCATCTGGGATCGTTTCGACAGTCCGTCATTCGCAACACGTTTTGTGAAATAGCCGACCATGCACCCGCTGTCGATGTTCTCCAGTTCTTCAGGAATGTCATCGTCCGACAGAAACAGATTTATATCGGAAAGGTAGGAGGACACTGTATTTTCAGACATTGCCCTCTCTACCTTCAGATAATATCTGTAATCGTCAAGTATACGATTGTCAGGTTTCAATGCTTTTACGGTTTTGACATATTACAGTGTAGAATACTTTTTGCCGTATTCAAGCATCTGTCCGAGATAATCGTCGGTATAGTTTATTTCATAATCCACGACCTTGCCATTCTTCACGACCGGCACAATATCCGGATTCACGAAACCGCCGTAAGGTTTAAGGCCCAGTGCGGCATATCTTTCTTTCACCTCCTTATGTAGCTGGGGATCTATGTTGACGGCATACTTCTCAACCATTGCTTTTCCAGCCGCATAGTCGCCTTCCGATTTGATGCGCTGAATTTCGGCAAGCATGTCACCGAAAAGTGATCTCAGAGCCTCAAAATCATTTACTACAAAATATGTTTTCCCGTCACGAACTTTCTTTTCTATGACATTGTCCGCCAGACCTGCCTCATAGCACCATTCTGCTATAAGCTTACGGTTCTGCATATGTGCTTCGGTATTCTTTTTTCCGAGTTCCACCCTGTTGAACTGTACGAAAAGACCGTTTCTTATATAATTCGAATACTGTGCCTTGTATGCATCCATATCCGGAAGAATACCCAATTCCACAAGTTTAGGGTCTGCCATGTAATACAATCCGAACAGGTCGGCACGCGTCTCCTCGATCGTAGAGCTGTATTCTCCAAGAGCGTTCGGAGAGGTTCCCGGCAGCAATTGTCCGGAACCGTGGCCGAGACATTCATGAAGATCGGTATGAACTTCATCCGTTATTGAAAGATATTTTTTTGCATCCGCTATTTCTTCCTCGGACCATGCGAATTCGGAAAGAGTATTTTTGGGAGATTCCTGTGCTGCAAGATCATAAGCATGTGTGATATTGGCGATAGTAACTGATTTCGATCCGTATTCCTTCCTTATCCAGTCGGCATTCGGAAGATTGATTCCAATCGGAGTGGCCGGATAACAGTCTCCAGCAAGGGTCGTGGCATTTATGACCTTGGCGGAAACACCTTTGACCTCTTTTTTCTTGAATCGGGCATCTACCGGAGAATGGTCCTCAAACCACTGTGCATTCCTGCTGATGATTTCAGTCCTTTCTGAAGCATCATGGTCCTTGATGTTCACAAGTGCTTCCCAGGTAGCCTTGCGTCCGAGAGGGTCTCCGTAATCCTCGACGAATCCGTTCACAAAATCTACGGTTCCCTGTGTTTCCTTTACCCATTCGATGTTGTATTTGTCCCACAGTTTAAGGTCTCCTGTACGATAATAATCTACAAGAGATGCTATATACTGTTTCTGGGCATCATTTTCTGCTACTGCAGCCGCCTTTTCCAGTTCACCGGCTATCTTTTCCAGCGCCTGTCCATACAGACCGCCTATCTTGTATACCTCTTCTCTTACTATACCGTCTTCACCTTTCACTACCCTGCTGTTCAGTCCGTAGGAAACCGGGGTCTTGTCATCAGGATCGACCATCCCGGCATAGAGCTGTTCAACCTCCCTGCGGCTTACATTCTCATAGAAATTGACTGCCGACAACGCCACGATATCACCGGTCTCGCTCATCGACTTCCTCTGAGGCAGAATATCCGGATCATATATGACAGGCAGAAGTTCACCGGCTTTTCCACCTTCGCCTACAGCCTCCATCAGGCCTGCAAAATATTCTTTCGGACACTCCGGAATAATCTTGTCTTCCGCATAGTGGTGATGTATTCCATTGCTGAAAAACACTCTTTTGGCATAAACCGTGAACTGTCTGAATTCATCGGAATTCTTGTCTCCGTCATAATTTTCCAGAATATTTTCGAGGACTTTCCTTACCGGCAGATTATATCTGCAATTCTGTGCCCAGATTATATCGCGGCCATACTTGGCTGCCTCACCGAGATGATACACATATTCCTTTTGCTGCAGACTGAGGTCATCCCATCCCGGAATACGGTATCTCATTATCTTCAAATCTGCAAATTCATCTATAAGGTACTTGAATTCGCCGTCCTGTTCCTTGGACTGCGGCGCATTGCACGCTACTACGGATACTGACATACCCATGGCTAACAACATTTTCTCTATAGTTCTCATAACTTTTAATTATACCGCTTGCAAAGTTATGTCATTTTATTTGTAAATTCGCAGGATATGATGATAATTGACATGAGATATATCTGGATTTTACTGTCCGCCATATATATATTGTCTTCATGCACCGCACTTGAAGACGAATTCCGTTTCCCGGCAACGAATACCGGAGACAGGTCCGAAAGGGTGCCGGTCAAAAGAGACACAAGCGAGAGACGCAAGGTTTTCGTAGCCTACCTTTGCGGAAACAACAGCCTTAGTTCATACATCAAGGATGATATTGAAGACCTTTTGGGAGGTTATGTCCCCGGAAGCGGCAGAAGCAGTGACGTGTTCCTTATTTACAGTCATCTCACAAAATCCGACCCCGTACTATTCAGGGCATATTCGGACATCCAGGGACAGGTATGCCGTGATACCATATTGAAAATGCCGTCAGGAACGGTTTCATCATCCGCTTCCACTCTGAATGAAGTGATGACATTCATCAAGGATACATATCGTGCAAGAAGCTATGGATTGCTGTTTTCATCCCACGCCACGGGATGGCTTCCCCCGGGATATTACTCCAGTCCCGGTTCATATGATGCCGGTGCAGGAGTATTCCAGCTGAATTGCAGCATGGCAGTACCTTATATCGAACCGGAACGTGATGAGAATTGGCCTGCAGTAAAAAGCATAGGCCAAGACGTGATGAACGGCATGTCCTATGAAATGACGGTCATGGAATTTGCGGATGCTCTTCCTATGAAATTCGACTACATTCTTTTCGATGCCTGTCTGATGGGAGGTATTGAGATTGCTTATGAATTGAAAGACAAATGCGGACGGATCGGTTTTTCGCAGACAGAGGTTCTTGCTGACGGCTTCGATTATTCGAAACTTGCTTCGGATCTTTTGGAGAAAACTGAACCGGATGTAGAATCCGTCTGCAGGAATTATTTCGAACATTATAATGCACAGTCAGGAGCCTACCGTTCCGCAACAATATCCATGGTAGACTGCGGCAAGCTTGACGACCTCGCGAAAATATGCAGCGAAATATTCGAAAAATACAGGACGGAAATCGGGAACGTGCCAGCCTACTCTGTACAGAGGTATTTCACAGGGAACCATCATTGGTTCTATGATCTTAAAGACATCATCGCCAAAGCAGGAGCCAATGAAACCGATATTGCCGGACTGGACAAGGCTCTGGAAGAGTGTATTGTCTACAAGGCAGCCACACCGGAATTCCTCGGAGTTGAAATAGAGAATTATTCAGGTCTGAGCATGTATCTTCCATGCAACGGCAGCAGATACCTTGACACATACTATGCAGATTTGCAATGGAATCTGCACACAAGTCTTGTAAAGTAGGCAAAGATTTCATATATTTGCGGCCCCATAAAAAAATCATTTTTGGTGCAATGGGAATTCCGGGACATTGAGGCTCCGGCTGAAATCCTCCGGAATTTGAGTAACACATTTTTAATTTATCAAAGTAATGAAACACATTGAATTGAAAGGCCAGATTCGTGAAGCTGGCAACAAGGCTGCGGTAAAAGCGATCCGCAGGGAAGGCATGGTACCATGCAACATCTACGGTCATAACGTAGCAAACGTACTTTTTACAGTAAGTGCACAGGACTTGAAATCGGTAACTCATACTCCGAATTCATATATCATCGATCTCGAACTCAATGACGGAAAGAAATTCTTTGCGGTACTTCACGAGGTACAGTATCATCCTGTAACAGATGAAGCTCTCCATGTGGATTTCCTTGCCGTTTCAGCAGAAAAGCCTGTCACTATTGACGTTCCTGTAAAGGTTACCGGACATTCAGAGGGTGTGAAGATGGGTGGTAAGCTGCTCGTGTCATCACGCAAACTGCGCATCAGTGCAAACATCGACAGTCTTCCTGATATCCTTGAAGTGGATACAACCCACCTCAAGATTGGAAAACAGATTGTTGCCGGAGATCTTCACTTTGAAGGCGTTACCATCGTCTCTCCGAAAGCTACCATCATCTGCTCCGTCAGACCTACCCGTGCAACTGCACAGGCAGCTCAGGCTAATCAGTAATGTAGGTTATGAACTATCTTGTCGCCGGCTTGGGCAACATTGGTGCCGAGTACGAAAACACAAGACACAATATGGGATTTATGGTATTGGATGCCTGGGCAAAGGCATCCAATATCGTTTTTTCCTCTGACCGCTACGGAAGTACCGCCGATATACAGTTCAAAGGACGGAGAATCACATTGCTGAAACCGTCCACATATATGAATCTCAGCGGGAAAGCCGTACGCTATTGGGTCAATGAACTGAAGATACCGCTTGAAAACCTCATTGTGATATCCGATGATCTTAATCTCCCTTTCGGAACCATACGTATGAGAAAATCCGGAAGTCCGGGAGGACATAACGGACTCGCCAACATAAGCGAACTGCTCGGTACTGACGATTACCCGAGAATCCGCCTCGGTATCGGAAACGATTTCGGCAGAGGGGGCCAGATTGACTATGTACTGGGAACGTTGTCTGATAAGGAACTCTCAGCCATGCCGCAAATCTGTTCAAGAACGATAGAAGGAATAAAAAACATGACTACAATCGGGATAGACAGGGCAATGAATTATCTGAATACCAGAATCAGGCAATAACAATTTATCATGCGCTTTTTTGAAAAAAGTCTTGTTTTTTAAGTTTTAATATTCTATATTGCGCAAAGTTTTGATTCTTAATGTTTAACGATAAAGTTTAAAATTTTAACTAACATGAAAGAGCTTGTAGAACAAATCAAGGCAGAGTATGACGTATTCGTAAAGAACGCTGACGCTCAGGTAGAGAAAGGTAACAAGGCAGCAGGTGCACGCGCTCGTAAGGCAGCTTTGAACATCATGAAAATGATGAAGGATTTCAGAAAGGTTTCTGTTGAAAGCGCTAAATAATTGTTTACCTTTTCAGACGAATGGGGCTGGCTGGAATATTGGCTGAGCCCTTTTTTTTATTGTTCTGTCTTCGGTTGACCTTTCTTTCGTATTCGGAGCACCGGTAAAAGTATGTGTTCCGGTATGCTCCATTAAAGTTGCAGGAAAAATTGATGGACAAACAAGATATATACGACTCATTGACAGGTATGCTTTTCCCCAGAGACATAACCGAACACTTCAGAATGATTCTGTCCTCCCCATTTTCCCGGAATTTTTACCGGTTCTAAAAAAAATCGAAAAAAAATATCATATGATGCAACGTTTATGC
The DNA here is from genome assembly GCA_949300335.1 of uncultured Bacteroidales bacterium. Lineage (GTDB taxonomy): Bacteria > Bacteroidota > Bacteroidia > Bacteroidales > UBA932 > Cryptobacteroides. The sequence goes on along the minus strand of CASGDV010000110.1, from coordinate 3,861 downwards.
AAAGGCCTGCATCTATAAGGCAGGTTTAGGTTTTAGTACACGTTTAGGAGTCAGTTTGTGTAACAGCAGCTGGCTCCTTTGCTCATTTTTTACATGTTCATATGGAAATTGTCAATCCACAATGTATTGCCAACTCCGCCGCAGAATGCCTCTCCACAACTTGACAGAAACTTTATTATCATAAAATTAGGGATTTCATCCTCCGGAGCCCAGCCTTCCTCGGGAACCTCAACATTGTCTCCCCTGCTGTTGACTGCATGAAACATTCTGCTTTCATCATTTATCAGTCCCATATAGTCCTTATAAAAAGGCTTTCCCGTTATATCACCGTAATGAATATCCAGCTTGAGTCCGTTTTTCCAGTCAGGCATATTATCATATATCCGCCATATGGCTGTACCGACACGCAATGCATGCATTTTTCCATCTTTATCCTCCCAGCGTTTCTGGAGTATGACCGCGACTTCCGGATAATCCGGATAATCAAGTTTCTTTACCTTAGAAAATCCTGTCGCCCTGACAGCCGTATTTCCGACTGTCGCCTTATAGTCAAAAGATACTGACTTGGGGCGTCCTGTAAAATCTATTCCATACAGGACCTTTGCCATAGGATTCTTCGTATCCTTTATAGGCTCGGGTAGTTCTCCCACCATCAATGCCCCCTGGCAAACGACATCCATATTTATGATTCCCAATGCCTTAACCGTTTCCATATGTGTTTCTATCCTCGCACAATATCCATTTCCCCGTTTTTCAGGATATACGGTATTGCTGGTTTTGACTACTCCGTAAATAATTGCCATGACATTGTTTGTTCTCCAATAATATCCGTCAGGTGCGGCAAAAGGCTCTTTTGTCCTGAGAGTATCGCAGTTTCCATAAAACTCATACAAATGTTTCACCTGTCCTCCGATGACTGCCGATTCTTCTATTTCTCTGATGCACCACTTGTCAAAAGTTCCGTAATGATTAAGGCAATCTACAATCCTGTTTTGTGCATGAACGTAAAATGTCAGTAAAAATAAACATGCAATGGTCAAAAATCTCAAACTTGTCCGTCTCATAAATATTTTGCAAATTTGTTCGTCTTTGCGGCAAAGATAGCGATTAATTGAGAACAAAGGCGAATTTTAAGTGTACAAAACCATGAATTTGAAATTATTCCTGATAATATTCGCAATATTCGCACAAGGCATATGTGTTTTCGCCGGTCCCGCCAAACAGGGACTGTCGAAAATAAAACAACCTGACGGCACCGAATTCACCGCCGTTCTTTACGGAGATGAAAACATGAGGATATTCATGACGGACAAGGGAGAAGCCATAATTCAGGGTGAAGACGGTTATTTCTATTATGCCTGTTATGACGGGAACGGAAACAAGAGCAGTTCCGGTTACAGAGTCGGAACGGATGTACCGGCACAAGCCATAGCATTATCCAGACATATTCCATACGATATTCTGGAGCGCAATGCTGCTGAAGCACGTATAGGAATGACATTCCGGAAACAACCCGCGTCATGCCGCGCTTTATCCATGAATGCCGGTGGCATAGAGGAAAAGCAAAAAAAATCACTCGTCATCCTCGTACAGTTTCCTAATCTGAAATTCAGCTACGGCAGAGAACAGTTTGAGAAAAAACTTAATCTCGAAGGTTATGATTTCGAAGGAGCTACAGGGAGTGCCAAAGATTATCTTGATTCACAGTTCAATGGCATGGTATCGTTCATATTTGACGTAAGCGACACACTGACAGTTTCCAGGAATTTCGAATATTACGGCAAGAATAATGAGAAAGGTACGGACGGCAATGTATACGAAATGATAAAGGAAGCATGTCTTCTTGCCGACAAAACTATAGATTTCTCGATATATGATGAAGATGGGGACGGATATGTTGACAATGTCTTTTTTTATTATGCCGGCCCGGACGAATCACAGCTTGCAGGAGAAAATCATATCTGGGCACATTCCAATTTCCTGCACAATATCGGAACTCCGGTATCTGCAGACGGAGTAAAAATTGATTTGTATGCATGCTGTTCGGAGCTCAAGACCATACAGGGAATTAACAGTCTTAACGGAATCGGTGCATTCTGCCATGAATTCAGCCATACGCTGGGACTTGTTGACTTTTATGACACCGACAATGAGCAGAGCGGCGGAATCTCGGCTTGTCTTTGGGGCAGTACCTCAATCATGGACAGGGGCAGTTTCAACAATATGGGCAACACACCGCCGAATTACAATGCAATAGAACGCGAAATGCTCGGTATTTCCGAACCGGTAATCCTTTCGGAAGGAGATTACAGACTATCCCCGTTATCGCAAAACGGCAGTATCTACCGGTATGACGGCAAAAACGAAAATGAATACTATCTGTTCGAGAACAGGGACAACTCCGGATGGGATGCATATATCGGCGGAAACGGCATGCTTGTATATCATATCGACAAATCCGGGAACAATGCCGGATATTGCGAACCTCTCCAGAGAAATATGACCGCGGCCGAAAGATGGGAAACCAATACGGTGAACTCAAATCCTGGGCACGAATGCGCAACAATAAAAGTCTGTCCGGGAGCAACGTCACTCAGCAATATCTTTTTCCCGAAAGATGAACATGACTATTTTGTTCCGCCATATTTCAGTTTCTGGGACGGAAGCTATGCGGAAATCAACATCCTTAATATAGTAAGGGAAGGAGACGATATTCTGTTTACTGCTACGAAAAAAATAAAGCCGGATTCCGTTTCAGTCAGAACTTTTCAGACCATGGCAGTTCTAAATTGGACCGCTGACACCGAGTTTTCCGGCCCGTCATATATAAGATGGGGGAAAAACCCGAATGAAATGCAGCAGGAGGAAGTTATTGCCGGTTCTGACGGAACATACACTATAATCATAGACAATCTGGAACCCGGGCAACTGTATTTTGCAGAAATTTCTTTCAATACGGGAGACGAAACCGGGCTTGTTGCCAGACAGACTTTCCTGACAAAATCATACAACGGAGGATATCCGTTCATTTTTCTCCATGATGTACAAAGAAATGAAGACGGCAGTTTTCCTTCAGGATGCGAATTGTGGCTCCACGTCTACAACTGTCCGGATGTCGAAGCGGTTGAATGGTACTATGAAGGCAAGCACATCTGTTCAGGTATGCTCAATCCGTATACACTCAGTAAATCCGGTATCCTCAAAGCAGTTGTATACAACAAAGACGGCAGCAAGGATACAATAATGAAATATATTTATGTCAAATAAACGAACATATTGCAGAATGGGATTTGAAATCCGGGTAATTATGGCTATTGTCTCGGCTGTAATCTTTACATCATGCGTAAAGTACGAACTCGAGATGGAGAATCTCCTCTCGGAAGACGAAATATCCCTCTGCATAAAAGGCTCTGCAGCCGTGGAAATAACAAAGGAAAGAATGCAGATAGGCTACAATGACATGAAACGACAGTTAAGGGTGCATGACGACACTTTCTCGAATTTCTTCATACTGACATGCGATTCAGATTTGTCGGAACAGGGGGATTTCGTGACGGCTGACCTGCAATGGACGACATCGAACAACATCAGGAATCTCAAGGGAATCAAGCTTGAAATAAAAAAGACGGAAGGGAACAAATACTGGCTGTGGAATAAAAGCCACCGTGTGGCCATTGTAATAGAAAAGCCGGTATAGAGAGCATCCATACCGGCCTTACATAGGGATAGTCATTTAATTCCTTCAATTTGAGTTAACCGGCAGACTCTCCCGTATTTTCCGATCAAACTCATCGTTTTTTATATCATCGGCTCTGGTTTCAGGGCCGATTTTTTTGTTTTCAGTCACGTCTGGAGCCACCA
>CASGDV010000109.1 GCA_949300335.1 uncultured Bacteroidales bacterium | reverse complement strand
TGAAAAAAAGATTTTAGACTTCATGGCTCTCTCTCGAAAGGAGAATGGGGAATACAATGTTAGTCTTTTCCTCCAGCTGATAGATATGAATAAAGATGAAATTGAGAGTATTAGGACATCAAGCGGATTGAGTGCGGAAGAATGGGACAATATGTATGATCACCTGGTATCTTTACACACAAATAAGATGAGCTTGGAGAACCAGAATCAGATGCAGACTATCCAGTCAAAATCGCAGCGCACAATCGTCAAAAAAGGCAGGACGGCAGTCCCTGACCTTTATTCCCTGATGAAGAATTTGCCACAAGAGAAAATTGATATTATAATAAACTACCTTTTGAGACTGCAGGCTGAAGACAGAGGTCTGGTTGATGGCTATGCCACCAGGTTATGTGTCTACTATTGTGCATTATGCCGGCTCGGCTATATGGACGACAACATCAGTGCTTTTTCCAGATATCTGTTTCCTACATCTGGAAAATCTAACGAGAGTTCATATAGAAGGACTCTTAGCAATACCAAAACAGCAGTTCAAAATTCAGTCAACCTGGAAGAAGCAGAGGAACACATCAAAAAACTCATAGAGTCGTAAGCTCTATTCGCCCTTTTATCTGCCCTTTTTAATTTACTTATATTTAATAGGATAGGTATAGATTTTACCTTAAGTTCCCTTGGATTTAGGTGCTTTATCTGCCCTTTTATTTGCCCTTTGCCACTCGGAGAGGATTAGGATAGGGCCAATCTATCGAAGAAAGACGTTAAAATGGATGACTGAAGTCATTTTATTGACTTTGGAATCATCCCCTTGCTTTATGCCCATCCTCTGATGTAAGGACCTTGTGTTATTTGTCTGATTTAAGTTGTCCGGACACGGAAAATCATACATTTTATTTCCAATTTTGTTTTCCGGAAAACAAATTGGAAAGCAAATCATGGATTTTGTGGGATTTTCCCCATTATTTTGCAGTCGCCTTCGAACAAAAACGGAGGCGATTTTTCGTATACCACAAAGTTCAACCCTAACAAATATCATTATGGCCGATTTGGATTTTTTAGATTTCAACTCAGACAGCAGGCCTGTCGTGTATGTTCTGAGAGACGAAGATTTGAGGAAGTTTGCCGCCAGCCTTATAAAGGCAGGACGTAAGGAGCGGGAGCAGGAAATCAGAGACGAGAGTACTTCGGACATATATTATACCAGGGTAGAAGTAAAGAAAATTTTGAAAAGATGTGACTCGACTCTGACAAAATGGGCTGCTTCCGGTTACCTGGTACCATGCTATGTAGGAGGGAAATATCTCTACCGGAAATCAGATGTAGATGTAATTCTTAAACGGAGGATAATAAGATGAACAAGGCCGGTTATCGTCCCTGGGGCAAACTTTATGCACAGGACTATCTGTCAAATCCACTGCTGCAGCTGTGCTCCCTTGAGGAAGCCGGGCTCTATTTCTTCATCGTTTGTGCGGCAATGTATGTCGGAGAAATGGGAAAATTGGATCTTATTCCTTTTCTTCACCGTAAATCGGAGCCCAAACCAATGACCGCAGTATCTGAAAAAGAACTGGTCAGGATTTTACCCAAAATCATACTTCGGAACGACTCCAAATTCATCCGTTGTCTGAAGGGACTTCTTGAAAAGAAACTCATAGTTCTGGATGGTTTCAATTTGGTGTTGCAGATTGAATATGAGCATGCTTTACGGTCAGAAAGAAAAGCCAGAGGTCCGCTTCAAAGACAACTCCGTCTAAAAACAAATGCTCAAACAAATGTTCAATCATTCTCTGAATCTGAATTTGAATCTGTTTCTGAATGTGAGTTTGAATCTGTATCTGTCTCTGTCTCTGATTCTGAATATGATTCTAATTCTTATAAAGGGGGTTTAAGGGGGAAAATCCCGACTGTTGATGAAGTCCGGAAATATTGCGAGGACAATGGTCTGACGGGAGTTGATCCGGAAGATTTCTACAGCCATTATGAACAAGTTGAATGGAAAGACAGGTCTGGCCAGCCGATAAACAACTGGCGCCGGGTCCTGGAAACATTTGACAAGAACAACAGAAAATATGAAAGCGGAACAGGAGTATGCCGTGAGGATAGCAAAGGCGATAAAGCAGCAGGAAACCTTTTGCCTAACCAGATGTAAATTAATAGGCCCGAAAGAGGCAGTGGCCGAACTCCTTTTCAAAGCCTACCGCAGAAGTGTCCTGATGACGTCTTCTGAGTTTATTCACACCTCTCTTCTGGATGAATATATTATGAAGGTTGCAGGCTGGCTGTGCGGAGAAAATCCAAGGCTGGGAGTGGCCTTTTCAGGGAAAACTCTCGGGAACGGTAAAACTACCATGCTCAAGGCAGTGTCTGATACTGTCGCCTACATTCTCCGTAATATGACAAAAGTACCGTCCTCGGATTTGTCCGTCTTCTATATCAAGGCTGTGGATGTATGCCAGCTTGCCCAGAACGGCGAAACGGACAAGATAGAATCTGTCAAGAAAATGAGGTTTCTCCATATCGATGACATCGGAGCCGAGCCGGCGATCGTCTGCCGGTACGGAAACAAATTGAGACCAATTGCAGATTTCCTTGATTTCAGGTATGACAGATCTCTCTATACAGCATGCTCCACGAACATGGAAACGGAAGGACAAATCATAGGGATGTACGGAGAACGTACAATGAGCCGTTATTCGGAATTCTTTGCCACACTGCATTTCGAGGAGTACAGTTTCCGTACAGAAAGGAATAGGATTTTGGAGGAAAGGGAGATTCTAGCGGGGAGCGAGGTTGTATTCCGGATAAGCCGGAATTGTCCTGACTCCCCGGGGTCGCAAAAATGAGGTTATGGGAAAACAGGCTGGGCGCCCCAGGTCGGGCATATACAAAAGGGACAGGAAGATCTTGCTGTCAGCGAACAATATGGAGTACAGGATCCTACAGGCAAAGGCTGAAAAGTCAGGTCTGACGGTTTCAGAATACTGCCGGGATGCAGCTCTGCATGGCAAGGTGGCACAGGCACTTTCGAAAGAGGCGGTTTATATGATTAAAGAACTGTACAAGATAGGGATTAACCTGAATCAGGTGGCTCATCGGATGAACGCCGACGGACATTTCAGTTACATTGCTGATGTCCTCCGTCTTTCATCTGAACTCAAGGCTGTCATAAAAACCATACAAAAATGATAGGAAAGATAATTACAGGCAGCGACCCTTCCGGCTGTGCAAGATATTGCCTCGACCATGACGAGGCGCGGATTCTCTGTTTCGATGGACTTGACATCGACCCGGAGCAGATGACACGACTGAACGAAGCGGTGAAAGCGGAAAGGGAAGCCCTTTCCGGCATTATTGCTGGGGATATCGGGCAAAGTTTCAAACTACAGGCGAGTCTGAATCCGAAGGTAGTCAAACCTGTGATGCATATCGCTCTCAGTTTCATGAATGAGGACGAGCCGGCGCTGACCGACAGGCGGATGTCCGAGATTGCAGAGGACTATCTCAGAAGGATGAAGCTGGACAATACGCAATATGTCGTCATCCGGCATCACAAGCCAGGCGGCAATCCTCATGTCCACATCATCCTGAACCTTGTAGGGAATGACGGGAACAGACTTGATACCGATTTCATCCGGAGGCGGAACATCAATGTCTGCAAGGACCTGAACAGATCATACGGACTGCACTGGTCAAGAGGAAAGGATAATACAGATGTCGAGAAGCTCCGCAGTAAGGAAAAGACCAGGTATGAAATCTACCATGCTGTCAAGTCCGCGCTAAATGGAAGTTCCGGATGGAGGGATTTCGAGCGGAAACTGCTTGGCAGGAATGTCACTTGTCAGCTGGTAAGGAAGAACGACGGCAGCGTACAGGGAATCAATTTCAGCAAATGGAATTCTTCGGATGGCAGGTATTACACTTTCAAAGGGTCGGCGATAGACCGAAGCATGAGTTATTCGGGACTGATGAAGCAGCTGGAGAGGAACAGCATCGATGACTCAGAGAACATAAATCAATCCGGAGCATCAAGGCCGGAGTCTTATGTACTCGGGGTTCTGGCGGACCTTATGGAGAGCCAAACTCCAGAAGTTCAGAAGGATAATAATGACAAACAAAAGAGAAAGAAAAGGAGAATCTGAAATGGCAAAGACAAGCAAAACAGACAACATCATTACCACAGAGTACTTTGAGGCCTGTGTGCAGAATATCGAGTCGTCACTCAAACGCCTGGCTGAACAGAACGAGTCCAGGGATAAGATGATAGCAGATCTCCTGAAAGACGGTCCGGTACAGGTAATCAGTGATACGGATGCCAGAAAACTGATATCTGACACTCTCACTTCATCCCTCATAGGGAAAACGGTAAAAGCGGAAGTGAAGCCGATAACTGTCACTGCAGAACTTCCATATGGAACGGAGTCTGCCCTGAGGTCGGTGGCCTCATCCGCATCGCAGCTCTCGTCAGTAGCTGAGTCGATAACACGCGCCGAAGAGAGCAGACGGCAATGGTGGCAGCGTGTCCGGAATCATAAAGATGCACTCCTGTTCGGTCCTCTGATACTGATGGTCATATTAGCGCTTGTCAGCTTCATTTGCTGGCATGCCTCCGACGAATACATTGCCCATTCTGCATACGAAACGGCGGTTACCCTGCAGATGGAAAACCCCGGCAAAGTCTATCACGATGTCCGACAGGGGCTGGCAGATCCCTCAATCCGCGAGAAAACCAAAGGCCGCGTCCGCGACCTGAAACGCCTTCTGAAAGATGCTCAGGAGGGTAAATAACTTGAGTAACTTGATTAATAAAATTAACCGAATAATGGTGTCTAGATATTTAAATATTGTGTTAATTAGTAGATTTTTAGCCGTTTTCAAGATTATACAGAACGTTTTTGTAAATTTGCGAAATAAGAGTTTAGAATCAAAATGACTTTTCCTGAAAAATATAATCCGGCTGATGCAGTGGATATTCTTCGATATGCTAAATGGCTTATTGGAAGGACATTCTATGATGTGCTGGACGTCGATTACAAAGAAAATAGCAATTATAATAATACTCTATTGTCAGATCAAGATGATTCTGAGAATCCAATATTGGATAATCATATTGTTAAATATGGGAATGTACAACGAAAAGGAGGCCTTGGAAATCTGATAGAAGAGCATTTTTTTCACTATTCGGCAAA
>CASGDV010000108.1 GCA_949300335.1 uncultured Bacteroidales bacterium | reverse complement strand
CCGAGTACTGAGCAGAGTCCTGACCGACAAAACCTCCATCAGAGACCTTTTCAAAGGTTCCGAAACTATCGAGGACGCGGATGATGAGACTGTTCAACTTCAATTTGATTTTAAGTTTTAAATTTTATTGGACACTAGTGTTTACAAATATTGAAAAAATGCCTCCCTTCTTCGAAAGTATATGATATCACGAGTGAACTGGAAGCACAAACAGCAGCTATTAGAGCCAGGCCGAGACCGGTTGAACCTTCCCGGCGCCCTTCAGGCTGGTAAAACGGATCGAACATTCCCGCTGAAGGCAAAGCTGCGCTCCCCTCATCCGAAATGGTAAATCCGTTTTCCGTCATCGTTATAAGTATTTCCGTACCCGGCGTTCCATAAGCATAGGCATTCTTCACCAGATTGTTCACCATCATATCCGCCAGCTGCTCATTCATATCGATTACCGGCATCCGTCCCCCGACAATTCTGGACGTCATTTTTCTGGATGAATATATCTCATCAAATAAAACCACGGCTTCTGACAGCAGGCCTCCAAGATTGACGTTCACAATATCGGGGAATTGACCGTTCTCTATTTTCGACATCAGAAGCAGCGTCCTGTTCAGACGGCTGAGATGATTCAGGGTTCTCCTTATCTTGACCAGTTCTCCCGTCTGGACTTCTGTCATGGAACCGTCATCAATCATCAGTTCCAGCCTGTTTATGCATACCGCCAGCGGTGTCTGAAGTTCATGCGAAGCATTTCCTATGAATATTTTCCTGTCCTGATATTGTTTTTCCAGTCTTTCAGAGGCAGACTGAAGAACTTCCGACAGTTTTTTGAATTCCATAACCCTGTCGTCACTCGGCACTTCAGGAGCAGACATGCCGAGCTTGTAATTGTCCAGCCATTTCATAATTTCCTTCAGAGGTTTCAGATTGCCTATTACTATCAGCAGACAGCTTACCGACAAAGAAACGAGAAGCAGCAGGAAAAGTACCGCTGTCCATGTTTTCAGATGATCGGACAGTAGATTCCTCTCGGTCACAGGCAAAGATACCGTCAGTTCATATGCATGCCCCTCTGAATCATGGAATATCTGCTTTCTCGTCCTGACAAAAGAAAATTCATCGAAATCCGAAACATATGATTTTGAATCGCTGTACGTTATCATCGGAACGGCATCAGCATAAACAGAAGACACCTTCCTTATGAAATATGTATTATATACGCCGTTGAAACTGTCCGGCAGCTGTTCTCCGGTCAATTTTCTCATTATTATATTCTCCGAATATTTTCTGAGAATGAAATCGGTCTCGAAATTGACTTTCTTCACCATTGTCCTGTAGGCAAAGACAGCCCAGAGCATTAATATCAGGAAAGCCGAAGGAATAAGACCTAAGACGATTCTGGTCGATAATTTCATGATTCTCCACCTTTTTATTTATACGTCAGCTTATATCCGAATCCGTAGACTGATTTGATTTCAATATCAGCACCGGCTTCTTCAAGTTTCCTCCTAAGATTTTTCATCTGGGCATACACAAACTGGAAATTGTCCGCCTGGTCTATATGATCGCCCCATACGGCCTCCGCCAGAACGGCCTTGTCAACAATATGGTCTGGACGCTGCATGAAATACTGTATTATATCAAACTCCTTTTTAAGGAGCTGGACTTCCCTGCCATCTACCCTGATTACCCTTGCATCGGGATTCAGTTCCACATTTCCTATAGAATATAACATTTCCCCTCCATTGCGGCTGCGTCTCACCACGCTTCTGATTCTGGCCACAAGCTCGGCAAGATGAAAAGGTTTCGCAAGATAATCATCCGCCCCCAATTCCAGTCCTCTCACCTTGTCGTCAATGGAATCCCTCGCGGATATGATAATCACATCCAGCTTCAGTCCTTCCTTTTTTATCTTCTGCAATATATCAAGACCATTGCCACCAGGCAGGGTAAGGTCAAGCAAAACGCAGTCATATTCATATACAGCCAGCTTTGACACGGCTTCATCATAACTGGAAGCGATTTCTGCAATGAATCCTTCTTTTCTGAGAGAAGCCGCAATTATTTCCTGAAGAGACATGTCGTCCTCCACTATCAAGATTTTCATATCCTCTCTAATTTTTATTCCAGTAAAATTATAAATTTTTTGCAAGACCGTGATAAAAGAATTTCCATCTGCGCCAGACTGTGAAAAACACGATTCGTGTATTGGACGGAATATTTTTAGCATAAACGAAACTTTTTATATCTTTGGGATTCAATCAACAATTCCTAAGAATGGAGAATAGACTTTTTCTAATAGACGGACATGCGCTGATTTTCAAGATGTACTATGCATTTTTAAGACGTCCGATGATAAATTCCAAAGGTGCGGACATGTCTGTTCTCTTCGGCTTCACGAAATACATACTGGAACTTATAGAAAGAGAAAAACCGACCCACATGGCAATCGCTTTCGATCCTCCGGGTAAAACATTCAGGCATGAACTGTATTCGGAATACAAAGCCAACAGGGACGCGACTCCGCAGCTTGTAATCGACTCTCTCGAACCGCTGACGGAATTGTGCGGGGCAATGAATATTCCGGTACTGATGGAGAAGGGATATGAGGCGGACGATATGATAGGAACGGTTTCGAAGCTCGCTGAAAAAGAAGGTTTCAAAGTATATATGGTCACACCGGACAAAGATTACGGACAGCTTGTATCTGACATGGTGCTTCAATACAAGCAAGGCAAGTCCGGAAGCAATCCGGAAATTCTGGACAGCAAGGCCATATGTTCGAAGTACGGCATATCCGATCCATTACAGGTAGTGGAGATGCTTACCATCTGCGGTGACACATCGGACAATGTCCCAGGAGTGAAAGGTGTAGGAGAAGTCGGCGCCGGCAAACTCATATCCAGATACGGAACCGTGGACAACATATATTTACACATCGACGAACTGAGTCCCAAACAGAAAGAGGCGTTCATCTCCGCCAGGGATCATATAGGCCTCAGCCATGAACTTGTGACAATAAGGACTGACATTCCCGTAAACATCGATTTTGCGGATATGGTCATGGATACCGAATATTCTCCGCAACTGGCAGATTTATTCAACAAATATGAATTCGATTCCCTGAAAAGATATATCGGCAAGTTTGCAAATGTAAAAAAAGATACTTCATCGGTAGAAGTTGTAAAAACAGGTCCTGAAGAACTGACAAGACTCGCGATGCTGACAGGTAAATGTTCAATCATCGCAGAATCATCTTCCGATTCTATTTTTTCCGTTCCGGAAAAAGTAACCGCAGGTGTATTTCATGACGGCACGAACCATGTTGCGGAAGGAAGTGCAGATGACTTCGCAGGACTGATTGGGAATGAAAAAATCGACAAATTCGGATATGACCTGAAAAGACAGCGGAACCAGCTTATTTCCGGAGGCCATGAAATGAAAGGCAGACTGATGGATATAGAACTGATGCATTATCTCATCAATCCTGAAAAAAGCCATAAACTGGATATTCTGGCCAAAAGCTATCTCGGAATTACAATGGGCGGGACGGATGAGAAAACCGGGACACCGGTACAGGCCACCTTGTTTGACACGGTTTCCGAAGCTTCCGGGACACGTGACAGATGTGCCGAAGCGGCGGTAATCATGCTTCTCGGACCGAAAATAATTGAGGAAATGGACAATATGTCTGTCACGGACCTGTTCATGAAGATGGAAGAACCACTCATCAGGGTGCTTGGCAGAATGGAGCGTCAGGGGGTCAGAGTGGACATGAGTCAACTCGAAAAATATGCAATGTCCCTGTCAAAAGAACTCTCCGACATACAGGAAGACATAAGGGAAATGGCAGACGAGCCGGATTTGAACATAATGTCCCCAAAGCAGATAGGTGCCCTCCTGTTTGAAAAGTTGAAACTGGATCCGAAAATAAAAGGAAAGACGGGTGTGAAATACGCCTATCCTACTGATGAGGAAACACTTTTGGGACTTTCCGGGAAACATCCGGTAATAAACAGGATACTGGAGTACAGGGCCGTAAAGAAATTATTGTCAACCTACATCGAGCCTTTCCACAATTTCATATCACCTGTTACAGGTAAAATACATACGACATTCAACCAGTCTCTTACAGCAACCGGACGTCTGAGTTCATCCAAACCGAATCTTCAGAATATCCCTATAAGGACAGAACGCGGGAAAGAAATCAGGAAGGCATTCGTATCCGAAAGAAAGGACGGTCTTATCATTTCAGCCGACTATTCCCAGATAGAATTGAGAATAATGGCCCACCTGAGTTGCGACAAACATCTCACGGAAGCTTTCAGACACGGACTTGACGTTCACGCCATGACAGCCTCGAAAATTTTCGGAACGGAGATAGGCGAAGTCACGCCTGAACAGAGAAGAATTGCCAAAACCGCCAATTTCGGAATAATGTACGGTATATCGGCTTTCGGGCTCGCGCAAAGGTTAAGAATAAGCAGAAGCGATGCTAAAAAAATCATAGATGACTATTATGCTAATTTCCCTGCAATTTCATCTTACATAAGCGATATCATTGCTTCGGCTAAGGAAAAAGGATATGTCGAGACACTTTTCGGAAGACGCAGATATCTTCCTGACATAACCTCGCACAATGCCACGGTAAGGGCACTGGCAGAAAGGAATGCAATCAACGCCCCAATTCAGGGAACCGCAGCGGACATAATAAAACTTGCCATGATACGGCTTGACAGGAAAATGTCTGAAGCCGGCGTCAAAAGCCGCATGGCACTCCAGATACATGACGAACTGCTTTTTGACGCATATCAGGATGAAGTAGACGATCTGTCGCACATCATAAAACAGGAAATGGAAAATGTAATCACCTTATCCATTCCTCTAACCGTAGAATGCAATTATGGAAAAAATTGGCTCGAAGCTCACTAACAAAAACGATTCCGAACTTGTGACAATGGCTCTTGATCACAATCAGGCGGCATTCATAGTTCTGTATACGCGCTACCACAGCGGCGTAAGGAATCATATATCACATTATATCAGTCAGAAAGAAGATATAGAAGACATCTGCCTTGAAAGTTTCCAGAAAGCATTCAGCCAGATATCTTCATACAATCCCGAATATAAGTTTTCGACCTGGCTCTACAGAATAGCAAGAAACACAGCATTCGATCACATAAACAAGAAGGACCGGGAAAAGAACAATATGCCGACGACATCAATCAGTGAGAAGATTGCGGAAATGAATGAAATTCCCGCCTTGATGCAGACCCCGGAGGAAAGCATAATCATTCAGCAGGAATACGACAAATGGCTGACCAACATAGAAAAGCTCAAGGACGAATACCGGCTCATAGCAAAAATGAATCTCATAGACAATTTCGGATACAAGGAAATAGCGGATGAACTGGATATGCCGCTCAACACAGTTAAAACGAGAATCAGGCGAGCAAAATCCCTTCTGCTGAAAATGATGGAAACATCCGACGAACTCATGTAAAACAAACTGTCCTACAGATGAAATTTGAAGAATTTGAAACAATTGCCAGAGAAGCGTTTCCAGGCATTGCTCCGGAACAGCTGGATAAATTCAGGCAGCTTGAGAGTCTCTACAATGAATGGAACTCCAGAATAAATGTCATTTCCCGAAAAGATATCGATGGACTTTACAGCCACCATGTACTGCATTCCCTTTCCATTGCCGTATTTCTAAAAAACGTCTATCCGGAACTGTATGAATGCTTGTCCGCAGGAAAAGATGGGCAGCGGGAAACCGTGCTCGATCTCGGTACAGGAGGAGGATTTCCCGGAATACCGCTGGCAATCTTGTTTCCCGAAGCAAGATTCACACTATGCGATTCCGTAAACAAGAAAATCATAGTTGCCTCCTCGGTCAGTCATGAATTGCAGCTGGACAATGTGGAAACCATACATGACAGAGCTGAAAACCTTAACGGAAAATTCGGCTTCATAGTATCGAGGGCAGTCACTTCACTTGACAATTTCATGGGGTTCGTCAAAAACAAATACCGGAAAGGAATCCTTTATCTGAAAGGAGGCAATATTGCTGAAGAAATCAGCCAGGCAGCCAGAAAGACAGGTTTCAACCCCAAACAGGCAAGCGTCTGGCCCGTCGGCAATTGGTTGAAAGAAGAGTATTTCAAAGAGAAATTTGTCATTTTCATAAAAAATCCTTTGCAAATAAAATGAAAAAGACTACCTTTGCACTCCCATTTGTACGCATGAAAATATAAAAACACAAAATAATGAAAAGAACATTCCAACCATCGCAGCGCAAGCGCCGCAACAAACACGGATTCCGCGAGCGCATGTCCACACCGAACGGACGTCGTGTTCTGGCAGCACGCCGTCGTCATGGACGTAAGAAACTGACTGTTTCATCAGAAGACAGATTCTAGTCTTTTCCTTATCATTAAGGAAATGCAAGATAAGACAGGAGGAAGCCGCACAGGTTTCCTCCTGTCTTATTTTCAGAATCGGTTTTCACCTATTAAAGGATTATCGGGAAAAGTATGTGTTTCCCAAGGGACAGAAAGAGGGACAGGCGACGTGGCCATATAGTGGCCAGAAGTGTCAATTTGGTAATTAATAATATATTATGTACCTTTGCGGGCTTGATATGAGGAATTGTTTAAAAAACATATGGTTCCCCATCTTGTTGTTAGGGACAGGAGCATTCCAATCTTTCGGGATTGATGCCGGCCGTGCTTTGGATTCGGGCATGCCTTATTATCGTATTCTGAGCGGCTGGAAAGACACGACCCAAAACGACATTCCCGTATATCCTGTTCAAGACAGTACAGTGAAAAACGATGCAGGGATATCGGAATACACCATCAGTGACGATAGCCGTAATGCTGTGTCTGACGACACTTTATATTTCGGGAACGGGCGACAGGCAGGAGTGGCAGGATATGTCATACAGGGCGGAGACGGCCAGGACAGCATCATACATCAAAACGGGATTGCGGATACGACAATTATGGCAGCGGATACGATAACCGTTCCCGACAGTCTCAAGGAGACGGATCCGTTAAGGTACAAATATTTCATTGCACTCAAGGACTCGGTAACACGTTTCCATATCAGGGAATCCCTGATTTCCGCCGGAGACAGTCTGGAACTGCATCTGCTGGATTCGCTTTACAGCAAAGACTCGACGGATATAGCCAGAAAAGAGTTCGAAACATGGTACAACTCCATGAGCAGAAGGGAAAAGAAAAAATACAGATATGAACAGGAACTTCCGAAACAGCTGGCCAAGATGGACAGCCTCATGCACAGGAAGGACAGCATAAGAGCAGTCAAGGACAGTATCATAGAAAGTACGCCGAGAATACTGGAAACATACGCCGTTCCCGATTCCATGCAATACAAGAGACTCATAATGTGGGACCACGACAGGAACTTCAACAACATACGTCTGCAGACACAGGACACTTCGTACAACTATCATTTCAATGACTATCCATTTTTTAAGGAAGATGTAAATGCCACATACCTTGGAGTTTCAGGCTCCCCTGTTCAGACGTTCGATTTTTTCAAGCGCGAGGAAGACAGGGATGCAAGTTTCTATTCACCGTATCTGACATATAACTATACTCCGGAAAATCTCCCGATGTACAATACGAAGACACCTTATACGGAGCTTGCCTACTGGGGGACACTGTTTGCTAATACGGAGAAAGAAGAATCCGAGATCAAGGTACTTACTACACAGAACATTCTTCCGGAGCTGAATATCCTCCTTGAATACCACAGATACGGAGGGAACGGAATGTTGAAGAACGAGGACACTGACAACAGGACTTTCGTCGCTGCGGCAAACTATATGGGAAAAAGGTACCTGATGCATGCCGGATACATCTACAACAAGATAGAGAAAAGCGAGAACGGTGGAATCGTAGACAATTTCTGGATAAGGGATACGACGGTAGATGCCAGAGAAATAGATGTCCATCTTTCCGATGCGTCCAACAAGATAAAGAAAAACACCGTATTCCTTGACCAGTCATACAGAATACCTTTCGACTTCATCAAGAACATAGGAAAGAAAAAAGCCATCAAAAGGGAACAGTTCGTCAGGGACAGCATCATGGCTACCGGAGACAGCCTCGCCATACAAGCCCTTCTTGAGAAAGAGGCGTCCATGGAGGACGGTCAGGAACTTCCCGACACCATGGACACCGATGTCACAACGGCGTTCATCGGGCACTGTTCTGAATACTCCGTATTTACTAAACTGTATACGGATAACATTACCGATGATTTCGGAAAGGATTTCTACAACAATACTTTTTACCTTAACCCGACATCAAGCTCGGACTCTATGAGAGTGATGAGGTTTGACAACAGGCTGTTCCTCAGACTACAGCCATGGTCAGACGACGGGATAGTTTCAAAACTGGATGTGGGAATAGGAAACAAACTCCTCAACTATTATGATTTCCAGGAAAACAGCTATCTTTCCAAACAACGAAATACCGTTCTGAACTCCACATATCTATATGCCGGAGCACAAGGACAATTCAAGAAATATCTTTCATGGGACGCCACCGGGAAATACAATTTCCTCGGTCACGAAATAAACGATTTCGGAGTGCAGGGAAACATTTCCTTCAGCACATATCCTTTCAGAAAGGAACGCAACAGTCCGATAACGCTCGCAGCCCATTTTGAAACGAATCTTACCGAACCTGACCATTATCAGCAGAGAATACTGACAAACCATTACAAATGGGAAAATGATTTCGGAAAGATATCCGATACCAGGATAGAAGCATCATTGAGCATTCCGAGATGGAAGCTTGGTGCATCTTTCGGATATGCTCTTCTGAACAACAACATTTATTATGATACTTTAGGCATAGTAAGGCAGAATACAAAGCCGATGAGCGTGATGACAGCGTCATTGATGAAAAATTTCAAGGTATGGAATTTCCATTTCGACCACCGTGCCTTATTCCAACTGTCATCCGATACGGAAGTCATGCCTTTGCCGACTTTGGCACTGAACTTGAGATACTATTTCCAGTTCAACGTTGTCAAAAATGTAATGCAGATGCAAATCGGAGCAAACGCCATATATAATACGAAATGGTATGCACCGGCATATAATCCGGTTTTGGGAGATTTCCACAACCAAGTAGAAGAAAAATACGGAAATTGTCCGGATATAGACGTTTTCGTCAATATCCAATGGAAACGGGCATGCATTTTTGTCAAGCTTGTCAACGTAGGTATGGGATGGCCGAACGATTCGGCGGACTATTTCTCCGCGCACCATTATATTCGTCCGCAGAGAGCTTTCAAGTTCGGAATCTTCTGGCCTTTCTATGTCCTGCCGAACAGAAACGCAAGTGTAGGAGGTACTTTATCGGCCAATTCCGGAAAGGCCTCGTCACCAAGCCGCTAAGTTCATTATTGGGAAATAAGACTTAGGGCGGCACTTGCCAAACATAAATATTATGAATTTGACGGAAAAACAGAAATTGATTGCAAGAAATGCGCTTACTACTGTCATCCTTCTCGTCATGCTTCCCTGTTTCAACAGGACACGGCTTGCAGGAAGTTATGAAAAAGTAGGATTTTTCGCAGCCGACACCATTCGATGTGCTATCGACCTTGGTGATGACATGTATTCATCGAAGGGCCTGCAGACGGGCTTCAACTATGAATTGCTGAACCGTTTTGCTGAAGACAATGGCAAAAAAGTCATAATTGCTGCAGCAAACAGAAACGAAAACTATCTTGATTCCTTGAGAAAAGGCGTCATAGACATACTGGTGACTTCGCCGTCCAATGCCATGGACTGTACCGGAGTCAGCAACTCCAAACTGATAGGAGACTGTGCAGTATGGGTAGTAAAATCAGAAAACACCCTTGAAGCCAGAAAGATAAACTTGTGGTCCGGCTCCAACATGCAAACCGACGAGTTCCAGCAACTCCAGAACGACTTCAACACATCTTTCAACCAGCACCGGAATGTATCGGCCGGATATTACAAAGGCAGAATCAGCCCATACGACGAAATAATAAAAGAGTATGCGGAAAAAATCGGATGGGACTGGCGTATGCTGGCAGCTGTAATCTATCAGGAGTCGAAATTTTCAATCAACTCTCGCTCATTCAGAGGAGCCTACGGACTCATGCAGGTAATGCCGAACACAGCGTCGCATTACGGAGCTGAAGACCTTCTGGATCCCGAACTGAACATTGAAACGGGAACCGAACATCTTAAAAGACTTCAGAAACTATACAGGGATATCGCTCCGGAAGAAAGAATCAAATTTACTCTGGCGGCATACAATGCAGGAGAAGGAAGGATTGCCGACTGCAGAAATTATGCAAGACTCATGAATGCGGATGCCGGGAAATGGGAAGATATAGTGAAAATCATCCCGCATATGAGCGACGCGGACTCGGTTGAGAATTGCGATACAATCAGGCATGGCATATTCAAAGGGACCGAAACCATTAATTATGTCGATAACGTAATGTCCCTCTATGACAAGTTCCGCCAGATATGTCCAGAATAATCTGTTATACACCAGATTTACCTGACCCTGACGGTATCTGCAGGATCTACCTTGGAAATAAAACGGCAAGGTATAATCAACAGAAGCATTATGACGGCATAGGCGGCAAAATCGGCTAAAAGGACCTGCGCATAACTTATATTGACCGGAACATGCGACAGAAAATAATTGGCCGGATCCAGTTTAAGGAGACGGGTCTCCGACTGGATAAGGCAGAATGCAAATGCCACGAGATTCCCTGCCAGCATTCCTTTAAGGAGCAAAGATGACGAGGCGGCTATGAAGATACGGGCTACCCTGCCGTTTGACATTCCCAAAGATTTAAGAAGGCCGATGGTCGATATATTCTCAAACATGAGTATGAGCAGACCGGATATCATATTGAATCCGGCCACAACTGTCATGAGTATCAGGATGAACAGTACATTGAAATCTATAAGATTCAGCCAATCGAACATCTGGGGATATCTCGAAACTGAAGATGAAGCGATTACTGAAGGCTCGTCATCGGACGAATAGGTTCCGGCAATGAATCCGGCCTCCTGCTCCACCTCCCGGATATGTTTTTCATCCTTGAACCTGTCCTTCAGCATTATCTCCAGAGCTGAGACCTGAGCGGATTCCCATCCGTTGATTCTCCTGAGATCTTCGATACCGGCATGAACAATAATATTGTCCTTTCCGGAAAATACCGACTCATACACCGTGTCTATCCTGAACTTCCTTACCTTGACCTTGTCGGATATGAAATAAGCAGTGAAACTGTCGCCTGCATGCAGGCCGAGCATATCTGAAAGGGTTGAAGGTATTGATACGCCCAGTCCGGTGGAATCAGCTGTCTCTTCACCCTTGAAAAGCACTCCATGGATATTCTCCCCATGTTTTATAATACCTGCCCTGTATATTGCAGGTAAGACTGTATCCACCTGCTCAATTGACAAAAGTCTGGAAAGATAAGACGGCTCTGAAGAAATCGGATGGGTGGAATCCATTATATCAGACTCCGAAGAAACAAGCTGCACATCTCCTGTGACATCGGAGAGTCCTTTTCTGATTTCCAGTCTGAATCCGGAAGATACGGCCACGGCAATTATCATTACCGTAAAACTCACGGCAATGCATATTGAAGCGGTCCTTCCCCTGAACCTGAGTCTCGATGCTATGAAAAAAGATATATCCACAGTTCATTTTGACATTTGGAGTCTGCAAAATTAAAAAAAATATGCATCTTTGCCACTTGAACGGTACCTTAGAATAACATTTCGGACCATGAATCGGAAAGTAAAAGGAATTTTGGCAAGATACTCGACAGCAACATTCGGACTTCTGCTTGTTGCCGCCGGTGTTGCCCTATCCGTCAAATCGGACCTGGGCACATCGCCTATTTCATGCCCTCCATACGTACTTAGTCTGTGGGGAGGACTCACTATGGGACAGTACACGGCCCTGATGCATCTTGTATTCATCATAAGTCAGGTCATTATGCTGCGGAAAAAATTCCGCCCCGAATATCTGTTGCAGATTGCAGCTGCCGCAGTTTTCGGTTTGTTCACGGATCTCACTTTATGGGCGGTCGGATGGATTGAAGCCGGCTCGTATATATGGAAATTCGTACTGATGCTCCTGTCATGCGGAATAACGGCAGTAGGCATCAGTATCGAGGTCAGAGCCCGTGCATGGATGCTGGCGGGAGAAATGACGACAGCTACAATTGCCGACATCAGCGGATGCAAATTCAGGAATGTAAAAATATTTTTCGATTCCGGACTTGTCATCATATCCGCACTGGCTTCATTGATTTTATTCGGAAACCTTCTAGGCAAAGGCGAGCTTACAGTAATACGTGAAGGTACTCTTGTATCCGCCATACTCACAGGATACCTGATGAAATTCATAGACCCGTACACGGAACGCACATTCGGAAAATATCTGGAAAAATATGAAGATAACCGGTAGTCTGAGGTCGGCAAAGACCTTTTTCAAGAACTGGATGCTGCCCATTGCAATGGCAGCCGGTGCCCTGTCCTATGTAGGATATCACTATTGCGGTTTTCTTCATCCCGCAGGACCGGCATTGGCCGGATTCGTCTCGGTTATACAGCCTTTTCTGATTTTTCTGATGCTTTTCCTGACATTCTGCCGGATCGAGCCAAAGGAAATGCGTCCGCACAGATGGCACATGCGTCTTCTTGCATTCCAGTGCCTTTCATTCCTCGTTTTTGCTGCCGGTGCTATGATGATACCCGCAAACTGCGATTCCAGGATTCTTCTGGAATGTGCAATGATATGCCTTATATGCCCTACGGCCACAGCGGCTGCAGTGGTTACGGGTAAATTGGGCGGCGACATGGCCGGAATCACCACCTACACGATATTGATAAACCTTACGGCCTCCATCATCATACCTATAACTGTGCCGATGGTACATCCGTCCGAAGGAATCTCATTCATTACGGCATTTTCGCTGATTGTTGCCAAGGTATTTCCCCTGCTCATACTTCCCTGTCTGCTGGCATGGATAGTCAGATATATGCTTCCGAAATTCCACAGGTTCATAATAAAATTTGCAGACCTGCCTTTCTACATATGGGGAATATCGCTTTCACTCGCAATAGCTATGACAGTAAAGACAATGTACGACACACACCTGTCGCCCGCATATTTCGCCATGATAGCAGCCATATCGCTTGCTTGCTGCCTTGTGCAGTTTCTCTGCGGGAAGCATATTGGAAAACGATTCGGGGAAAAAATAACAGCGGGACAGGCGCTTGGACAGAAAAACACCGTCTTCGCAATATGGATGGGCTATACATTCATGACACCTGTAACATCCATGGCCGGAGGATTCTACAGCCTGTGGCACAATGCATTCAACTCCTGGCAACTATACAGGATGCGCAAAAGAAACGGAAAATAATTCATTTCTTCCCGAGTTCCAGAGCTTCCAGCCTGCTTTTAGCAGCCAGTTTTTCAGAATCCGTTCCATATTCGGCCAGAAGAGGAAGATATTTCTTCTCCAGTTTAATATCTTTTGTCTTTCTGGCAATCAGAATCATGTTCTTAATTGCAGAATAATCATCCGGCTTGATTTTGAGAACCTTCCTGTAATATGACATGGCTTTTTTGTAGTCGGCCCCGGCAACAAGAAAATAAGAGCCCATGTTTGCAAGAAAGACCGGGCTTTTTTTCCCTACATGTTCCAGCATTTTCTCCGACATTGTGCGGAATGCCTCATACAAGCCCATATTGAAGAACATATAGCAATATTCCTGCATGGCGGACTCGAAAACCACGTCATCCACTTCCTCCCCGGGATACTCCCATTCCACATTCTTATCAGCATAATAGCTGTCAGCAAGATCGGCCAGACAGGCAAGGGCCATATCCGGACTGTCCTTTTCATATGCAATGAGAGAAGCGGCCTTGAGAAATTTCATATCCAGCCTTTCCGGATACAGTTTCAGAATCTTTTCAAGGTAGCTTGCCGCACTGCCATAAAGTTCATCATCGAACATCACCTCCTGAAAGTAATTAACATCATTTCCAGTAGAATCCTTCAAGGTGACAATCGGCTCCTCACCAAGAAATTTCTTGAGCGGCTTAGGCACAATCTCCACTTTCTGCGACTTCGTGAAATAATAATTAAACTTGCCGGCAAGCATCTTTATATTGGTTGAATCTTCCTTTTCCCAATTGTTGAGCAAGGTTTCCACTCCGACACCGTCATATCCGAGTTTAGAAACTATCAGATCATATCTGCTCTCATAATTTCCCTGAGCGGAAGAAGCCAGGGGAAAAAATACCAGAAAAAACGAATACAATATCCTTTTCATAATAACAATCCTTTTCTTGAAAACCTATCCGGACACCTTTTTGATATCCAGTCTTATCCTGCGTCCAACAGGGTGTATTATATTAGTCCTGTTTCCCAGGTTCTTGACAAAGCCCAGAGGCAGTCCCCGATAACACACCGTAAGTATCCCTTTCGGAGGATCCCTGAACACAAGCGCATCATGATGCAGGTATTTCAATGCCGTATCCGTATCTGCATCTACCTTTTCAAAGGAATCTCTCCTGAAAACCATCGAAAGGGCAAGGTCCGGATCCGGCACAAAATCATGTCCCTTGACCATCCCGACGGCACAGCCGGATGACAGGACGCGCAATTTACTTTCCAAATACGCAAGGTCCGAAACAACCGCTTCCGGCAGAGCCTTGATCAGTTCCCCCTTGCAGCCGAGAATGACATTTCCCGACACGTAAGAAGACAAATCGACTTTCATACGAGGCGGCTGACACGCCTTACGCAATTCCCTGCGCCCATTTTTTCCGTCAGCCTCCCAATGGCCATCCTTTACCAGGGCACTGCAATACTGCCCTTCACCTTCAACAAGTCCCGGTACCAGACTGAAACCGCATTCCGTCTTCAGAACGCCGTCACATCCTTCACCGCATTCCATCCCGGCGTCATCGGAACAGAACAGACAGGACGCCCCAAGATTGCCGGCAATCCATTTCACATTCAGGTCATTTTCATATCTGTTGAAAGTACATGTCGAATAAATGAAAATCCCGCCTTTTCTCAATGCAGGCCAGACATCCGCCACTATCCTGCGCTGCCTTGCCTGACAAGTCGAGACAAGCTCCGGAGACCATTGTCCAGCCGCGTCCGGATCTTTCCTGAACATACCTTCCCCGGAACATGGAACATCTGCAATTATAATATCGAAATAACCATCGATACATGAAAATGCTGCAGGATCCGCCGATGTCACAACCACATTTGGGTCCCCCCACAAGGCAACATTTTCAGCAAGTACACCGGCCCTTCCGTTCATGACCTCATTGGAAACCAGCACATAACCGTCCGAGAAACGCCTGCGCAATATTGACGATGCATCTGTCGTCTTCCCGCCGGGAGCGGCACACAGGTCCAATACCCTGACAGGTCTTCCCGGGCCATATCCGGCCAAAGGCATCTTGCCGAGAAGATAATCCAGGACAAAGCCGACAAACATCGAAGATGAATCCTGGACATAATATGCCCCAGCATGGAAACATGGGTCAAGCGTGAACACCGGTCTTTCGGGAAGAAAATATCCGTATTCATTCCACGCCACCTTTCTCAAATCCCTCCCTGGCATGAATACAGGTCCGGCTTCATCCGTTTTCCATGGATTCATACGTACGGACACACTCCCCGGTCCGTCAAAAGCAGAAAAAGCGACAGAGGCATTTTGCTGCCCTATCGCCTCTTCCAAGTATGACTTGAAAATCCCGTATGTCCGTGTATCCATCAAAATTTGAAATCTTCGGGAACCCGTCCTTCGGAGGCTGCCGCCAGTCCGTCGGCCATTTTGTCCAAAGCCTCCTGAAGCTTCGAGCCGATCATCATTTTCATCATGAAATTAAGCTCAGCCTTCAGTTCAATATGGAAATCGGTCTTGCCCGTTTCGGAAGCCGGATCAAAAAACAATGACAGCGAAAATGAAAACGGAGCTCCGTCATCAACATAATCTATCCTCGAATAAGGTATTCTCTCGGCAACCTTGACCCCGACATTGAATCCGGACACTGTAGCCTTGAGCGTATCATAATCGGCGGCAACATCCTTCTTCTTGTCTTCAGGCAGGAACTGAAGGAAATTCCTCATGTCCACAAAAGCCATATAAAGGACATGGGGTTCCTTGGAAACGATGCTGTGCTTACTCTTTATTTCCGTTGCCATAACATGTCATTTTTCGCGTCCCCATGTAGACGGAGAGAACCTCCACTCCCTGAGCAGTCCGAGATCCTCCTCCTTGATATATCCGGTTTCATGAGCCACTTCAATGAGCGTATCATAATTCGTAAGGGTATTCAATTCGATGTTGGCATTTTCGAAAGCCCTCCGAGCCTGAGTGAAATTATATGAAAATATGGCAGTCATGCCCAGCACATCGACCCCGGCCTTCTGCAATGCCGATACAGCAGCAAGGCTGCTCTTTCCCGTGGAAATCAGGTCCTCGACAACAACCACCTTGGCTCCCGGTTCGAAACACCCTTCGATCTGCGAACCTGTCCCATGGCCCTTCGGCGTCGGTCTCACATAAATGAACGGTTTCTTCAGGAAATGCGCAATCAGCATTCCATGAGCGATAGCTCCGGTTGCAACGCCTGCAATAACGTCGACATCCGGATATCTCCTCACGATATTGTCGGCCATCCAGCGGCAGACCTGCTCCCTTAGTTCAGGATATGAAAGGATCCTCCTGTTGTCGCAATATATCGGAGACAACCATCCGGATGCCCATGTAAACGGCTTCTCCGGTCTCAACAACACAGCCTTGATATCCATCAGAGACTTCGCTACAGTTCTTTCTATTGATTCCATAGTAAATTTATATTTGATTTTTTCATTTGCAATAATGTGAATTCTTCTGAGTATCTTTGCTCCCGAATTCCTGCAAAGATAAGAATTTTTAAGTTACAAATGTATAAAATTTACTTCGAGAAACGCAGTATCGTAATCTGCCCGCCTCATGAACAGTCATTGACCGACCCGAATGCCATACAATACAAGTTCGGAGAGAATTTTGGCATAAAATCCCTTGTTGAAATGTTTGAAAGCTCAACTTCTCTTCTGAGGATATATATCCCTACGGATGATGAAGAAAAGACTTACAGGAAACTCTGCAGTGAATTTCTTGAAGTAAATGCCGGAGGAGGACTCGTCATGAACAGAAGGGGGGATTTTCTTCTGATAAACAGAAACGGATTGTGGGATCTTCCGAAAGGTCATCAGGAAAAAGGCGAAGACATCAGGACGACCGCACTCAGGGAAGTCATGGAGGAAACCGGTATCGAAAAGCTGGAAGCAGGAGACCTCATATGCATAACGGACCATTGCTACCGGAGAAACGGAATATGGCATCTCAAGCATACATGGTGGTATCGTATGACATATACGGACCCTGTCGATCTGACACCGCAGAAGGAAGAAGATATTTCCAAAGCTGCATGGGTAGCGAAATCCAGCCTGCCTCCGTACCTGCACAGGACCTATCCGTCAATTGTCGAAGTTTTCAGGGAAGCAAAAATTTGACTTCACATGAAACAAATCCACAAAAAAATCGTATAATATGATGTTAATACAAAGATTTTACGATATAAACAATAGACAATGAAACTTTCGCAATTCCAATTCAACATCACACAGGATAAAATCGCATCGGAACCGCCGAGATGGCGTGATGAATGCAAACTCATGGTTCTTCATAAAAAGACAGGGGAAATAGAGCACCGGCTCTTCAAGGATATCATAGACTATTTCGAAAAAGGCGACACTTTCGTTCTGAATGACACGAGAGTATTTCCGGCAAGGCTTTACGGCAACAAGGAAAAGACCGGAGCCGACATAGAAGTATTCCTTCTAAGGGAACTGAACAGGGAGCAGAGACTATGGGACGTGATAGTCGACCCGGCGCGAAAAATCAGGATAGGCAACAAGTTGTATTTCGGGGATGACGAAAGTCTGGTTGCGGAAGTGATAGATAATACGACATCAAGGGGAAGAACCCTGCGTTTCCTGTATGACGGGAATTATGAGGATTTCAAGGAAGCGCTTTTCGGGCTCGGTGAAACGCCTGTTCCGAAATGTGTAAAATCCAAAGTCACCAAGGAAGACGAAGAGAATTTCCAGACAATATTCGCATCGAAGGAAGGGGCCGTTTCCGCACCGGCGGCAGGTCTCCATTTCAGCAGGGAGCTTTTCAACCGTATGATTCTCAAGGACATCAACAAAGTCTTCATAACTTCCCATATGGGAATAGGGCACTTCCGTTCAGTGGATGTGGAGGACTTGTCGAAGCACAAGATGGATTCGGAAAGGCTTATAATCCCGCAGGAGACGGCAGACATTGTGAACTATGCGAAAAAACACGGGCACAAGATACTGGCTGTCGGAGTAACCGTGATAAGGGGCCTTGAAACATATGTCACTACCAACGACGAGCTCAACGCTTTCGACGGATGGACCAACAAATTCATTTTCCCTCCATACAGATTTGCAATACCGGATGCAATGGTATCCAACTTCCATCTGCCGTGTTCTACCATGCTAATGTCGGTAGCAGCCTTCGGAGGATATGATTTTGTTATGAAAGCATATGACATTGCATTGAAAGGAGACTATAAATTCGGACCATACGGTGATGCGATGCTGATCACCGAATAAAAACAGCGCAGACCGGAGCGGATCCGGCTTGAGGAGAGAGACATGAGAGGGGAAAAACATGAAAGGGCGTGCTGCTGCGCCCTCAACATGATGTTCGGCTACAGGCCAAGAACAGCCTTGGCCATCATAGAACATCTCGGATCGGCAGCTGCATTTTTCGATTTGCCTTCAGGAGATGCGGCCATCATAACGGAAAGGCTGGCGGGACGTCCATCCCGCGAAGCATTCCTTGACAAGGCCCTGCAGGAACTGGAAATCACAGGAAAGAAAGGATACCATTTCATCGGGATTACCGATGAATGTTATCCCTTTCTGCTTAGACAATGCCCCGATGCTCCCGTAGGATTATACATCAGAAGCGCATCCTCCCCGGAAAAACTGTTCCGCCGCACCAGACATCTTGCCGTAGTAGGCACAAGAAACATGACCAGATACGGGAAAGAATGGTGCGGAATCCTGATGGAGCACCTCGGGAAGGCCGGAGACCCCCCTGCGATTGTCAGCGGACTGGCTGCAGGAGTGGATGCCGAAGCTCATCGCGGGGCATTGGAAAACGGCATGCCTACAATCGCCGTCATGGCAACAGGCATAGACAGGATATATCCCTGCATGAATGAATATCTGGCTGGGAAAATAGAAGCACACCCTGAATCGGCGCTCATTTCCGACTATCCCATGGGTACGATCCCTAAACCATACAATTTCATAAGGCGAAACCGCATAATAGCAGGGCTTTCCGACGCCACGGTCATCATCGAATCGAAATCCCGTGGAGGCAGTCTGATAACAGCACGGCAGGCCTTCTCATATGACAGGGACGTATTCGCCCTTCCGGGCAGGGTGGACGACGCCTGTTCATGCGGATGCAACGCGCTGATCAAGGAAAAAACCGCATCACCAGTACTCTCTCCTTCCGACATATCCGAAAATCTGTGCCTCGGAATCCCGGACGAAAGCACTTCCGTTCCAGGTCAGGAAAATCCCGCAGCAGACATCCCGGCAACCGGTACGGAAAACAGCCTGACTCACGCAATACTTTCCGCAATCAGATCGGAGCAGGGAATAACGGCGGACTCGATTTCCGAAAAAACCGGATATCCCTACAAGACAATAGCTGCAAACATAGCCATGCTCGAGGCATACGGCATCATCACGACGGACATAATGCAGAGATGTTTCATCAACCGCCACCGGAAGAATTTATGAAACCCGCCTGGAAATGATTTCCGAAATAAATGCTCCTATTGTTGAAAATAACGAAAACTGCACATAAATTTGCAAAATCAAACAAATGATATGCATTTCATAGATACACATACGCACCTGTATGATGAGGCATTCACCTGTGAAGCCGGATTTGCCGAAATGGATGCGGCCGTCGGGCGTGCAACCGCTGCCGGAGTACATGAAATGATTCTTCCGGATATTGATTCCAAATCGAGAGATATGATGTTCGGACTTGCAGACAGACACAGGGAATCCCTGTTCCCGTGTCTCGGGCTGCACCCGACCTCTGTAGACCGGAACTGGAAAAAGGGAATCGGCGGTATGCTCGGGTATTCCGGAAAAAAAATCTATGCGATAGGCGAAACCGGCATGGATCTTTACTGGAGCAGGGAGTTCGAGGAAGAGCAAAAGGAAGCCCTGTGGTATCAGCTTGGCATGGCCTGTGACATGCAGCTGCCCGTTATCATCCACTCCCGTGAAGCCACCGGACAGATACTCGGACTGCTAAAAAAATTCGGAAGCAAGGAACTGAAAGGGGTTTTCCATGCATTCAGCGGCAGTTACGAAACGTTCCGGGAACTCGAACGTCTGGGAGACTGGTTCATCGGTATCGGCGGAGTTCTCACTTACAAGAATGCATCCATTGCAGAAACCGTCAAACGGATTCCGACTGAAAGAATTATCCTGGAAACAGATTCCCCGTACCTCACCCCGGTCCCATACAGAGGGAAAAGGAATGAAAGCAGCTACATTCCATTCATTGCGGGGAAACTGGCTGAACTTAAGGGAACCGACATTGAACAGATTGCCGGAATCACAACATCAAATGCAAAAGAATTGTTCGGAATATGAGAAAATACACTACCGAAAGAGTGAAATCATCAATCCTCCTGATTTATACCGGAGGAACCATCGGAATGAAGGAAGATCCCGTTGACATGACTCTCAGACCGTTCAACTTCAGCCAGATTCTGGACGAAGTGCCTGAACTCGGAAAATTCGCATACAGGATCGACTCCTACACATTCGAGCCGATTATAGATTCATCCGACGTGGAACCTTCTATGTGGCAGGCTCTCACTAACCTCATAGAAGAAAGATATGACGATTATGACGGTTTTGTGATACTTCATGGCACCGACACCATGTCCTACACGGCTTCCGCCCTCAGTTTCATGATCGAGGGACTGACCAAACCGGTGATTCTGACCGGGAGCCAGCTTCCGATAGGTGTTCCGAGGACCGACGGAAGGGAAAACCTGATTTCAGCCGTCGAAATCGCAGCTGCGAAGGACAAGAACGGCAACGCGGTTGTTCCTGAAGTCTGCATCTGCTTCGACAACGTACTAATGCGCGGAAACAGAACTTCAAAGATAAATTCCGACAATTTCAGGGCATTCAGATCCGCCAACATGGTTCCATTGGCAGAAGCCGGAATCTCGATAAAGTACAATGAGAACCTCATAATATATCCGGAAGACTGGAACAGGAAGCCCGTTTTCCATACGGAACTCGACACTCGCGTATCCATTTTGAAACTTCATCCGGGAATCACGCCCCAGGTAGCCCGTGACATATTGTGCGGAGAATCGACGAAAGCCGTTATCATCGAAACCTACGGTTCGGGAAATGCACCTTCCAAAGAATGGTTCCTGTCACTGATAAAAGAAGCCTCCGGGAATGGGAAAATACTGTTGAACGTCACCCAGTGCATTGCCGGTTCCGTAAATATGGATATATATGCCAACGGACTAAGTTTAAAGAAAATAGGCGTAATCAGCGGATACGACAGCACTACGGAAAGCGCATTGGCGAAATTATTCTATCTGATGGGAAAGAAGCTTTCCAAGAAAGAAATCGAATCGCTTATGGAAAAAAATCTGAGAGGAGAAATATCAAAATAATTATTGCCATATGAAAATTAATTGCTAAATTGCACCGGATTTAACTAGGGTTATACCCTATAATGGAGTGAGATTTAGAATATTAAGATAAACAAAACAACAATTTCATACATTATTAATTAAACACACAAAAACAATTATGAAAAAAGTTTTCATGTTTTTGGCAGTTGCAGGCATCATGGCCTTCACTGCACAATACGCAGCAGCTCAGGATCAGTCTGCTGAAGAAACTACTGCAACAGAGGCTGCAGCCCCTGCAGCAGCTCAGAATTTCAGCGATCTGACAGCTGGCGCTGAAGAGATTCCTCTCCACCAGCAGCTCAAGACAAAGTTCATCGAAGGTGGTGCAGGCTTCATGTCTCTCATTATCATCTGTCTTATCCTCGGTCTTGCAATCGCAATCGAAAGAGTCCTTTATCTCGGTTTCTCAAAGACCAACACCAAGAAGCTTCTTGCACAGATTGAAAAAGCTCTTGCAGAAGGTGGCGTTGAAGCAGCCAAAGATGTATGCCGCAACACCCGCGGTCCGGTTGCCAGCATATTCTATCAGGGATTCCTCCGCATGGATCAGGGCATAGAAGTGGTAGAGAAGACAGTTGTTTCATACGGTTCAGTCCAGATGAGCCAGATGGAAAACGGTCTTTCATGGATCAGCCTCTTCATCGCAATTGCTCCTTCACTCGGATTCTTGGGAACGGTTATCGGTATGATCCAGGCATTCGATGCAATCGTTGTTGCAGGTGATATTTCTCCAAACGTCGTAGCAGGTGGTATGAAGGTCGCTTTGATCACTACTGTCGGTGGTTTGATCGTTGCTATCATCCTTCAGCTCTTCTACAACTACATCCTTTCAAGAATTGACGCTCTTACCATCGACATGGAAGACGCTTCAATCTCATTGGTGGATATTTTGGTAAAATATCAGAATAAATAATTGAAACATGTACGCTAAAATTATAAAATATATATCATGGGCATTGCTGCTCGTCAGCGTTATTGTCAGCGTATGGGGCTTCTTCATCAAGGGGTTCGAGGCTGGTAATGCCGTTGCCGTTGATACGATGCTCTATTGGGCCTATGCTATGGTTGCCATCGGCGTCGTTTCAATCGTCGTCATCGGCATCATCATCAGTGCCATCAACAATCCGAAGAGCCTTCTCAAGCTCGGTCTTGGCATTGTAGCAGCCATAGTAATCGTAGGTATCGCATACCTTCTGGCTCCGGGTTCACCTGCCATCGGTTTGGTAAGCAACAACCCGCCGACTGACACAACCCTTAAACTCACAGATACGATTCTGAATCTTACATACTTCGCTTGCGGATTGTCAATAATAGCAATCATCATCGGTGTAGTAGTAAATGCAGCTCGTAGCAAATAACTGACAGACTATGGCTAAGAAAACACCAGAAATAAATTCAAGCTCAACGGCGGATATAGCATTCCTTCTGCTCTGCTACTTCCTGATGACGACGACAATGGATCAGGATTCAGGTCTGCAGAGAAGGCTTCCGCCTATGCCTGATCCCAACCAGAAGTTGGAGAATCAGATTGTCAACCGCAGAAACATAATCGTCGTCAAGATTAATTCTGCTGACAGATTGATGGCTGGTAATGAGCCAATAGACGTTAGCCAACTTAAAGACAAGATAAAGGAATTCCTTACAAACCCTTATAACGACCCTAACCTTCCCAACAAGAAAGAGATTGATATCGAAGGTTTCGGGACATATGCTGTGTCTGAAGGCGTGATTTCACTTCAGAACGACCGTGGAACAAGTTATCAGGCATACATATCCGTACAGAATGAATTGGTAAAGGCAATCAACGAACTCCGTGATGACTTCTCATATACCCAGTTCGGCAAGCCATACATAAAACTGGACGATGACAAGCAGGAAATTGTGAGGAAAGCTATCCCTCAGAACATTTCTGAGGCAGAACCTAAGGATGTAGGAAAAAAATAAGGAGGGAAAAAAATGGCTAAATTCGGTTCAGACAACAAGAAGGAGATGCCGGGTATAAGTACATCGTCACTACCGGACATTGTATTTATGCTTCTGTTCTTCTTCATGGTAACTACCAGTATGCGTGAGACAGAGAACAAGGTTGTCGTGAGGCTGCCTGAAGCTACCGAAGTCGCAAAACTTGAAAGGAAAGACCTTGCGTCATATATCAATATCGGAACACCTGTAGCACATCTTCAGGCACAGTACGGTACTGATGCGAGCATTCAGCTCAATGATTCTTTCAAGACAGTTGACGATATCAGAGACTTCATCGCGGCAGAACGCGACGCCATGAGTGAGGCTGACAGACAGTTCATGACAGTATCCATCAAGGCTGACAAAGATGTCAGAATGGGTATAGTTACTGACGTCAAGCAGGAACTCAGAAGATGTTCTGCTCTGAAAATTATGTACTCTGCAAGAAAAACGGAGAAATAACATAATTGCGCCAGCGAATGAAGGCGGCTTCAAATTGCTTTGAGCCGCCTTCATCGTATTAAGAGCTCCTATTACATGCCATCAGCCCTAAATATAGCCAAGCTCACTTTCGAAGCATTAGCATCACTAAACATCGCTTTGCATTGACACAGTCACTCACATCCGGGAGTATCGGGCAGGACTTTTCAGATTCGGCCAGGTCTACCGGGAAAATAGAATGATAATTATGATGGGAAAAGGAGAAGCGGAGTAGAGGGATATAGGTCCTTTGACAAAATTTTGAAGTCGCTGACAATACACTTTATTTACATATTTTATAAATTTGCAGGATATAAAACAACCGGACAATGTACAATATTATCAGAGCTGCACGGATTGCAGCAATCATCACGGCATCAGTTCTTGCACTGACTTTCACAACTGGATGCTCACAGGAGGAAAAGACTCCGAAATATGTATTTCTATTCATCGGAGACGGAATGGGACAGACACATGTCGCCGCAGCGGAATCATACCTCTCCTACAAAGAAGGCAAACTTGGAGGCGAAGCCCTTACATTCACTCAGTTTCCTGTATACGGTACATGCTGTACATATTCAGCCAACTCAAGGGTAACCTGTTCTGCCGCAGCCGGTACGGCAATAGCCTGCGGTGAAAAGACAAACAACGGGACGATAGGACTGAATGCAGAAGGAGACACATTGAAAAGTGTAGCTTATGAACTTCAGGAAAAGGGCTACAAAGTCGGAATAATCACTTCCGTTCCGATAAACCATGCGACACCAGCCGCATTCTATGCACATAACGAAAGCAGAAACGGTTATTACAGCATAGGGGAAGAAATCTACAAATCAGGTTTCAACTTTTTTGCAGGAGCAGGATTTCTGGACTATTTCGGTTCTGACGGTAAAAACGAGTCAATTCCCGACAAGATTGCAGAAAACGGATACACGGTATGCTTTTCAGAGCAGGAACTTGCAGAGAACATCGGTAAAGACAAGATAGTCTTCTGCCAGCCGAGCGGCAAGGAAGGGAATGCAAAAAACTATTCTCTCGAACAGGACGGCCAGGCAAAAGATATCGAACTGTCCACTATGCTGGAATATTGCATAAAGAATCTTGGAACCGAAAACAGATTCTTCATAATGTGCGAAGGAGGGGAAATCGACTGGGCTGCTCATGCAAACAGCACCATGGAAACGGTTAAGGATATAATGAAATTCGACAAAGCTATTGCCGTAGCCTACGACTTTTATCTCCAGCACCCGGATGAGACGCTCATTCTGGTAACGGCAGACCATGAAACAGGAGGTATAACACTCGGGAACGCCGATTGGGAACTTTTTGAAAAAGAACAGGCTGAACCATCCGGAGAATACGACAACAATTCACTTAACCATAAGGCAAGAGTAAGGTGGACAACAGGATCGCACACTGGAGGCCACGTTCCCGTATATGCCATCGGAGCAGGAGCCGAAAAGTTTGCGGGACGTCAGGAGAACACTGATTTAAAGGACAAAATACTGTGTAAATAGACAAAAAAAGCAATATTTGCAGAGTTTGTAAAAAAATTTGTGAAATGGAAAAATTGAATAGAACCAAAGTAAAGGAATTGCTAAAGGACAAGCCGGGGAAGGAGGTTCTTGCCAAAGGATGGGTAAGGACAAAAAGAGGTAACAAGAATGTAGCATTCATAGCACTCAACGATGGTTCTACTATAAATAATATCCAGATAGTCGTAGATTCATCTAAATTCGATGAGGAACTTCTTAAAAAGATAACTACCGGAGCCTGCATAGGTGTTTCCGGAAATTTGACGGAATCGCTCGGAAGCGGTCAGAGCGTCGAAATTCAGGCTAAGGAGATTATACTCTACGGCGAGGCGGATCCCAACAGTTATCCATTGCAGAAAAAGGGACATACCATGGAGTTCCTCAGAAGCATCGCACATCTTAGGCCGAGAACCAACACTTTCGGTGCCGTACTCAGAATCAGGCATGCCATGGCATATGCAATACACGACTATTTCAACAGAAAAGGATTCGTATATCTCCATACTCCTATCATAACGGCATCAGACTGTGAAGGTGCCGGAGAAATGTTCCAGGTGACAACTCTCGATCTCAACAATATTCCAAAGACAGGAGAAGGCAAGATAGATTTCAGCCAGGACTTTTTCGGAAAACAGACGAGCCTTACAGTCAGCGGACAGCTTGAAGGGGAACTCGGAGCAATGGCACTCGGTGAAATCTACACATTCGGCCCGACTTTCCGTGCCGAGAACTCGAATACTCCGAGACATCTTGCAGAATTCTGGATGATCGAACCGGAAATGGCATTCTACGACATAAACGACAACATGGTTTTGGCTGAAGACTTCATAAAGTCGCTTGTAAGATATGCCCTTGAACACTGCATGGATGACCTGAAATTCCTCAATGACATGTTCGACAAGGAACTTATCAGCCGCCTGGAGAGCGTAGTCAATACGGAATTTGTCAGACTCACGTATACGGAAGGCATTAAGATTCTTGAGGCTTCATGCGAAAAGTTCGAATATCCTGTAAGCTGGGGTGTCGACCTGCAAAGCGAACATGAAAGGTATCTCGTTGAGAAACATTTCGGCAAGCCGGTGATAATGACTGACTATCCGAAAGATATCAAGGCATTCTACATGAAACAGAATGAGGACGGCAAGACAGTCAGAGGAATGGATGTCCTCTTCCCTAAAATCGGCGAAATCATCGGAGGTTCTGAAAGGGAAGCTTCTCTCGAAAAACTGGAAAACAGGATAAACGAACTGGGCATGGGCAGGGAATCACTTGAGTGGTACATTGATACCAGACGTTTCGGTACAGCTCCGCACAGCGGTTTCGGTCTGGGATTCGAAAGACTGCTTCTCTTTGTTACGGGAATGAGCAATATAAGGGACGTCATTCCATTCCCGAGAACCCCGAAAAACGCTGAATACTAATCTTTTCCAAATCGGAATATCATGCTGATCATCGGAATAGCGGGAGGCTCAGGCTCCGGAAAGACAACAGTTGTAAAGGCAATTACCGAAAACCTGAAAGAAAA
This sequence comes from uncultured Bacteroidales bacterium, assembly GCA_949300335.1. Classification (GTDB taxonomy): domain Bacteria; phylum Bacteroidota; class Bacteroidia; order Bacteroidales; family UBA932; genus Cryptobacteroides. Next base: position 18,181 of record CASGDV010000108.1, on the reverse strand, counting down.
GGTAGTTGTAATACCACAGGACTCATATTACAAGGATTCGAGCCATCTTTCTGAACTGGAAAAAAAATACATGAACTTCGACCATCCGGATTCTATAGATTTCGAATTGTTGAATAAACATCTTAACATGCTCCGGAACGGCAAGAGTATCGAACAGCCCGTCTATTCCTATATCACATGCTCCAGATCGAAAACAGAAACAATCACTGTAGATCCTGCCGACGTCATCATAATCGAAGGCATACTCATTTTCACATGCAAGAAATTGCGGGAACAGATGGACATCAAGATATTTGTGGATGCCGATGATGATGACAGGCTCATGCGTGTCATGGCAAGGGACATAATTGAAAGAGGGAAGACCGTGGAAACAGTAATCGAAAGATATACGAAAACAGTGAAGCCTATGTATCTTCAGTTTATAGAACCAAGCAAAAGATACGCTGACATCATCATTCCACAGGGAGGACACAACAAGGTTGCCATTGACATAATAGCCACGACAATTGAAAAAGCTCTGGAAAATAATTAAGGCTGTCTGTTCCTCTTTGTCTGGAAGGATGCACAGTGAGGAAAAAGCCGGATTATATTTCACTGTGATACTGCATATCACGGTGATTATTGTCTTGCTTGTTTCCCAGATAGGGGCAGTTGTCATTCCGGAAAATACATTTGTCCTTGATTTTTCAAAACAAGAGGAAAAGGAAAGACAATTGGAAGAAGAGGAATTCAAGGAAGAAATAAGCAAACGCCTCGATGACCTTATAAAAGCAGCCGGAACACCGGCAAACAGAAATGAAATAAGAAATATAGCTGTAAACGCCAATCTGAAAGACGACAGGGGAACTGACGCCGAACAGCTTTACAAAGATGCGGAAAGGTTATCCAGAGAACTTAAAGACGGCATTCAGGAAGAAGACATGAGAGAAGAAACCGTCGATCTCGGGAAAACCGAAAAAAAACAGCATAAGGAAGCAAAGGAATACAGCGGACCGTCAGTAGTTTCATACAGTCTTGACGGCAGGAAAGCCAGCCTACTCAAGATTCCGGCATACAGATGCTATGGCGGAGGTGACGTAACCGTACTCATTACGGTAGACAATTCAGGAAGAGTCATAAACGCGAAAGTCGTCGATGACATTTCTTCTGCCGATCAATGCCTCCGGAATTTCGCGGTGCGTGCAGCCAGACTTTCGAGATTCTCTGCATCTCCATCCGCCCCTCCAAGACAGACCGGTGAAATAGTATATCGTTTCATTGCCCAGTAGCAGTCTGCCGGAATCACAATTTCAGGCCATAGTCAGGAAACGCCCGGGAAACTTTCTTCTGCCTTACCGATGACTGGGAATCAGGACAACTACACTATAACTGAACGACACCGGAATCATTAACAGCTACGGACAACATGTCATCAATATCCATATAAAGCCTGTAGAACGCCTCATCATCCAGTTTGGAATATCTTCCGATCAAAGCCCTGATCTGCGGCATCATATACACAGCAGTCTCTTCCCACTCCCCGTCCGTGGCAGTGACACCGTTTGCCGCCGCATAGGACAGGAAACCGGATTCAAGATCCACGGAATCCAGCCATTCGAGCAGCCGGTCATAATTATCTATCTTCGGGAGCGAATTCCGGTATTTGTCAAATACGGATGAAGCAAAACGTACGGTAAGCGCTTTCCTGTCACATTCGAGGAAAAACTTCGTGGCCTTGGTTGTATCGACCGGAACAAAGACATCAGGGATTATACCGCCTCCGCCATACACAACTCTTCCGCCTACCGTATGATATTCAACACTTTTATCTATCTTTATACTGTCAGCCTCTGTCATCTCACCATGAGCATAACGCTCATATATGTCATAGGCATAATCATCTGAATACGGTTTCTGTATGCAGCGTCCTGAAGGGGTATGGAAACGGGCTACGGTAAGTCTGATTCCTGAACCGTCAGTGAAATTTACAGGTTCCTGAACAAGGCCCTTGCCGAAAGAACGTCTTCCTATTATCACTCCCCTGTCATTATCCTGGATTGCCCCTGCAAATATCTCGCTCGATGAAGCCGATGCTTCATCTATCAATACGGACAGCCTGATATCCTTGAGACGTCCTGAACCGTCTGCCTTCAGATCCTCTCTTTTCCTGTGCAGGCCTTCCATATATACGACATTGTCTCCCCTTTTGAGAAATTCATTGCTCAACAGATAAGCCTGATCGAAATATCCGCCTGTATTCCGTCTCAAATCGAAAATAAGTTTCGTCATGCCCTTATCAAGAAGATCTGAGGTAGCTTCCCGGAACTCCTTGAATGTCGTTCTTGTAAATTTGGACAACTTTATATAACCGGTCGTATCATTTACCATGAATGCGGCATCGATACTGTTTACAGGTATTTTACCTCTGGTTATTTCAAAAGGAATCGAAGTCCCCGAACGGTTCACGAGAATATTCACCTTGGAACCTGAAGGCCCCTTCATATATTTGACCATGGTATCCTGCGGGGTCTTCACTCCGGCAATCACCTTGTCATCCACCTTGATGATCCGGTCTCCCTGGAGCAGTCCGGCCCGTTCCGAAGGACCTCCGGAAATTACGCTCAGGACTATTGCCGTATCATTCGGCACATTGAATTGTATTCCTATACCTTCGAAGTTTCCTGCAAGTTCGGTTTCAGCCTTCTCAAGGTCAACGGGAGGCAGATAAACGGAATGCGGATCAAGTTTTGACAATGCAGCCTCTACTGCGGCGTCCGTCATCTTCCTGACATCTATGGTATCAACATAATTCTGTTCCACCTGTTCCAGGATCAGATTCAGTTTCCTCCATTCCCCGTATTCGGCATTCAGTCTGGCATACTTGCGCCATACGGAAAAACATAACATCGAGAGCAACACACCTATAACTATTCCCAGTATTGCCACATAAAAAATTAATCCGCCTCTTTTCATCATCAATCAACTTTTTCAACAATGATTCCTGCCCTTTTAAGCAAATCGACTCCGTCGGTAAGACGATATTCATCGTGATATACCACCCTCTTGACACCCGCCTGTATTATCAGCTTCGCACACTCCAGACAAGGAGCGGCAGTGACATAAAGTGTAGCACCTTCACTGCTATTTCCGGACTTTGCCACCTTTGTTATGGCATTCGCTTCCGCATGAAGCACATAAGGCTTGGTTATACCGTTCTCGTCTTCACAGATATTTTCGAATCCGGAAGGAGTGCCATTATATCCGTCCGATATTATCATCTTGTCCTTCACAAGAAGGGCCCCGACCTGGCGACGCCTGCAGTATGAGTTCTTGGCCCATACTGCAGCCATTTCCAGATATTTCTGATCAAATTTTTCCATTTTAGTTCCTCTGATACAGATACCTCTTGATACTCCTCTTCGGCGTCCTTTCGAAATCCTCCGGAAGAATCTCAATCTTGCTTATTCTCGCATAGTTAGGCAGTTCCTTATTGGTAACGACAAGAGACTGGTTAAGATATTTTTCAAGTTCCGTCCTTGAAAGGCCGTCCACTTCTCCCTGATGAAAATCAGGATAGATTATGGCCGTAAGTCCGCCCTTATCCTCCACAACGAGGGAATCTATGACATAAGGCATATTGTTAACTACCGACTCTATTTCCTCCGGATATATGTTCTGTCCTGAAGGCCCCAGAATCATACATTTCGAACGTCCTCTGAGAAACAGATATCCATCCTTGTCCATTATACCCATATCACCTGTCCTGAACCATCCGTCATCCGTAAAGACGCTTCTTGTAGCCTCCTCATTCTTGTAATAACCGAGGAAAACATTCATTCCGCGAACCATCACCTCACCGGGTATCTGTTCCGGATCCGGTGAGTCTATCTTTATTTCAATATTCGGAGCAACCTTTCCACAAGAAAATTCTTTGGCAGTTTTCCAATCATCATAAGTTATAATAGGAGCACACTCCGTCATTCCATAACCTACAGTATAAGGAAAATTGATCTTCTTGAAGAATGACTCTACCTCCTTGTTGAAAGCGGCGCCTCCTATTATGACTTCTTCAAAACGGCCGCCGAAAGCCTCTCTCAATTCCGTACATATCTTCTTCATGATAACCTGGTCAAGACCCGGGAGCTTCATCATGAACTTGATTCCTCCCTTTTCAAGAATAGGCTTGAGCTTGTTCTTGTAAACTTTCTCGATAATAAGAGGTACGGCTATGACTATATCCGGCTTGACCTCGGCCAAAGCCTGCATAATGATTTTCGGACTCGGCACCCTCGTCAGGAAATGCACATGCGCCCCGACTGTAAGTTCAAAAAGAAGTTCGAACATCATTCCGTACATATGTGCGGAAGGAAGCATGGCCACAACATTGGATGTATTGCAAATGCCCGGCAAGACCTTGTTTGCGAATTTGATATTTGAAAACAAAGCCCTGTAAGGTATCATCACACCCTTTGAAAATCCCGAAGTCCCCGAAGTGTAATTGATCAATGCAAGTTCATCAGCAGAATCCTCGTAATAATTCAGACAATCCTGGGTAAAATTCATCGGATATTTCTTACCGAAGAGTTCATTCAAATGCTCCCTGGTCTGTCTTATATGCTCGGTCTTGGCATAAAGAAGATGAAATGTATTAATCTGCACGACCGCCTGCAATTCAGGCATTTCAGTTTCTGTCAGGCCTTCCCATACAACGTCGTCGACAAAAAGAATCTTTGCCTCCGAATGATTGACAAGATGATGGATGTTGCCTGCTTTGAACTCATGAAGGATAGGCACAGGCACAGCTCCATAGGTAAGCACTGACAAAAAAGACACTCCCCAGTTTGCCTGATTCCTCGAGCATATCGCTACTTTGTCTCCTTTCTTGAGGCCGCAATTCTCATATATGATATGTATTTTTGCAATACGCCTCGCAACATCCCTGTAATGAAGGGTTACTCCCTGATAATTTGACAAGGCGGGACGGTCCCAGTTTTCCTTGAAACTTTTCTCGTAAATTTTGTTTACCGAAGTGAATTCCATAACAATCAGTTAAAAATCTTAAGTTTATAATTTTATTACACGTTTTTTCCCATCATGGGCCACAACCTCTACAGACGAGCCGTTGACCAGCACCGGACTGTCGTTGCGGATCATGTCGTCTCCCTTGAAGTCGGTAAGAGGAGTACCGCCGTAGAATCCGAATATAAGAGTCTGGATGGAAGTTCTCACCACCCAATATGATTTTCCTCCTGCGACAATACGTTCCGGAAGATCCTTTATCGTTTCTGGTGCCGTTATATCTTTCCATTGTGCAGGAACCTTTCCCTGAAGATTATACATCCTCACAGTATTGTCCTTATGAAGTACCATGATATTGTACTTCCTTTTACCATTGAAATCATAAATGTCCGGCCCCAGCAATACTTCTTTTCCGAGATCCAGAGGAAACGGACTCACAAACCTTCCGAGACGGTCTATCAGATATATTTTAGAACCGGATGCAAACATAATCTGAAGTTTTCCGTTGGCAAAATAATCAACAGTACCGGCACGTCCGCACAATTTCCCGTCAAAAGGTACGGCCCAGATACCCTTGCCGTTTTCCTCCTGAAGGCAAAGATACAGATTTTCCTGCTGCAGGAATCTGTTCATCCTGCCGGTACCGGAGTTTTTCACTGGGAAAGGTCCGGAAGGCACATTCACGATGGTATCCTTATCAGAAACGGAAAGTTTTACAGGAGCATTCCTGACCCTCATGAAATCGATGTCAACAAGCCCGGCTTTCCTGTCATCCCTTATCTCAAACGATACCACGGCTTCGGAATAACCGTATAAAGCCTCCTTCAATGCATCCGCATAATCCTTTTTGAAGAATGTTTCAAGAAAACTGCCGGCATCCTTTATTGAAAAATAAGACCTGACATATACCGATTTTGAAAAAAGCCTGTCATAAAGTCCAGTGTCGGTGAGATAAGTCTTCAATGACTTCCCAGAGGCATTCTCTTCAATGAATTTCTCAACAGACTCGCGGCTTCCTGACACTATCCAACCGTCCGTATACGTATAACATGACTGGTCTTTCAGACCGAACAGTTTCCCGAACAGACTTTCCATGAAACCGGAATATTTGAAATCATGTACTGCAGGTTTGTAATCCTTGATCTTTCCGATTTCAGGAAACATTGCATCCAGAGATGTTTCCCGGACATGAAAACATGACAATTCATAAACAGAAGCCCCGGAATCGAAGGCGGCATAACCGATTTCATCAATATTCAAAGCCTCCGCCCACTTCTTGGGCGATATACCGGCAGCCTTTGCCAGTTCATCCCTTTTCGACAGGAATTTTCCGAGTCCTCCCTTAGCATCCGAGAATTTCTCGTATGCATCGATATACGCTTTCGCGTCAGCAACCGGCAGAGAAGTGAAAAATATCGTACGGGAAGGAAGAACACCGGCTATCTTCACCGCAGAAGGAGCCATGCCTTCGAAAACATTCTGAAAATCCGAATTCGAATCGGCACATGACATGAATCCGCTCAAGGAAAAGGATTTTCCCGATGATTCATCTACCGTCATTGCCGTCCAGTGCCCTGTTCTCTTCAGAAAATCCGAATATGAAGCATATTTGCGCGGCATTATCCTGTTCATTATCTTTCCGATATTCCTGTTGGAAACGAAAACCATGCTGCTCCCCTGGACCGTACCCGCAACTTCAGCAAATCCTTCCGAATCCATGACTGAAATTCCTTCCGAAATGTGTCTTTGTGACGATTTGACCAGAACATCGGAAGAAGACACAATAACAAGTCCCCTTTTCCTGAGATAATCATTAGCGGCACATTCCCCGCAATTCAGATATTCCGCATACAAACCGGCCTCAACTGCCATGGTCATGAATTCTTCAGCCGACCTGGAAGGTGTTTCATCCGCCCTTCCTGCATCCAGAATCATCAGCGGAGCAAGATCGCCGTTATAATGCAGGGATATCACAGTTTCCGAAGGTTTCAACGGATTTTTTCCTTTCCTGAGAGAAACCATGAAGGCTGAAAACCTGTTCTTGACGTTTCTTCCGGAAAGATTATAGGAAAATGAGCTGGAATCAGCCAGTACATCCGCCGCCGACTGCATGTCTGAAAACCTCATTACCAGCAATGCATCGGAAGGAACGGCATGCATCAGGCGGAAACGTCCGTCGGAAAGAAGTTCCCTGTTCCCGGAATTTTTCCTGTCAAGGCCCGAGTAAAGAAACACGACAGCCACTACCACTCCTGTCAGAAGAACCGCAATGGCAACAATGCATGTTATGATTGTTTTTCTATCCATCCTTATCTTTTCGATTTACAGGAACCGGCATATGAAAGTCTCAAGGTCATACCATAAGATTCCGGCAGCAGACGGCCCCAATCAGCATAAAGTCCCAGTCCGACAGCGACCGGGAAATGCTTGTGCACCCTTGGCAGTTCACCCTCAAGAGCAACGGAAAACTGCTCCGGTACGGACTTGAATCTATCTTCACGCTGATAATAACAGCCGAAATTCCTGCTGTAGGTAAAAAGAAACCTGTAAGGTATCTTTCTGGCCACCATTCCTTTCATACCGAAATGATGTGCTACCACCCTGTTGTTCACAACACCGTAAACCACACCGTCCTCACCGGGCTTTGCCGGAGTAAAAAGAGGTATGCCTATTGTCCTTCCGTAATATGTCCAGGCCGTCTTGTATTCCCCGTTATTGAAATAGTTGTCATTTCCTCCCAAAACGACATGTCCGTTTTCCAAATCAGGCTTCTCTCCATCCTTCGCAGGCCTGTCATGCAATGCTCCTGACTGACTTTTCGTGAACACGAATTCATACAAGATGTCGGAAACCCACCTGTTTTTCCTGTTGAATGAGAACAGTACCGTATTTATACCGTCCGGGAAATTCTGGAAACCCATTCCTGAACCATCGTCAAACGGGATATCATGCTGGAACGACATGGTAAAATCGTCAGCCTTCCAGTCGACCCTGATTACCTCACGTCCGAGGTGATTTCCCAAAGCGTTTATCTGATCGCTTTCAGTCGCATCGGAACCTCCGCTCATGCCCAGAGCTACACGAATAAAATCCATAAAATCATGAGGCTGCTGTCCGTATTTCGGAGACACACCGGCCCACTGGCTCCACATTCCGATTCCCATTTTAAGGTCCACACGGCTTCCGAGAGCGAACTTCACATCAAGAGACCTCTCCATCAGAAGAGGTCTTTCGACATATCTGTTGTCAATCATCTGATAATTACCGAAACTGAACCTGAACGCAAAAATACGTTTTCTGTCCACATGGATATAATCGGAATAAAGATTGATTCCCGGAACATTTCTGGAATTTCCGGACCAGATGATATTGCCGCCGGATACAGACAGATTTTCAAATTCAGCAGGCCTGTTCCTCATTCCCAAATCCAGTTTGAGATTCTTCCATCCCATTCCGAGATAAAGACGGTCGACCATCGGCTTCCAGTCTCCCGGAACCGCTGATGCCGCGAGAGAAAAGCCGGAAACCAGATTGAAATCCAGAGGAAGACCATAGACTACATCAGCAGCAGCCGTCATCAGTCCACCATCCGATGTCGGAAAAATACCGTTTCTGCCTGTAACCGCCCAAAATGGAGAAACATTTGACGTAGAAACTGTTCCATACATGGAAATATCCCAGTCGGCACGGAACTTCCGGTCATGGGCCGCAGATGATACGGCAGCCAGAAAGAACGATGACACGACCGCCAGAAAGAACAGGGAGAGAGCCAATGCTTTCCGCTTCATGATTCCTAATGACGTTTAATGAACTTCACACCCAATGAGACTGGTTGTCCCCAAACTATTTGACTGCGACAGCCTCTATCTCAACCTTTACGCCCAATGGCAGAGCTGCCACCTGATAGCATGCCCTCGCAGGTTTGTCACCTGTAAAGAATTCGGCATATACGGCATTCATTTCAGCAAAATCGGCGATATCGTTCAGAAGAACCGTTGTCTTCACCACATTGGCATAATCCATTCCGGCTTCCTTCAGAATCGCACCGACATTTTCAAGTGACTGTCTCGTCTGCTCCACGATGGTTCCCGGTATCGAACCATCCTTCGGATTTACAGGTATCTGTCCTGAAATATAAAGTGTTCCGTTTGCTTCTATTGCCTGAGAATATGGCCCCACAGCTTTCGGCGCATTTGGCGTCGCAATTACTCTTTTCATAACCGTTAACATTTACAAGCTGCAAATATCGTCATTTTTTGCCTTTCGTGCAAGACGTCACCTTTTCAATCTCACCCGCATGTCAATATCCATACTCCATTGCTGCATATCATTACACCATACCATCTCCACATATCATAGCCAGACACCTTTGCCGCACACCATTGACGCACACAATTCACATGCAGCATTAACACGCACCATTAACACGCACCATTGACACGCACCATTGACACATATCATTGACACATATCATTGACACTAAGAAGGTATTTTCCGATGGCGCCTGGCAGGGCACCCTGTCATTTTCAACCTGCGCACATCGGTGCTTCTGCCCACAGTGTTTTTCAACACGAGCGCATACGTTGACTCTGAAAATGTATTCTCCCACTGGCACTCGGCCGATGCCCGGTCACTTTTCAACCCACAGTAAACGTCCTTACAATACCGGTAATTTTTCAACCCACGAGCATCGGGTGTCCTTGTAAATAATTGATTAGCAATTACTTGGCTCGAAGGCAGATGCTCTTGACCCCGAAAAAACGGGTCACGAGCATCTCGATTTCTTGTAACTCGTTTATTATCAGCAAGTTGCTAAAAATCGAGGTGCGCGTGGGTTGGGGTCATCGGCCCTGCTTTTATTATGCACTACGCCATCCCGGAGACGCTTACCAAATTTTCAACCCACGCGCATCGAACTTTTGTATAATTCATTGATTTACAATAACTTACTTCAAAGGACGGTGCGCGTGGGTTTGAAAATCTGTGAGTGATGCTTCCGGGAGTGAATGACATATCGTACACTGAATACAACTTGTACAACCACTGACTTATTGGTAAGGAAAATGAAAAAGAGTGACCGGAAGACCGATATCTTGCCAATCACTCTCTGGAAAGTAGCCCCGAGCAGAATCGAACTGCTATCTAAAGTTTAGGAAACTTCCATTCTATCCGTTGAACTACAGGGCCGGATTTCTCAAAATTACTCTGCGTCCTTTGCGATTATCTGACGTCCTCTGTAATAACCGCACTCTGGGCAGACCCTATGATACATTACGGTAGCACCACAGTTTGAACATTTAGCCAATGTAGGAACTACAGCAACGTCATGTGTTCTTCTCTTGTCTCGTCTCTGCTTGGAGACCTTGTGTTTTGGATGTGCCATTGTTCTATATTTTTAATTATTTAATTTTCATTTGTTTCCTTGTCCGGGAACAAGCCCTTCAACGCTGCGAAAGGATTATCTGTCCTCTCACCCTGTATTTCTGCCGAAGTCCGGCCAATACGTCCTGCAACCTCTGGATCACACTCCCCTTCCGGATGAAATCTCTGGATAGGCAAGGAAAGGCAGACATAGTCATAAACGATCTGGGCCATATCATAATCGGTATCAGCTGCAGGCAGATTGACGATTTCCCTTCCATCTTCCTCATAAGTCCCGTCTTCCGTTTCCCCCACGCTCCCGAGATGCAAACTCAGCACCGCATCCGCATTGACAGGAAGCACCAGATTTCCCAGACATCTGTCGCACGTGACCGTTACCGAACCGCCCATGTGACAATCGACGTCTACCCTGTCCCTTCTGACCTTCTCCACATCGATGCGGACATCAATATCGGCATCAATGATCTCAGAGTTTTCAAAATCGACAAAGAACTCTTTCCCGGCATGACGGTGGAATCTGTTCCTGCCATCAGCCAATCCATTTACCGGTATTATCATATTCGTTTCCATACGGCCGCAAACTTTTTCAAGGTCACAATCCGACTATAAATGGATTTGAGCCTGCAAAGGTAAGAAAAAAGTTTTTGATTATCAATCTAAATTCCCACTTTTTCTTTTTCTCTCTATTTCATCAAGTATGATCTTCCTGATTCTCATCGACTTAGGAGTTACCTCAACCAGTTCATCTTCCTGAATATACTCGAGTGCCTCTTCGAGAGAGAATACGATCGGCGGAGGAAGCATCACCTTGTCATCACTTCCGGAAGCCCTCATATTCGTAAGTTTCTTGGTCTTGCAGATATTTATGTTAAGGTCCTTCTCCCTCGTATGCTCTCCGACAACCTGCCCCGCATAAATTTCATCACCGGGTTCCACGAAGAAACGTCCGCGGTCCTGAAGCTTGTCCATCGAATATGCAACAGCAACACCTGTTTCAAGCGAGACGAGGGACCCGTTGGTACGTCTTTCTATATCACCCTTGTAAGGCTCGTAACCCTTGAACCTGTGCGCAACGACAGCCTCACCCTGGGTCGCTGTCAAAAGGTTGCTTCTCAGCCCCATAAGTCCCCTTGCAGGAATATCGAAATCCAGATGAGTCCTGTCTCCCCTGTTTTCCATATGGATCAATGCGGCCTTGCGTCTCGTGGAAATCTCGATGGCCTTTCCGACAAACTCCTCCGGAACCTCTATCGTAAGATTCTCTATAGGTTCGCATCTCACACCGTTTATGGTCTTGTCCAGAACCTTAGGCTGTCCGACCTGAAGTTCGAAACCTTCACGGCGCATAGTCTCTATCAGTACCGACAAATGAAGGACACCTCTTCCGTATACAATGAAAGAATCTGCATTAGGCCCCGGTTTGACACGAAGGGCAAGATTCTTTTCAAGTTCCTTGTCCAGACGTTCCTTGAGATGCCTTGAGGTCACGAACTTGCCTTCACGTCCGAAAAACGGGGAGTTGTTGATGCAGAACAGCATGCTCATGGTAGGCTCATCCACCGAGATTGGAGGCAGCGCCTCCGGATTTTCAAAGTCTGCAATAGTATCTCCGATTTCAAATCCCTCAAGACCTACCACGGCACAGATATCACCGCACTGCACGGTATCGACTTTTGTCTTTCCGAGACCGTCGAAAACCATCAGTTCCTTGATCTTCTGTTTCTGTATTATATCATATCGCTTGCAAAGACTGATATTCATTCCGGCTTTCAGTTCCCCTCTCGTGACGCGGCCTACGGCAATCCTGCCTACATAAGGGGAATACTCGAGTGAAGAAATAAGCATCTGGGGCGTTCCGTCACTCACTGCAGGAGCGGGAATCACCTCTATTATGGTATCGAGCAAAGCCGTGATGTCATTTGTTGGTTTCCTCCAGTCAAGGGACATCCATCCCTGCTTTGCACTTCCGTAGACGGTTCTGAAATCCAGCTGGTCCTCGGATGCATTGAGAGAGAACATCAGATCGAAAACCTCCTCCTGGACTTCATCCGGACGGCAGTTGAGCTTGTCAACCTTGTTTATCACCACGATGGGTTTCTTGCCCATCTCGATGGCTTTTTGCAGGACGAAACGCGTCTGAGGCATACATCCTTCGAAAGCATCCACAAGAAGTATGACACCGTCGGCCATATTGAGCACCCGCTCTACCTCCCCGCCGAAATCACTATGGCCCGGAGTATCTATTATATTTATTTTCACACCCTTATAAGGAACGGATACATTTTTCGCCAAAATGGTTATACCTCTTTCCCTTTCAAGGTCATTGTTATCCAGAATCAGCTCTCCCAGCTTCCCCTGCTCTCTCGCCTGACGTGCCTGATAGATCATGCGGTCCACCAAAGTAGTCTTTCCATGGTCAACATGGGCGATGATTGCTATGTTTCTAATATCCTGCATACTATAATATTATATGATATTTTCGAAATAATACGATATTTCCGAAAAGGACTGCAAAATTAGACAATTCTCTCATTAAAATGAAGTTTTTATATTATTTTTGCGGCAAAGTAAAAAAACAGCATGACAGAAAAAATCATTATTCTTGACTTCGGCTCGCAGGTTACCCAACTGATTGGCAGACGTTTAAGGGAACTCAACGTTTACTGCGAAATCTACCCGTACAACAAGATTCCGGAAATCGACGGATCCGTTAAAGGCGTAATACTCTCCGGCAGTCCGTTTTCGGTAAGGGATGAACAGGCACCGTCGGCGGATCTCGGGGCAATCAAGGGCAAGCTGCCTCTTCTTGGCATCTGCTACGGAGCGCAGTTTCTTGCGCACAGGTACGGAGGAAGCGTAAACCCTTCAATCGCGAGGGAATATGGAAGGGCCATGTTGAAAGTTACCAACAGCAGTTCTCCCCTCCTTGAAGGAGTCAAGTCTCCGTCGCAGGTATGGATGTCACACGGAGACACGATAGCCGAACTTCCTGAAGGTGCGGAGGTCATCGCTTCCACAGATGACGTTGAAAACGCTGCATACCATATAAAAGGAGAAGATACATATGCAGTCCAGTTCCATCCTGAAGTATACCATACTCTCGAAGGGACAAGGATTCTTGCAAATTTCGCTTTGGGAATATGCGGCTGCAAAGGCGACTGGACACCTGCATCCTTCATAGATACCACGGTGGCAGAACTGAAAAACAAGATTGGAGACGACCAGGTGATCCTAGGATTGAGCGGAGGCGTCGACTCGACTGTTGCTGCCGTATTGCTGAACAAGGCAATAGGACACCAGCTGGCATGCATCTTCGTGAATAACGGTCTGCTGCGCAAAAACGAATTCGAAGAAGTCCTGTCTTCATATCAGGACATGGGACTGAATGTGATCGGGGCCGACGCATCGAAGGAATTCATAAGCGAACTGGCCGGAGTGACCGAACCGGAACAGAAAAGGAAAATAATAGGAAGGCTCTTCATCGAGACATTCGACAAATATGCCAAAAGGATTGAAAATGCGAAATGGCTGGCACAGGGGACCATATATCCCGATGTCATCGAATCCGCTTCCGTAAACGGCCCATCCTCAACGATAAAATCACATCACAATGTAGGAGGACTGCCGGAGAAGATGAATCTCAAAATCGTCGAACCTCTGAGATCACTTTTCAAGGATGAAGTCAGAAGAGTCGGAAGGGCTCTCGGAATCAAGGACGAACTTATCGGCAGACATCCGTTCCCCGGACCGTCTCTCGGAATCAGGATTCTGGGGGATGTCACTGAAGAAAAACTCGGAATACTCAGGGAGGCAGACGACATTTTCATCAAAGGACTCAAGGCATACAGGCTTGACGGCAACAAGGCTGCCGTGGAAGCACTTGCCGGGGAAGGTGCTGAATATGTCCGTTCCGCTTCTGACCCAACCATGAACGCAGCAACCCTGTATGATGCCATATGGCAGGCAGGAGTGATATTGCTCCCTACAAAGAGCGTCGGAGTGATGGGTGACGAAAGGACATATGAAAATACTGTCGCGCTCAGAGCCGTCATTTCCACTGACGGAATGACTGCCGACTGGGTACGACTTCCTTATGATTTTCTGGCGAAAGTAAGCAACGACATAATAAACAAAGTCCGTGGAGTGAACCGCGTTGTCTATGACGTAAGTTCCAAACCACCAGCAACAATAGAGTGGGAATAGAAGACGAAAAATACATGAAGGAAGCCCTGGCCGAAGCCCGTCTTGCAGCAAGCGAAGACGAAGTTCCGGTCGGGGCTGTTGTCGTATGGAAAGGGCGGATCATAGGCAGGGGCCGCAACATGACGGAAAGATTGAATGATCCAACCGCACATGCGGAAATGATAGCGGTGACCGCCGCGACCGGAGCCATGGGAGGAAAATATCTGACAGACTGCACCATATATGTGACTGTCGAACCATGCCCGATGTGTGCCGGAGCCCTTGCCTGGTCTCAGATAGGAAGGGTAGTTTACGGATGCCATGATCCGAAGAGAGGATTCACACTATACAGCCCTACGCTGCTGCATCCGAAAACGACTGTCACGGGCGGGATACTGGAAGACGAATGTTCCGACCTCATGCGGAATTTCTTCAAGAACAAACGCGGTTGATCATGTCATGGTTCGCTGACCTAGGCCTGCTAGGACTTTTCATCGGCACCTTTCTGGCCGCTACCATCTTTCCATTCAGTTCGGATGCACTGTATCTGGCAATACTTGCCGCCACAAAGGATCCGGTAGGATGCCTGATAGTCGGAACCCTCGGGAATTGGTGCGGAAGCGTATTCACTTATTGGATAGGATGGCTTGGGAAATGGGAATGGATTGAAAAATACCTGAAAATAAAGGAAGAGACTCTCAGGAAACAGAAAAGACACATTGACAGATATGGCGTGTGGCTCGCACTTGCATGCTGGATTCCCGTAATCGGTGACATATTCGCCCTTGCACTCGGTTTCTACAAGGCACGCCCGTTCCTGTGCATCGTCCTAATGCTGATCGGAAAATTTGCACGTTTCCTTGCGTGGAACATGATATACGGATTATTCTGACGTATTGCTGTCCATATTTTGAAAGCAAAAAAAAATGTAATATCTTTGCACCGGAATTGAGATATGGTGTAACGGTAGCACTACAGATTTTGGTTCTGTCTGTCCAAGTTCGAATCTTGGTATCTCAACATAAAAGGGATGACTCAAGCCGCAAGACTTTCAGGTCATCCCTTTTTCATTTGCCATCAGTCATACGGTTCAGAAAATAATAATATCCCGTACAACAGACATAAAAATCCTCAAGGTCATCATTTCCCGGAACTCATGAGAAGCAGAACCGGATTTGCATCATCCGGAAGCCTTTGCAAAAGATCACGGTTTTCCGAACAGGCTTTTTCCGGATTTCCCACAGCGGATGAAGAAGCGTCACTACCTGCGATTATGTCCTTTATCGCGAAAGGCTCCGCCGAATAGACCGCATATCTCTCGTCCGTGCTAACAAGCGAAAGTACGCTGCGGAAATCCCCGGTACTGAATCCCCATACCATATCATCTTCAATCATATCATATGACTTGCTTTTCCCGTTCTTTAGATTTATGACATTGAAATATATGTCATCCTTGTATGTATAGCTCGACATCATATAACGACCGTATCGGTACATGTTTATATGCGCCCAAATATATGATGACTTCTTGCATGTATTTTCCACAAAGTCGACAACATCGTTATATTTTCCGTGAAGCAGATCATCCGGAAAGCTGTACATGTTTGGGGCAAATTCAAGGAACGGGGAAAAATTGCCGTCCTTATAGGAGTAAACATAATGCCCGAATGCAGCATAGTAATATACTGCGCCGTCATAACTGAACAGGTTATTGCTCTGTCCGAAAGACAACATCTCGGCCAATTCCTTATCCATGGGGAGGAAACGGTCCTTTACCGCTCCGGAGGCACTGTCATAAGAGTATACAAAATATTCCTGGGATTCCAGCAGACCGTAGTCCTTGTAGAACAGATATTCGGTTGCCGATACCGGACAAAAATCCCTTGCCGACATGATTTCCGTTTCCATTATGGAAAAGTTCGATTTCAATGTCCTTCCGGCAATATCATAGCAGTTTACCATCGTTCCCATATTTCCAAGTACATCAAGGGTTTCCGAATATGGATTATATGCAACAGCCACAACATCCGTCATTTCATCCGGTCCACGACCGATACGTACCAACGGGCAGATGAACTTACCTTCCCTTGTGAACAATGATACGGCCGCATTCCCGGCAGTGCCCAGAACGACAATTACATCGTCAAGCACAATCACATCACGAAACCGGAAACAAGAACGCCCGTAAGATTGACCATTTCATAATTGTCATACAATTCCGACAAACGGAGAGTTCCCTTTTCCGGAACAATCGCTACGGAATAATCGGCACCGGAAGAAGTATCGCTGCCGGATTTGCAGGAGAACAGAATCAAAGACATGAAAATCAGAGCGGGAAATACATAAATAAAACGTTTCATTTTTTATAAGTTATTAGGTATCTGCAGTTTGGGACAAATTTTCACAAAGCTAAAAAAAACAACAAATGCAACGGTCAAGTGAGAGTAAAAGCAAATTCTTTTGTAACAAACTATCTAACTTTACCGATGCCGATTTGCGGAAAATTCGGACAAATCATCTGGGAACAATATCATATAGGCACAAAACCATATTATCTTCAGGTTCAGTCACGTCAATGCGCTCCAAAAGATTTTCCAATTTTGACGAATCTAAATATCCATACGAAATACAGGTTATAAAATATTTACCACTTACTCCCAAAGGGTATTCCGGAATTACGCTCTGCAAATCCTCCGGACATTCATAAAAAGGATTTGCAGTCTCAGCTATTGACAGAAGTTTACGATTCTTATCCATTACGAAAACATTTTCCTTTCCGTATTTGTACAACATTCCATAAATCTTGTCATAAGTTTCGGCATAGCATTGCAAAAGCGTGATATAGGAAGAATAATAATCCAAATTTTCACTAAGATTTTCCCGTCGATCCATCGGAACGGTATTTTTGCCGAAATCAAAAGCAAGACGCTCAAGTTTACCTCCAGATCCAATTTTGTATGCGTAATCAGTGACTGTACGATGATAAGTAACTCCGTAAGATGATGATGAAATAAGAGGCAGACTTATTACTTCATCAACCGAGACAGGAGAATCATAATATGCCAACGGCATCATATCGCTGAAATCAGAGGAAGAACGGACTAGTTCAACATCTTTAAATTTGCCTGAATTATACGGCGACAAGGATAATACAAAACCATTATCAGGCAATACCGCAATCTGATCTGCTGCAACCCAATGTAAATATGTGGCCCGATGAATCTATACAAAAATCGTCCAAATGAATATATTCACCCGGCCCTCTGCCTTCTTTATACAACACGGCCACCGGATTGCCGTCCATATCATACTTTATTATCTTTTTTCCAAGGGCATCCAAAACATACAGGTTGTCTTCATAAACCAAGACTTTTTCCATACTCTTGAAATATGCATCACCGTCACCTGATTTAAGTACGACATAGAATACATTGCTGCTTATCGTGGAATCAGTCCATTCCGTAATTTCATAATCGCCATCACTAGTGTCCAAAAGATTTTTTAACAAACCTTTGTAACTTATTAATATATAATTAAATATAACAGAAAACGCCGCGTGTCGATTTGAATTGATTTCGCATATTTGCTGCCGACATTAGAATCGGACAAGCATGAATGC
>CASGDV010000107.1 GCA_949300335.1 uncultured Bacteroidales bacterium | reverse complement strand
AAGATACACAAAAAATGCAATGTTACAATAGGTTTTTCAAAAAATATCTCAGACCTCATGGATGAAACAGACAATGAGCAGACTATTTATTAACTTTGTCGTTTCAAACCGACAAAACTCATGAAACTGACTCCTATATTCTACTCACCTACCGGAACATCCGGAAAGATTGCGAAAACAATCATTTCTGGGATAAAGGAAAATTCAGACAGATTTTCCGGCCTGAAAGCGGCAGCCATTGACCTAACACATACCGGCGATGATTTTGCAGCGGATATCCGTGACAGCATTGCGGTAATTTCTGCCCCTGTATACGGCGGAAGGCTGTCTGAAACAGCTTCCCGAAGGCTTAAAGGCATAAATGGCAAAGGATCGATGGCATTTGCAGTCGTTCTGTACGGAAACCGCGATTATGAGGATGCCCTTGTCGAACTGGCCGACATGCTCGTTGAAAACGGTTTTGGATTAATCGGTGCGGCGGCTTTTGTAGGAGAACATTCGTACAGCAGGGAAAATATGCCGATAGCTGAAGGACGTCCGGACACGGAAGACCTTGAAAAGGCATGGAATCTGGGAAAAGATATTGCGGCAGTTTTGGATAACTTGACAGGCAGTCCTGAAGAATTTGCTTTTCCATTGGACAAAATAAAGGGAAACAGGCCATACAAGGAGTTGAAAAAAAGAATTCCACAAGCACCGCTGACGGCCCAAGACAAATGCACAGGATGTGGATTATGCGAGTCTGTCTGCCCGGTCGGAGCCATTTCGATTAAAGGAGACACCGCATTTGCGGAGCCTGAAACCTGCACCGGATGCTGCGCCTGCGTGAAAAGCTGTCCTCAAAATGCGCTGTCATATGATACTCCATTCACAGACTACCTGTTCAGGAATTTCAGTGCCCGAAAAGAACCTGAAATTTTTATGCAAGCAAGAAATTAGTATATTTGCGGGTTGAAATATAAATTCATTGACTGAATTATCAATAAATCAAAGCTTATGGGACGTGAAATAAAATTCTCCCTGGTCTACAGGGATATGTGGCAATCGTCCGGAAAATATGTTCCGACGGTAAGCCAGTTGAAGGAAGTTGCTCCAGCTATAATAGATATGGGATGTTTTGACCGTGTGGAGACAAACGGAGGCGCCTTCGAACAAGTCAATCTGCTTTTCGGAGAAAATCCGAACAAGGCAGTCAGGGAGTGGACTGCTCCTTTCAACAAAGTGGGAATACAGACCCACATGCTGGAAAGAGGCCTGAATGCACTCAGGATGAATCCGGTTCCGGCAGATGTCCGCGAGCTCATGTATAAGGTAAAATGCAAGCAGGGAACAAACATTTCCAGATCTTTCTGCGGACTCAACGACCACAGGAACCTCAGGCTGTCGGTAGAATATGCCAAAAAGGGAGGAATGATTTCCCAGGTTGCCCTGTCAATCACCAACTCTCCAGTTCATACGGTGGAATACTATATGGGGATTGTGGACAAAGTCGTAGAATACGGATGCGATGAAATATGCCTCAAGGATATGGCCGGAATCGGAAGGCCGACCTTCCTCGGAAAACTTACCGGAAACATCAAGAAGAAATATCCTCATATAAAGGTACAGTATCACGGGCATACAGGTCCGGGATTTTCTCCTGCATCGATGCTTGAAGTCGCACGTGCCGGAGCAGACTATCTTGACGTTGCAGTAGAGCCACTGTCCTGGGGAAAGGTCCATCCCGATGTAATCACCATACGCGAAATGCTGAAAGCTGACGGATTTACTGTAAAGGACCTGAACATGAACGCTTACATGGAAGTGCGCCGTCTTACCCAGAAATTCATAGATGAATTCCTCGGCTATTGGATTGACCCGAACAATTCACACATGAGTTCGCTGCTTGTGGGATGCGGTCTTCCGGGAGGAATGATGGGTTCGATGATGGCTGATCTGAAAGGATTCCACGGTGCAATCAATGCGTCGCTCCGTGCCCAGGGCAAACAGGAACTTTCCCTCGACACTCTGATGGTAATGCTGTTCCAGGAAGTGGAATATGTATGGCCGCGTTTAGGATATCCTCCATTGGTGACCCCGTTCAGCCAATATGTAAAGAATACGGCGCTCATGAACCTTATGAATATCCTGAAAGGGCAGCCGAGGTGGACAACCATAGACAAGGATACATGGAACATGATTTTAGGCAAAATGGGAAAACTGCCTGGAGAACTTGCTCCTGAAATTGTCGAACTGGCGAAGAGCAAAGGTCTGGAATTCTATGAAGGCAACCCGCAGGATGCTTTCCCTGATGAATTGGACAAATTCAGGAAGATGATGACCGAAGAAGGCTGGGATTTCGGTGAAGATGACGAAGAACTGTTCGAATTTGCAATGCATGAAAGGCAATACAGGGACTATAAGAGCGGAATTGCAAAAGAAAGGTTCAACAAGGATCTCGAAGCTGCCAAGGAAAAGGCCGGTGCTCCTATTGTGATAACAAGGCCTGTAGTGGAAGTTCCGAAATATGACATAGATACCCTTTCGCAGAAATATCCGAAAGCAGTTCCTGTACAGTCTCCGGTAAAAGGCCAGATTTTATGGCAGATAGATGTCGACGATGCATCCACCGCTCCGGTTACCGGTACTGAAGTTACCGCAGGGAAAGCGATGAGCTATGTCCAGACCTACTATGGCATGGAAGAGATAGTCCCTGCGGTCAGCGGAAGAATCGTAGCCGTATGCACCAAACAGGGAGATATGGTTGCCAAAGGTGAAATAGTTGCCTTTGTTGAAGAACAGTAAGAATCCGCGGATTCGGAAAATAACAATAAAATATGGAAAAAGATGCCTTTCAATTAAAGAGAGGCATCTTTTATTTTAATAACTTGGCAGCAATCGTCGGGCTGGATCTGAAGCGTAAGTCATTTTTCATGCAATACAGCCCGGAAACAATTGCCGAAGACATGAAACTGAAAGACCTTATTCCGGAAGACAGGCCAAGAGAGAAACTGCGTCTGTCCGGAGCCAAGACACTGACAAGCACGGAATTGATTGCAATTCTCCTGAGATCGGGGACTCGACAATGCAATGTAATGGAGACTGCACGCCGGTTATTACATTCCGCCAATGACAGACTTGAAAATCTTGCATCGATGTCGATTGAAAAAATAATGGAAATAAAAGGCATTGGAGAAAACAAGGCAATCACTGTCGCTGCAGCTTTCGAAATAGGTAGAAGACTATGTTTCGAGGAAAGAAATACGGAAAGAAAAATCATCTCGGATTCATTGTCCGCATTTTCGGAAATCGTTCCGTTTCTGGGCGGGCTCCAGCACGAAGAATGCTGGATTATGTTCCTTAACAGAGCCAACCACATGATATCCAAAGAGAGAATCAGTTCAGGAGGCCTGAGTTCGACTGTAATTGACAGCAAAATTATACTGAAAAAAGCGCTGGAAAAACTTGCGTCAGGAATAATCCTGTTCCATAATCACCCATCCGGGAACCCGCGCCCGGGTACAAATGACATACGGGAAACGGAACGGCTTAAAAAGGCAGCAGAGCTGCTCGGTATTTCATTGCTCGACCATATCATAGTCGCATCCGACAGTTACTATAGCTTTGCGGAAGAAAGATGTATCCGGATAGGGTCAAAAGAATAAATAATGTGTAGCACTTCAGAAAATTTAATGAAGATTTTTTGATTCGCTGAAAAATAACAATATCTTTGCCGTATATCCAAATTCAAGTCCGATGGAAATATACAATTTAGGGAACAGCAATACGGTTCTGAATCATTTCATATCACAGATGCGCGACAAGGATATCCAGAAAGACAGACTGCGCTTTCGGAAGAATCTTGAACGCGTCGGGGAGATTTTTGCCTACGAAATCAGTAAAAAACTCAGATACAGTCAGAAACAGACAGTCACCCCTCTCGGTATAGCCAACGTAAGCACACCGGATGACAATTTAGTGATAGCCACAATCCTCAGGGCCGGACTCCCTCTCCATCAGGGGATACTCAATTTTTTTGACAATGCTCAAAGTGCATTCGTTGCGGCATACCGGAAATATGACAAAGGAGACGATTTCCACATCAATATAGAATATGCAAGTTCGCCGGACCTGACCGGAAAAACCTTGATTCTTGCCGATACTATGCTGGCTACAGGTGCTTCCCTGGAGGTGACGTACAACCGTCTTCTTGAAGACGGAGAGCCGGACTACACACATATTGTATGCCCGATATCCAGTTTCTATGCTGTGGAATATATAAAGAAGCACCTTCCTGGAGACAAAGTCAGCCTGTGGGTAGCCGCAATCGACGAAGAACTCACAAGTCATTCGTACATAGTGCCGGGTCTCGGAGATGCCGGGGACCTTGCATATGGGGAAAAGATATGATGATATATCAGGCTATAATTCCTTTCTGAGGCGCGCCTTAGGTATGTTCAGCTGGTCTCTGTATTTAGCAATAGTTCTTCTGGCAACCTTGTAGCCCTTCTTGTTCATTTCCTCAACGAGCTGGTCATCCGTGTAAGGCTTCCTCTTGTTTTCCGAATCCACGCAATCCTGGAGCGCCTTTTTGAGTTCACGGGTCGATACTTCTTCCCCATCCTGATTTTCCAGACCTTCGGAAAAGAAATATTTCAGGGAATATATTCCGAAATGGGTTTCTATATACTTGCTGTTGACGACTCTTGATATGGTCGATATGTCGAAACCCGTCTTTTCGGCAATATCTTTCAGGACCATAGGTTTCAGATGGGTTTCATCACCGTCCATGAAGTATTCCTTCTGATAGTCGATGATTGCGCGCATGGTACACTCCAAAGTATTGTGCCTCTGTTTGACAGCCTCGACAAACCATTTTGCTGAATCCAGTTTCTTCTTAACAAATGCGGCGGCCTCCTTCTTTTCGCGTTCCGAAGAATTGGCGGCCTCCATCAGTATGCCGGCATATTTTTTATTCACCTTCAATTCCGGTATCGAGAATCTTGGCATTGTCAATACCAGTTCCCCGTTTTCAAGATTAAGGACAAAATCCGGAACAATCTGCTGGGCCTGGTCATTGTATGAATCGTCTATCTGTCCTCCCGGAGAGGGATTCAACTTGAGAATCTTGGAAAGGGCGGCCTTCATCTCATCCTCAGTGATTCCCATCTTCGATATAATCTTCTGGAAGTGTTTGTTTGTAAACTCCGTGAAATAATCCTTCAATATTCTTGTAGCATTTACAGTATCCGGAGTCTGCTTCAGATTTCCTATCTGCAGAAGAAGACACTCCCTGAGATCCCTAGCACCGACTCCTGCGGGCTCGAAATCCTGGATTACCTTCAACATTTCCAGCACTTCCTCCCCATCGGTCTCGATTCCGGCCCTGAAAGCCATGTCGTCAACAAGACTCTCGATATCACGGCGCAGATAACCGTCATCATCAAGACTGCCTATTATGAAAGCTGCTATTGCATACTGGTGTTCGGAAAGATTTCTGAATCCCAACTGGTCCATCAGACTCTGGGTGAAACTTTCCTTCACTGAAAAAGTATTGTATTGGGGTCTTTCGTCTTTACCGTAATTATTGATTTTCAATTTATAACTCGGAATGGAATCATCTTCCTTGTATTCGGACAGCGATACTTCTCTGGGAGCTTCATCTTCCTCCTCCCTGTCATTCGACATATCTTCGTCCAATACAGGATTTTCTTCCAGTTCCTTTCTGATCCGCTGCTCTAGTTCCTGGGTAGGCAATTCAATAAGCTTGATTGTCTGGATCTGAAGTGGAGACAACTTCTGTGTCTGCTTTAATTCAAGTCCCTGTTTCAACATAACTCACTCATCTATCTTAATCAATCGGCCGTACCGGTACCGAAACCTTTATCGTATCAGTCTCAAAAGCATGCGTCTTGTCCACAACAGGATAATTAATACCCTCCTTAACTATGAACGAAGCCGGAAATTCATTCTTTATCGTCAAAAGGAACTCCATGGCCTCCGACCTTGTCCTGAAATCCCCTACCGTAACCTTGAAATACGGGTTGACATAGCTCCGGTATACAGGAATACCAGGATAGGACGCGGCGAAACGTTTTTCGACATTCTCTGATTCCGTCCTCGATGACTGTCTGTTGTCAAAAAATATCCTGATTCTGTAACCGTCTATGCTTCTTGAAGAATTCGAGGCTATGTGCGTTTTCATTGAATTGAGAATCAACTGGGACTGGAATACTCTCACGTCGGCATGATTCCCGTTTGCTTTTGACGGCAGGATATAGAAAACATTCTTTCCGAAATAAGCGGAATCAAGCCTGGCCGCAGGAACATATACAACGGAATCCCTGACTTGCACCTCATCGGACAAATCCGCAGACTGTCCGGCCGCTAGAAATGGGAAGGCAAAACAGAATAAAGCAACAACAATAAAAAGTTTACGTTTCATTTCCAAATCACATTTAATCATCTCCGGGACATCGCAGCCTTCAGGAATGAAGACAGTTCAATTCCCTTTAAAGCGAACCTGCGACCGTTTTCCTTGCCCGGCTTATTGATTTTGAAAGAAATGTCACAGGTACAATCATCCGGATCGAAACCGGAGAACAGGAAAGATGAAAAAATCTTTCCTGTATCGGCCGAACGGTCAAAGGAAGCCTTCACCTCCAGATCATGTATATCCGAAGTCTTCCTTCTGACAATCAGGGTATCAGCTGAAAAGTTTCCCAGAACCTGGCCGTCCAGGTATACGGTGCCTTCTATGTCAGTAATGGACAAATCTCTTCCTGAAGGATTGTGTATACCCAGGGCAATTCCTGCCGTCACACCACGGAATCCGTTAATATCCAAAGACTTGACATTAACGGATGTCATACGTATGTCCTTGACACCCGAACAGGCGGTTCCCAGGAACAGCATAACAATCAGCACGAATGAAAAATTGAAATACTTCATACGTAATCACAAGATTAAACCACATCTTTGCAAATATAGAAATAAAAATTGTGGTAAAAACCATATCTTTGCATAAAATGGTTTCACAAGACTAGAAGAGAGATGAGTTTTGATAAAAAGAACATACGGCCCGTTACGGATCCGTCCAGACCGGGCATTTACATCGAGACCTACGGATGTCAGATGAATATCAATGACAGCGAGGTTATATTATCCATAATGGAAGATGCAGGATATGCGCTTACCGATGACATTGACAAGGCTTCTGTCATAATAGCCAATACATGCTCCATCCGCGACAATGCGGAACAGCGCATATGGGGAAGAATCGAGCAATTCAGACTCCAGAAACGGAAAAGGGAGAACGTAATTATAGGCATAGTCGGATGTATGGCTGAAAGGCTGAAAGACAAGTTGCTCGACGGATACGAGGTAGACCTTGTCGCCGGCCCGGATTCCTACAGGACACTGCCTGAACTTATCAGAAACATCAGGCCGGACAAGCCTCAGATCAATACCTTGCTTTCGCACGAAGAAACTTATTCCGACATCACCCCGGTACGCATGGACAAGAACGGGATATCCGCTTTCATTTCAATAATGAGGGGATGCAACAACGTCTGCTCCTACTGCGTCGTTCCTTACACAAGAGGTGCGGAAAGGAGCAGGAATCCTTTTTCAATACTGAACGAGGCCGAAAACCTGTTTGACAACGGATACAAGGAAATCTGCCTTCTCGGACAGAACGTAGACTCTTATTTCTGGAAAGACGGGGAAAACCCTGAAAAAAATGTCAATTTTTCCCAGCTTCTTGAAATGATAGCGAAAATAAGTCCAGATCTGCGCGTACGTTTTTCGACATCACATCCCAAGGACATAAGCGACGAAGTGATATATACCATGGCTCTGTATGACAACATCTGCAAACACATACATCTTCCCGTACAGTCGGGAAGCAATGCCATGCTTGAAAAAATGAGGAGAAAATATACCCGGGAATGGTATCTTGAGAGAGTAAGGAAAATACGTTCGGTAATCCCCGGCTGCGGCCTGACAACGGATATCATCGCCGGATTCTGCGGAGAAACCGAACAGGACCACAAGGATACGCTTTCCCTCATGGAGGAAGTGATGTTCGATTCGGCATTCATGTTCCAGTATTCGGAACGTCCCGGAACTCTGGCCGCACGTAATTTCCCGGACGATGTTCCTTCCGAGGTGAAGACGGAAAGGCTAAACGAGATTATTGCCCTGCAGAACAGGATGAGTCTCGAGAGCAACAGAAGGGATATAGGCAAGACATTCAAAGTCCTTGTCGAAGGACCGTCCAGAAAAAATCCTGAAGAACTTTGCGGAAGGGCCAGCAACAACAAGATGTGCGTTTTTCCCGACACCATCCATTCGGCAGGCGAATATGTGGATGTGAAAGTGATATCATGCACGTCAGCCACGCTCATATGCGAACTGGCAAGGCCCTGAACAAGAACCCTTTGCCAATGATAAGAAACACAAGAACAATAACTGATAAGTGATATGAAAAAGTACATTTTGGCTCTTGACCAGGGAACAAGCAGTTCAAGAGCAATAGTTTTCAACGAAAAAGGGGAACCGTGTTCGGCTTCCCAGAAGGAATTTACCCAGTACTTTCCCCAACCGGGATGGGTCGAGCATAATCCCAACGAAATATGGTCATCGCTTGCTTCCGTTATAGCTGAAGCAATCACGACAATCGGAATCAACGGTCTGAACATTGCTGGAATCGGCATTACAAACCAGAGGGAAACCACGATAGTATGGGACGGGGAAACAGGTGAGCCGGTATACAACGCCATAGTATGGCAGGACAGAAGGACCTCCGACTATTGCGACAGAATCAAGAACGAGGGTATGACAGACTTCATAAGAAAGAAGACCGGCCTCATCATCGATGCATATTTCAGCGCCACCAAAATCAGATGGATACTCGAGAACGTCCCTGGTGCAAAAGAGAAAGCCAGAAATGGCCGGCTGCGCTTCGGCACCGTGGATTCATGGATTGTATGGATGCTGACAAGAGGAGAAGTGCATGTCACCGATGTCAGCAATGCGTCAAGGACTATGCTGTTCAACATCCATGAGCTCAAGTGGGACAAGGAACTCCTCGAAATGTTCGGAATACCGGAGTCCATGATGCCTGAAGTAAGATCTTCCAGCGAAATCTACGGCTATACAAAAACCACAATTTTCGCCCATGAAGTCCCTATTTCCGGAATTGCAGGAGACCAGCAGGCGGCACTGTTCGGACAGATGTGCATAGAACCGGGTACAATAAAGAATACTTACGGAACAGGATGTTTCCTGCTGATGAACAGCGGAAACAAACCTATACTGTCATCAAACAATCTTCTCACCACTGTGGCATGGAAAATAGGAAATGATGTCTGCTATGCTCTGGAAGGCAGTATTTTCGTAGCCGGTTCGGTAGTACAATGGTTCAGGGACGGTCTTGGAATAATAAAATCATCTTCTGAAATCGAAGCCTTGGCAAACACCGTCCCGGATACCGGAGGCGTATTCTTTGTACCGGCCCTCACCGGAATGGGAGCACCGTACTGGGACCAGTATGCAAAAGGATGCATATGCGGCATCAGCCGTGGAACCACGGCGGCACATATTGCAAGAGCCGCACTCGAAGGCATAGCATTCCAGACAATGGACATAGTAAAAGCCATGGAAAATGACAGCGGCATAGACCTGAAAGAACTGAAGGTAGACGGAGGGGCTTCGAGAAACAACCTTCTCCTCCAATTCCAGGCAGATATTCTGGGAACCGAGGTCATACGTCCTAAAGTTACGGAAACCACGGCTCTCGGAGCAGCATATCTCGCCGGTCTCGCTGTAGGCTATTGGGACAACACAGACCATATCCGGACACAGTGGGAAGCTGAATCAAGATTCGCTCCGAAAATGCCGGCCGAACAGACGGAACTACTGAAAGAAGGATGGCGGGACGCGATACACAGAACTTTGAGCGGCAAAACCGTATAAAACATTAAAACTGTCTGATTATGGAACTTACATTATTTGACAAATGCGTCTTCGAATTTATCGGAACTATGGTACTTATCCTCCTCGGAGACGGAGTAGTTGCATCCAACGCTTTGAACAGGTCCAAAGGACAGAACGGAGGCTGGGTGGTAGTAACAATGGCATGGGGATTTGCCGTAATGTGCGGTGTATTCATCGCCGGCCCTTATTCCGGAGCACATCTGAATCCTGCCGTCACCATAGGTATGGCCGCAGCAGGACTCTTTGCCTGGAGCGATGTCATATTCTATATCCTGGCACAGCTGGCAGGAGGCTTTGCTGGAGCCCTGCTGGTCTACGCTTTCTACAAAGACCATTTTGATGTTACCGATGACGCGGAATCCAAACTTGCGGTATTCTGCACAATGCCGGCGATAGAAAACAAACCGAGAAATTTTTTATGTGAATTCATAGGAACCTGGCTGCTTGTTTTCGTCATTCTGTCATTCTCAACATGCGGCAACGTATGCGAAGTAGGAATGGGCAGCATGGGAGCTTTTCCTGTAACAATGCTAATAATGGCCATAGGCATGTCGCTCGGCGGTGCTACCGGTTATGCAATAAATCCCGCAAGGGACCTGCCTCCGAGAATAGCGCATGCAATCCTGCCTATAAAAGGCAAACGTGACAGCGGCTGGGGATACAGCTGGATTCCGGTTCTTGCCCCGATATGCGGTGCCCTTTTCGCATCGCTGTTATATATTCTCGTATATCATCAATGATGACGGCTTTGTCATTAATCGTTACGGGACTGGGTCTGATATTCATTGTCGGGTCCATTACCGTCATAATAACGGACAATCAGGATTCAGGCAGGAAAATAGCCTGGATCCTCCTGATTGTCCTGATTCCCGTCGTCGGACTCCTGTTATACATAATATTCGGACTGAATTTCAGGAAAGCCGAATTCTTTCAGGCCAGGCACAAGGATTTCATACATATTCTTGACAACGAGATAAACAGTGAGGTCAAGGATGTTCTGTTCGGACATTCCCACGAAAACGAAATAGAAGAGAGATACAGGGAACTGTCGGTCCTGTCGTCAAGAGGAAGAGGCATGACGGTCACTTCCGGAAACGGAATAGAAATAATCACCGACGGAAAAAGAAAACTGGAAGCACTCATTGAAGACATTAAAAATGCAAAGCACCATATCCACGTCGAATATTTTTATTTCAGGAAAGACAAGGGCAGCAGGATAATAAAGGACCTGCTCATGAAAAAAGCCTCGGAAGGAGTCAAGGTCAGATTCATACATGAAAACATAGCCAACATCGACATACGGCCTTCATACTACAATGAAATGAAGAAAGCGGGAGTCGAAGTGGTGAGATTCACAAACCCGTCAAGATTTTTTCTGGCAAAACTCAATTACAGGGACCACCGCAAAATCGTTGTAATCGACGGGAAAATCGGCTACACAGGAGGCATGAACATAGGAGACGATTATTTTTTCAGATGGCGCGACACACATATGAGACTGACAGGTAATGCCGTCGCAGAGCTTCAATGCAGCTTTCTGAATTCATTCATCACGTCAGGAGGAAGAATCGACGACGATATAAACAGCTATTTCAGGACAATTCCTGCATCCGGAAATAAAGGAAAGCTTATTCAAATCGTGCCAGACGAACCGGACAAACAATGGCCGATACTCCAGATGGGAGCGGTATGGGCCGTTCAGCACAGCAGGGATTATCTCTATATCCAGACACCTTATTTCGTCCCGCCGGAATCCCTGCTCCAGGCCATCAAGGCATCCGCACTCAAAGGATGCGATGTCAGGATAATGCTTCCTGAAAAATCAGACACGTTCTACATGTCGCCTGCCAACCGGTCATTTTATCAGGAATGTCTCGAAGCCGGGGTAAGGATTTTCGAAAAGTCGGGAAACTTCATCCACTCGAAAACGCTCGTGGCCGACGATTACCTGTCTGTCATCGGATCAGCCAATATGGATTACAGAAGCCTGGAACTCAATTACGAGATAAACGCCTATATCTACGACAGGGATATAGCGGCGGCAAACAGGGCCATTTTCATGAAAGACATGGAACTTTGTACGGAAATAACCCCGGAATCCTGGAAAAAACGTCCGTTCTACAAAAAAATATTCCAGCCGATAATCAGGTTGTTCGCACCTGTACTTTAGCCGTCATCAGAGAACATCCATTAGTTCGGGCGCTATTTTTTCGGCATACAGGCTGTCTGCAACTGCCTTGTACATGATTTTTGCAGATTCGAAAAGGGCTCTGTTCTCTTCTTTCAGCGGTTCCGCAGGAGGGGACTCCATTTTCAACGGATTTATCGGAGAGCCGTTTTTCCATACCCGGAAATCCAGATGGGGACCTGTACTCCTCCCGGTAGACCCCACATATCCTATGACATCTCCCTGACGCACCCTCTGTCCGACTTTCAGCCCCGGTGCAAATCTTGACAAATGGAGATATGCGGTGCTGTACACGGAGTTATGTCTGATTCTGACCGTATTGCCTCCTGCTCCCTCATATTTTCTTCCTGTCACGGTACCGTCACCGATCGAGACCACCGGAGTCCCCGCAGGAGCAGCATAGTCGACACCTGTATGAGGCTGCACCCTTCTCGTTATTGGATGCTTTCTCGAATAGGAAAAACCGGAACTTATTCTGGAGTATTTCAACGGGGCTTTCAGGAACTCTTTCCTCATGCTCTCACCCCTGTCGTTCCAATAGATGTTTCCGCTGTCTTTCTGATTATACATGATAGCTGGAAAATCTTCATTTCCACGTGTGAAAACTGCATATCTTATCGTATCAACTGCAATTACCCTGTCGCCGCATACTTTCTGGTCATAAAGGACTCTGAAACGGTCTCCTTTCTGAAGACCGAAAAAGTCTACGGTCCATGCATATATGTCCGAAAGATTCAGTATCATCAGGTACGAGACTCCCGCCGCTACCATATCGTTCCACAAAGACGTACTTATCGTCACATCTGCATAGAGCCTCTCGGTGACGACGGGTCTGGAAATTTCATAGACACGGAAAGGAGGCCTGCACTTGAAAACCATGCTGTTGACAGGGTCCTTGTCATAAATCACATATTCCAGATTCTTTTTCTGCCCAGTACTGTCAGGAGAATAGAAGGCACGGTAAACCTGTCCGATACGTAAAGTTCTGACATCGAAAACAGAATCGCATGCCAGAGAAAGTCCGTATGCATTTTCGGCTGTCATTCCGAGACGGACCATTACCGAAGAAAAATAATCACCCCTACCTATTTTTCCCTCGACCGATATTAGGGAATCAGGGGCGAAACCTATATCCGTCAGGCTATCTCCCACACTTTCAGGCTCCGGCTGCACTTCGGCAGTTTCAGCATGACGGCATGAAACGATACTGCAGATACATGATAACGCAAATATCAACAATTGAAAAGATATCCCTGTTTTCATATTCATAATATTTTTATGGTTCCGTAAAATCTACGGACGCAGATGCAAAACTAATGAAAAAAAATCAGCCGCAGCCGCAGTGTTGATAACATTGTGGAAAAATTTGTAAAAAAATGGAATAAAGTGGAAAAATATTTCCTACTTTTGCGGTGAATAGCGTGAAAGTATATTATGGTCAAATTCATCGGTGAATATAATGCTAGAGTCGACGACAAGGGCAGGGTGGTTTTTCCGTCTGCCTTCAAGGGGCTCATGCCTGCCGATGGAGACATGAGATTTGTAATAAAGAAAGACATTTTCTCCGACTGCCTCGAAATGTACACCTATGCCGAATGGGAAAGACAATCGGAAGAAGTAAAGTCCAAACTTAATTTCTTCAACAGGCAGCACGCTATGTTCTGGAGGGAATATATGCGGAACAGGGCTTTGGTCGAACCTGACTCGAAATTGGGACGCATAAGCATTCCCAAAAAAATGTTGGAATCGATAGGTGTCGACAAGGAAATGGTGTTCTCCGGCAATGACCATAAAATCGAGATATGGGCAAAAGACAGATATGAGGCTGCCGGTATTTCCAATGAAGAATACATAAATCTTGCTGAGACACTGTCTGAAATAAGATAGGAGGTCTGCAGTATGTCTGAATATCACAACCCAGTCCTCTTCGAGGAATCCATCACAGCACTGATAACAAATGAATCGGGCATATACACCGATGCCACTTTCGGAGGAGGTGGCCACACCGCCGGTATTCTTTCACGCTTATCGCCGGACGGTAGGGTCATCGCCTTCGACCGTGACAGCGATGCCATTGCAAATCGCATTGATGATCCGCGCCTCGAATTGATTCATAACAACTTCCGTTTCATCCACAATTATATCCTGTACAAGGGATATTCCGACGGGATAGACGGCATACTTGCCGACCTCGGTGTTTCATCGCACCAGTTTGACACTGCGGAAAGAGGGTTCTCGTTCAGATATGATGCGCCGCTTGACATGAGAATGAACACATCTTCGGACATTACTGCAGCTGACATACTGAACACTTATGATGAAATCGGACTGGAAAAACTGTTCCGGCTCTACGGCGAACTGGAGAACAGCAGGAAACTCGCCGGCCTGATATGCAGATACAGGACGGAACGGGCAATAAGCACTACTTCGGATCTGAGAAGCGCCATAGAAAAGGCACTGCCTGCTTACGCCGACCACAAATATCTGGCAAAGGTATACCAGTCTCTGAGAATAGAAGTGAACCAGGAGATGAAATCCCTCGAGAAATTCCTTTCGGGAGCAGCCAAATCACTGCATAAGGGAGGGAGACTCGTAATCATTACCTACCATTCGCTCGAAGACCGGATGGTGAAAAATTTCATAAGAGGGGGTAATGTGGACGGGACGGTCATGAAGGACATATACGGGAATACGGAAGCCCCGCTCAAAGCGGTAAACCGAAAACCTGTACTCCCGAAAGAAGACGAAATAAGAAACAACACCAGAGCAAGAAGTGCAAAACTAAGAATAGCTGAAAAATCATGAATGCGGCAAAAATAAGGGAAGCGACACAGAACAGCATAAAGGCAATACTCCGCGGAGAATTCCTCCTCAGATTGCACTTTGACAGATACTTTATGCAGATTCTCTATCTGTTCTTTCTCGTATGGTCATTGATATGGACCAATCTGGAAATAGAGCAGACAATGCTCAGGATGGAAAAGAACAAGAAAGTCATCGAGGACCTGAGAATATATCATGCCCAGAAGAATTGCGAACTGGTAAGTTACGACAGGATAACCACTATCCAGACATTGCTTAAGCAGATGGGTTCGGAAGTTGACATCCCTGAGAAGCCTGCCGACAGAATAAGGAAATGACAAATGAGCGGAATAAATGACATAAACAGGCCAAAGAGAGACGGAACAGGAGTTTTCCTGTTCTGGCTGTACGTCATGTTTCTGTTTGCGGGAGTCGTGCTGATCGGAAGGCTGGCATATATACAGTTGTTCTATAAGCCTAATCCGAAACTTGAAAAGTATATAAGCGCAAGGGTAAGGAAACAGACCACAGACCCGATAAGGGGTTCCATTCTGGCTCATGACGGAAGACTTCTCGCTTCTTCCACCCCGATGTACCAGATATATATGGACTGCACGGTGCAGAAGGATGTCTTTGAAAAGAAAAAAGACAAGAAAAAGGAAAAGGAATGGCAGGAAAAGGCCCGTAAACTGTCACAAGGTCTCGCGGAAACGTTCAGGGACCGGAGCGCCGAAGGATATTATTCCCTGATAATGAGCGGGCGGAGAAACAACAGGAAATATGTAAAGATAGGCACGGCTATCGACCATGGCACCCTGCTGAAACTGAAACAACTGCCTTTGTTCAACGAGCCAGGCTACAAAGGAGGAATGATTGTCGAGAAATTCGACACCAGACAATATCCGTACGGAGCATTGGCAAGAAGGGTCATCGGCTATGTAAAAAACAACAATACTCTGACCAACGACAGGGTCGGTATCGAAGGAAAATACAACTATGCCCTGCACGGGAAGGAAGGTGTCATATGGATGAAGGAAACCGACAACCATGGCTGGATAAGGAATTATGACAGCACTATGGTAAAGGTTGAGAACGGATACGACATCCGTACCACACTTGACATAGACATCCAGGACATTGCCGACCGGTCACTGAGGAATATGGTTCAGGGAAATCCTGATATAGAAGGAGGATGCGCCATAGTCATGGACGTACATACCGGTGCAATCCGGGCAATGGTCAACATCAAGCGGAATGACAAGGACAATACGGTAGGAGAAACATACAATTATGCAATAGGACGGGCCGGCGATCCGGGTTCTGTCTTCAAACTGGCTTCACTGATGACCCTGATTGAAGACGGCAAGGCTGACCTTGAAACGATAGTCCCTACATTCAGGGGGAAGTGGAAGTACAAGGGGCAGATTATGAAGGATGAATATCTGATGGAGATGAACACAGATACGATTTCAGTAGTACGCGGACTCGAAATATCCTCGAACCATGTATTCAGATATCTGGTATGCCAGAATTATGAAGACAATCCGAAACGTTTCCTTGACAAGTTTTATGAGTACAAGCTCAATGAGCCTTTCGACTTCGACCTCCAGGGACTTGCGTCTCCAGTCATACCGTCCCCGGGATCCCCGCAGTGGAGCGGTACCGCACTTCCTTCAATAGCCATAGGATATACCGTTCTTGAAACGCCTCTCCATATCGCGATGTTCTATAACGGTATAGCTAACAAAGGCAAGCTCATGAAGCCTTATATAGTAGAATCCATAGAAAAGGAAGGAGGGATTGTAGAAAGTTTCAAGCCGAAGGTGCTGAACGGTTCCATCTGTTCGAGAAGAACCGCGGAAAAGCTTACGGAAGCCTTGAGACAGGTTGTGCTCGATGGTACGGGACGAGGACTTAAAAACGCCAAATGCGGAGTTGCGGGAAAAACCGGTACGGCACAGATCACTTTCGAGACAACAGTCGGAAACAAGAAAAAGGTCGTGTACAAGGACGGCAGCGGACGCAGGCAGCATCAGGCAACATTTGTAGGCTTCTACCCGTACGAGGATCCGAAATATACGACCATAGTCGTCATATACTCGAAACTCACAAACAAAAACTTCTATGGAGCGCAATATGCCCTTCCCGTATTCAGGGAAATAGTCAACGACACATATTCCCTGAAAGATGAATGGGGCAATGAAATCAAGAGCCGGGGAAGTGTCCCGAAGATGCGGACTGCCGCCATACAGGACGGATCCGACGGAATCACGGAAGTCCCTGATGTAAAGGGAATGGGCCTGATGGATGCTATCTACAGCATAGAGAACTGCGGATACAGGTGTTCTTACGAAGGTATGGGACATGTATACTCCCAGACACCGGCAGCAGGAAGCAAAAACAGGAAAGGTGAAACAGTAACAATCAGGTTAAGATGAAGCTGAAAAATATCATAGAATCATGCGGAGCAATATCCGTCAAGGGAAACACGGACATAGAAATATCCGGTATCGGCAACGATTCGCGGAAAATCACCCAAGGATCCCTTTTCATCGCCGTCAGCGGTTTTTCCATTGACGGACATGACTTTATCGAAAAGGCCGTTGCAAACGGAGCGGCCGCCATCGTATATGAAAATGAAGAGAAACTGGAGGAACAGCTTAAGGCCGCCGGTTCAGGAAAAGTCACGACAGTCAGGGTAAGTTCATCCAGACATGCTCTTGCCATCTGTGCTGCGAATTATTATGACAATCCTTCAAAAAAGATAAACCTTGTGGGAATCACGGGGACCAACGGCAAAACGACAACCGTCACCCTCCTGTACAGGATGTTCACTTCACTCGGCTACAGGTGCGGGCTTCTCTCCACTATAGCCAACTATGTCGGCGGCAAATGCAGCGAGGCTGTCAATACGACATCGGATCCGATAACAATCAATTCGCTTCTTGCCGAAATGGCCGATACAGGCTGCGAATACTGCTTCATGGAAGTCAGTTCGATAGGAGTGGAGCAGGAAAGAGTCGCAGGTCTTGAATTCAAGGCGGGAATTTTCTCGAATCTGACCCATGACCATCTCGACTATCACAAGACATTCGCCGAATATCTGAGATGCAAGAAGATGTTCTTCGACATGCTTTCTCCCGAGGCTTTCGCCATTACCAATGCAGATGACAAGAACGGAATGGTCATGGTACAGAATACGGCTGCCAAAATCATCACATACTCCTGCAAAGGCCTGGCTGACCATTATTGCCGGATTATGGAAGAAAGCTTTGACGGGATGCAGCTCAAAATAGACGGGAATGAGATATGGTGCAGGCTGATAGGACTTCACAATGCATACAACCTGCTGGCCATATACACTACTGCAATCACGCTTGGAGCATCACAGGATGAAGTCCTGCTTTCTCTGAGCAGACTCGAATCTGCACCGGGAAGGCTGGAAACACTGAGAGGTCCGCGCGACATTTCCGTCGTAATCGACTATGCACACACACCGGATGCTTTGGAAAATGTCCTGAAGACATTGAGGGAAATCGCCCCGGAGAGGGAGCTGGTATGCCTGTTCGGATGCGGAGGGAACAGAGACAAAAGCAAAAGGCCTGAAATGGGACAGCTGGCACAGAACATGGCCGACAGAATCATAGTCACTTCTGACAACAGCAGGCTTGAAGAAACCGTGGATATCATGAACGATATAAAGGCTGGGATGGACAGGAAAGGCATTTCGAAAAGTATTTTCATCGAAAACAGGGAAGAAGCCATAAGGACTGCAATAATGACTGCCAAAGACAGTTCCACTATCCTTCTTGCCGGGAAGGGCCACGAAACATATCAGATAATCGGAACCGAAAAAAGGCATTTCGATGAAAGGGAAATTGTCCTTGGGGTGTTCAGAGACATGGAATTGAAATAACAGACTGACAATGATATATCATTTATTCGAATTACTGAAGGAATACGATATTCCGGGTGCCGGACTTCTGTCATACCTGTCATTCCGGGCAATGGCGGCAAGCGTAGCCTCCCTGCTTTTCGCTCTGATTGCAGGGAAAAGGATAATACGTAAATTGCAGAAGGCACAGATAGGTGAGGAAATCAGGGACCTCGGCCTCGAAGGGCAGCTTCAGAAAAAAGGGACTCCAACGATGGGAGGCATTATTATAATTCTGGCTCTGCTGGTCGGCGTACTGCTTTTCGCAAAACTTACCAACATATATATCATACTGCTCATCATAAGCACAGTCTGGCTCGGGGGTCTCGGCTTTGTTGACGACTACATAAAAGTGTTCAAACACGACAAGAACGGCCTCAGCGAAAGAAAAAAGCTCCTTGGACAAATCCTGCTCGGGCTCGGGATAGCGTTGACGGTATGTTTCAACAACGATATTGTTGTCAGGGAAAAGGTGCCGGCTGACATGTCGTCGGAAGAACAGATAGTGTCACAGGATGAAATAGAAATAGACATAGACACCGACATTTATGTGGAAAACAGTTCATGGAAACTCGAAGACGTGATAAAGAGTACCAAAACCACGATTCCTTTCGTCAAAAGCCATGAATTCGACTATAAGGCATTGTCTCCGTTCAAAGGCAAGCTGGGCTGGTATTTCAAATGGTTCATATATGTGGTCATGATAGTCATAGTCATTACAGCCTGCTCGAACGGGACGAATCTCACGGACGGGATGGACGGTCTGGCCACCGGAACCTCGGCAATCGTGGGAACCGTACTGGGAATCTTCGCCTATCTGTCGGGCAACATACTGAATGCGGAATATCTGAACATCATGTATATTCCGGGGACAGGTGAAATAGCCGTATTCATGTCGGCTTTCGTCGGAGCACTGATAGGCTTCCTCTGGCACAACTCTTATCCTGCCTTTGTATTCATGGGAGACACTGGAAGTCTAGCAATAGGAGGAATAATAGGCGTATGCGCAATCCTGATCAGAAAGGAGCTTCTGCTCCCGATATTGTGCGGAATCTTCTTTGTGGAGACATTGTCCGTAATGATACAGAGATGCTATTTCAAATATACCAAACGTAAATACGGAGAAGGCCGGAGGGTGTTCAAAATGACACCTATCCACCATCATTTCCAGAAAGAAGGTGTCCCCGCGCTGATTCAGTATCCCGGAAGAGCTCTTCCGGAAGCAAAAATTGTAACCAGATTCTGGATTTCAGGGATAATTCTGGCTGTGCTGACCATAGCCTTGTTGAAAGTTCGTTAAAGAGAATCGATATGTCAAGAATCGTCATTTTAGGAGGAGGAGAAAGCGGAACAGGATCCGCTATTCTTGCAAAGACAAAAGGTTTCGATGTGTTTCTGTCCGACAAGGGGAAAATAGAGCAGAAATACGTCGACATGTTGAACGAATGGGGAATACCGTATGAAGACGGCGGTCATACTGAATCACTCATTCTAAATGCTGACGAAGTCATCAAAAGCCCGGGCATACCACAGACCGCCCCGATAATACGTAAACTCCGGGAACAGGGTACCGGCATAATATCCGAAATAGAATTCGCAGGCAGATACGACAGTGCGAAAAAGATATGCATAACCGGAAGCAACGGAAAGACGACAACAACATCGCTGATTTACTATCTGCTGCAGCAGGCAGGCCTCAACGTCGGCCTCGGAGGAAATATCGGCAAAAGTTACGCATATCAGGTAGCCACTGAACATTATGACATATATGTACTGGAACTCAGCAGTTTCCAACTGGACAACATGTACGACTTCAAAGCCGACATTGCCATAATAACCAACATAACCCCGGACCACCTCGACAGATACGACCACAAGATGGAGAACTATGTCAAGGCTAAATTCAGGATTACAAGAAACATGGACAGCAATGACTGTTTCATCTTCTGCTCCGACGATGAAATAACAATCAACCATCTTAACCAGATTGTTGTAAAGGCCAAGAAACTTCCATTCACACAAAAGACGGAAGTGGAGGAAGGTGCATTCCTGAAA
The DNA here is from genome assembly GCA_949300335.1 of uncultured Bacteroidales bacterium. Taxonomy (GTDB): domain Bacteria; phylum Bacteroidota; class Bacteroidia; order Bacteroidales; family UBA932; genus Cryptobacteroides. The sequence goes on along the minus strand of CASGDV010000107.1, from coordinate 39,611 downwards.
GATGATCGGATGGTAGTGAAATACAGGAATGAAGAATGTGACATTTTCATAAAGGAACTCGCGCTGGGAGGAAAGCACAATGTATACAATTCCATGGCTGCCGCCATTGCCGGCAAAGTTATGGATATTGACAATGACACAATCAGGCAAAGTTTGTCAACTTTCCAGGCTGTTGAGCACAGGCTCGAAAAAGTTCTTAGCATTAAGGATGTGCTTTATATAAACGATTCCAAGGCAACAAATGTAGATGCCGCATGGTATGCTCTTGAATGCCAGACAAGACCTGTTATCTGGATAGTCGGAGGTACAGACAAGGGCAACGACTACAGCGTATTGAAGGACCTCGCAAGAGAAAAGGTCAAGGCGATTGTATGCATGGGCGTAGACAACAGGAAAATCCATGAAGCCTTCGGAGACATCGTCCCGGTCATGCATGATGCCGGTTCCGCAAAAGAAGCCGTCGGGATAGCTGCCGGACTGGCTGTTGCCGGTGACGTAGTGCTGCTCTCGCCATGCTGTGCAAGCTTCGACCTTTTCAAGAACTATGAAGACAGAGGCAGACAATTCAAAGAAGCGGTCAGAAATCTATGACGGAAAAAAAAGACATAATCGCAGAAAAAAAAGGATTCTGGAACGTCATTGACAATATCAAGGGAGATAAGGTCATATGGATGATTGTCATAATGCTGATAATGTTCTCCATAATCACCATTTTCTCCTCGACAACCCTTCTCGTGCGTGACGACGTGTCGAGACTCGACATATTCAGGGAGCAGATGTATGTAGTTGCCGGAGGGCTTTTTATTATCATTTTCTGCTGCTGGATACCTTACATAGCCGTGTTCAGGTGGATATCGCAATTCGGTTTCATTATCTCAGCCTTATTGCTGGCCTGTCTCGTTCTGGGCATAGGCAGTGAAGAAATCAACGGAGCAGTCAGAACATTAAGGATAGCCGGCGTTCAGGTCCATGTCTATGAAATGGTAAAAGTTCTGATGGTAATGTATCTTTCATGGGCTACCCATGCATTGAAGAACGATTCGTTTGCCATAGCAGACAGACTATCTTCAAGATACAGGCTCTTCAGGTGGATGAAATCAAGGACGGCAAAAATCTGGATATACATTTTCCTGCCGATATTGTTCGTTCTAGGCTGCATACTCAAAGGAAGTGTCTCCAGTTCCCTGTTCATCGGTCTGATAATGTTCATAACGACAATGGTCGGCGGGGTGAATTTCAAGCACATACTGACTTTGGGAGCAGTATGCATCATGTTTCTCGGCCTCGCAATCGGAGCATATTTCATAAGCGGAGGCAATTTCTTCCCGAGAATAGGTACGGCAATGAACCGCCTTACCCTCCAGGACGACAGAAAAGTCATTGAAGACCTCAAGCCGGGGACCATCGAATTTCAGGAGGTGCTGGACAAGATAAAGCAGCCGGAAAGTGCAAAACTTGCAATAAAGGAAGGAGGAATTCTTGGAAAGGGTCCGGGACAGAGTACGCAGAAATATGTCGTTCCATTGATATTCAGCGATTATATGTTCAGTTTCATAATAGAAGAATACGGTCTGCTCGGAGGTATACTGATAGTCATACTTTATACGAGTCTGCTTGCCAGGGGGTCACTGATAGTACGTTCATGCGAAAACCAGTTCGCGAAAACGGCTGTCGCAGGACTGACCGTACTCATTACGGGACAGGCAATGATGCATATGTTCATAAATGCGGACATAGGCCTTCTTACAGGACAGACCTTACCTTTGGTAAGTCATGGAAAGAGCTCTTTTCTTGCATTCAGCGTGGCATTCGGGATAATACTTTCGATAAGCAAGATGGCAAAGGAAAACATAGAGAAAGAATCGGATAATGCCGAGCCGATAATAGGACCGGAGGATCTCAACGAATCACTCAACGACCTGGATGACTTTGAATCGGAATATGAAACAAATACTGCGGAAAACCTTAAAAACCAGTAGGAAATGGAATATAGAGCATTAAGGGTAATCATCAGCGGAGGAGGTACGGGAGGACATATTTTTCCTGCACTTTCGATAGCGGACGAATTGAAAAGAAGGAATCCGTCCACTGAAATACTGTTCGTAGGCGCCGAAGGAAGGATGGAAATGGAAAAAGTACCGTCGGCCGGATACAGGATAACCGGGCTTCCCGTTGCAGGACTGCAGAGAAAACTGACGCTTTCAAACCTTTCCCTCCCTTTCAAGGTCATCAAAAGCATAATGATGGCACGCAGGATAATAAGGTCTTTCAAACCTGACATAGCCATTGGAGTCGGAGGATATGCAAGCGCTCCCCTTTTATGGGCTGCCAACAGCATGGGTATACCGACACTGATTCAGGAACAGAACGGTTTTGCGGGACTCACAAACAAGATTCTCGGGAAAAAGGCGGTAAAAATATGCGTAGCCTACGAAAATATGGAAAGATTCTTTCCTGAAGAAAAAATCGTGATTACCGGGAATCCGATAAGAAAGGATATTCTTCCGGTCACCGGTGAAACAAGAAAAGCAGGCATTGAATATTACAATCTCGATCCGGACAGAAGGCATATGCTGATTATCGGCGGCAGCCTTGGCAGCAGGACTTTGAACAATGCGATGAAATCATGGATTGCTAAAGGATGTCCGGGAGGAGAGAATACGGAAATACTATGGCAATGCGGTAAATTCTACAAGGCTGAAACCGACTCTTTCATGGAAGGAATTGCAGACAGGAAGATTCCGGCCGTAATTCACCATACGGATTTCATAGGAAGGATGGACCTTGCATATGCTTCTGCGGATATTGTCATCTCAAGATCGGGGGCAAGTTCCATATCCGAATTATGTGCAGCCCGCAAAGCAGCAATACTAGTTCCGTCACCGAATGTTGCGGAAGACCATCAGAGACATAATGCAATGGCCCTGGTCAACAAGGATGCCGGAATCCTTGTCACGGATGACGAAGCTGCCGAAAAACTGATGGACACCGCTTGCAGGCTCGTCAGAGATGAGGAAGCCATAGACAGAATGGAAAAGAACATTGCATCCATGGCCAGAACGGATGCAGCGGAAGCCATTGCGCGCGAAGTATACAAAATAACCGACAGGAAAATTTGAATATGGAAAAGACGACATACGGATATATATATTTCATAGGAATAGGCGGCATTGGAATGAGCGCCATCGCCCGGTATTACAAACACAGAGGTGCAGTTGTCAGCGGGTATGACAAGACGGAATCGGATCTCACCCGCGCTCTGATTTCCGAAGGAATCGGAGTCCATTATTCCGACGATATCGATTATATTCCAAAAGACATCGAAAACACGCTTGTCATATATACACCGGCAATTCCTGAAGACCTGATGGAACTCAGATATGTCAGAGAGAAGGGTTACAGGGTAATCAAACGCTCCAAGATAATGGGAGAGATTTCTGCAGGGCAAAAATGCCTGGCTATAGCAGGTACGCACGGAAAAACCACAACAAGCACGCTCCTGGCCCACATTCTCACTGAAAGCGGAGAGGGATGTTCGGCATTTCTCGGTGGCATATCGAAAAACTACGATACAAATCTGCTGCTGGGAAAAACAGATATAATAGTAGCGGAAGCTGATGAATTCGACAGATCATTCCTGCAGCTCCACCCGGAAACAGCAGTAATAACGTCGATGGATGCTGATCACCTTGACATATATTCGGACATTGACAATCTTAAGGACGCATTCAGGGAATTCGCGTCACAGACAAGCGGATGTCTCATAGTTAAGAAAGGTCTTGACATTTCAGAAAAAGATACCGGTGCCCAGCTGCTAACTTACTCATATGACGATTCTTCCGCGGATTTCCACGCCGGAGACATAACGATAGACAGCTGCGGATACTGCTCTTTCACCCTGAATTATCCCGGAGGCAGAATCGACGGATGCAAAGTCGGAGTTCCGGGATGGGTCAATGTTGAAAACGGCATAGCAGCCGGAGCTGCCGCCCTAAGGTCAGGTGTTTCTCCGGAAAAAATCAGGACAGCGCTTGCCTCTTTCAAAGGAGTAAAAAGAAGATTCGACATACATGTGAATACTCCGCAGTGCTCATATATAGATGATTACGCACACCATCCGAATGAAATTTCAGCAGCATTGAAATCCATGAGAGAAATTTTCCCGGGACGCAGGATTACGGCAGTATTCCAGCCGCACCTGTACACGAGGACCAGAGATTTCGCCGACGGGTTCGCCGATGCCCTCAGTCTGGCTGACAAACTGATTCTTCTGGACATATATCCTGCCAGGGAAGAACCGATACCGGGAGTGACTTCCGAAATCATATTCGGAAAAGTTAAACTCGCGGACAAGATTCTGATGAAAAAAGAGGAACTGATGGGATATCTGGAAAATGAGCCTGTTGATGTACTTGCAACATTCGGTGCCGGAAACATCGACAGATTCACGGAAGCGATAACGGAAATGCTTGAAAAAAGGATAAGAAAATGAAGCCTGTAGTCAGACATATCGCAAGAATTTCTGGATTGGCGGTATTCTGCATGTATATGGTGGTCACCATTGCAGCAAGCAGTGTGCAAAGGTCATCCAGGACATGCACAGGGCTGGACATTGTCATCACGGACAGTTCCGAAAACTGTTTCGTGACCGGAAATGACATCAGACAATTCATTGCCAGGGAATACGGGAAATATGAAGGAGTTTGTCTGGACAGCATAAACCTTGTAAAAATCGAGAATATCATCGACGGGCGCAGTGCCGTCAGGAAATGCGAAGCTTATGTCACCGGCGACGGAAAACTCAACCTGCGTGTTTCGCAGCGGAAACCGGTCATAAGATTCCAGAAAAACGACGGCGGATTCTATGCCGACGAAGACGGTTTCCTCTTCCCTCTCCAGAGAAACTATACGTCACTGGTACCGATAATAGACGGAAACATACCGCTGAAGGCCAACAGCGGATATAAAGGGAAAGTAGAGGATGAAAAGGAACTCAAGTGGCTGAAAAAGATGATGTCGCTAGTGGATTACATGAACGGCAGCGTATGGAAAAGAAACATTGTACAGATTTCCATCGACAGGGACGGCGACATAATAATGGTTCCACGGGAAGGAAAGGAAAAATTCATATTCGGACAACCTGACAGGATAAAGGAGAAATTCGAACTCATGGAACTGTACTACACATCCGTACTTCCAGAAAAGGGAGAAGACTATTATTCTACAGTAAACGTAAAATACGAGAACCAGCTGATTTGCAGAAAATAAAAATGTCATATACCATGGAAGAAAGACACATAGTTGCCATAGATCTCGGTACATCGAAATTTGCCGTGACAGTAGCAAGGATAGACGAGAATGAAATACAGATAGTTTATTTCAAGGAAACTCCGTCAGACGGTATCAGGAACAGTAACGTACTCAATCCCAAAAAGGTTTCGGATGCCCTGAAACCGGCTCTGGAGGATGCTGAAGAAACGCTCGGCATAAAAATAAACCAGGTGGTTGTCGGCATGCCGAAATACAAGGTCAAACAGGAGATAGCGCAAAGGGAAATACGCCGCAATGAAGAGGACAGCATTACGGAAGAGGAAATCCACGATTTGAAAAACATGACGATGGACGATTATCCTCTTGACGACCCCGATCATGAAGTCATGTTCGGAGCCGTCGCCCAGTCGTTTTCTACCGCCGAGGAATTCCAGATTTCAGAAAATGACATATGCGGTATGGTGAGCGGCACGCTGGAAGGGAATTTCAAGGTATTCATCGGGAAGAAAAGCGCCATAAGGAACATCGATGTGGCATTCAACAATCTCGGAATCTCGGTAGCTAGGAAATATTTCATTCCGGATGCCATTGCAAAGGCAGTCCTGACCGAATCCGAAAAGGAAAACGGTGTGGCTCTCGTTGATTTCGGAGCCGGAGTGACATCCGTATCCGTCTACCATGGAGGCATAATGAGGCACTATGCGGCAATACCGTTCGGCGGAAAGGTGATAACGACGGACATAAAGACCGAATGCTGCATATCCGAAAAACTTGCCGAAAACATCAAGCTTGCATATGGAGCCTGCATGCCTGAAAAGCTGCAGAGCATGAGCGAAAAGATAATCCATATAAACAGCAAATCCACCGAGCAGGCGATACAGATTCCGGTAAAATACCTGTCTGAAATCATCAGTGCGAGGGTAAAGGAAATCCTGGAAGCAATTATGTACGAAATCCAGATGAGCGGTTTCTCCGACCAGCTCAGGAGCGGAGTCGTCATGACAGGAGGCGGTGCGAATCTGGTGAACTGCGGCAACTACCTGAAGGAATTGTCAGGATATAATGTAAGGTCCGGATATCCGAGGCATCTTTATTCGGCAAACGGCTGCGACGGAATATATGAAACCGAGGCTGCGGCTTCTCTCGGAATGATTCTGTCTGCAAAATTCGAGAAGAGGCTCAACTGCACGGAACAGGCCCGGAAATTTACTCCGGGCACTACCATAGAACTCAATGGCAACAATATCCAGGCACAGGCAGACGATATCGCAGTGACGGAAAACGACGACACAGAACGCAAGACCTTGTTCCCGGAAGAGGAAATCGCAAAAATGGAACCTGAAAAGCCTAAGGAGCAGAAGAAAGAGGAGCCTCGGAAAGGAGGTATCTGGAAAAAGATACAGACCGGATGGAACAAGGTAGGCACATTTACCGGAGGCCTGTACGACGGTCTTGAAAACAATATGAAGAACGAGAAAATATAATATATTCGGATATGAGCGATACTGTTGACAATTTGATAGCACCTACCGACTGGATTCCCGACAATTCGAACATAAAGGCAATCGGTGTCGGTGGAGGCGGCTGCAATGCCGTCACCTATATGTACAATCAGAAGATCCAAGGTTGTACGTTCATAGTCTGCAATACCGACCGTCAGGCTCTTGAAAGCAGCAACGTGCCTGTCAAGATCCAGATGGGGAAAGGACTCGGAGCGGGCTGCAATCCTACTGAAGGAAGGAACGCCGCCCTGGAAAGCCAGGAAATCATCGAGGAGAAGGTTCTGAACAACGGCACCGACATGCTGTTCATTACTGCCGGCATGGGAGGAGGTACAGGTACCGGAGCAGCTCCCGTAATAGCCTCGATGGCAAAGAAAAAAGGAATCCTTACAGTTGCCGTGGTCACTCTGCCATTCATGAATGAAGGAAACGAATCCCTGTCCAAGGCCATTGACGGCATACACGAACTTGAAAAGAATGTGGACAGCCTCCTTCTCATAAACAACGAGAAACTGTACGAATTCTACGGGGACCTCCTCATACAGGACGCTTTCCCGAAAGCCGATGAAGTACTGGCTACGGCAGTGCGCGGAATAACGGAAATCATTAAGAAAAGAGGATACATCAACGTCGATTTCAAGGATGTGCAGACAATGATGAGGAACAGCGGCATGGCCCTGATGGGATGCGGCACAGGTACGGGAAGGAACAGGCTTCAGGATGCCGTAAGACAGGCACTCGAGTCTCCTCTACTCAACGATTTCGATCTCAAGACGGCAAAGAACGTTCTCATCAACATCACCGTTGGCAAAAACGACAGCGGACTTCTCATGAAGGAACTCGACCAGATAAATGACCTTATCAAGGAATATACAGGAAATGCCAACAACTTCAAGAGGGGTCTTGTATGGGACGAAACACCTGAATTCGGCGACAAGGTCAATATAACCGTGATTGCCACAGGATTCAAGATGAGCCTGTTCAACAAAATAACGGACCTTAACCTCGGCAATCTCATAATGATAGACCCGGACTTCGAATACCAGGGCATCAGCGGGAATCCTTCTGAAGAAATAGAATTGCCGGAACCGGTAGGAAGCATAAAGATAGGCTACAATACTTCTTCCAACATAAGGAAATTCAGATATACAGAAGACAACATGCCGGAGCTGATAAAATGCAAGGAAGAAAATTATAATATGATGGAAAATGTCCCTGCAATAAGAAGGAGCATCCACGGACAGTCAAAACAGGACGAAAACCAGGAATCCTGAAAGGCGGCATGAAAGAAGTTATGGATTTTGAGAAACAGTTTGTAATTTTGCGCGCAGTATAATCATTTGGTAAAATGGAAAGAAGAACCCGAGTAAGATTTGCTCCATCACCGACCGGACCTCTCCACATGGGAGGTGTCAGGACGGCATTGTACAACTATCTGTATGCAAAACAGCATGGAGGAGACTTCATCATAAGAATTGAGGATACCGATTCGCACCGATTCGTACCCGGTGCGGAAAAATACATAATCGAAGCATTGAACTGGTGCGGAATCATTCCCGATGAAGGTGTTGACAAGGATGGAAATGTAGTGGAAGTCCCTTCCGAAAGGCATCCTCATGCTCCGTACAGGCAATCCCAAAGAAGAGGTCTGTACAGAAAATACGCTGAGGAACTTGTAGAAAAAGGATATGCATATTATGCATTCGACTCGGCTGAAGAACTTGCTTCAAAACGAGTGGAGATGGAAGCCAAAAAGGAAACCTTCATCTACAACCATATCACGCGCAAATCCCTGAAGAATTCGTTATCCCTGCCTGAATCCGAATGGAAAAGACTTCTTGAAGAAACGAATGACTGGACCATAAGGTTCAAAATGCCGGAAAACCGCATAGTCGGGATGGACGATCTCATAAGGGGACACATTGAAGTCAATACCGACACCCTCGATGACAAGGTTCTGTGGAAAAGGGCCGATGAACTTCCTACATACCATCTCGCCAACATAGTCGATGACCATCTCATGGAGATAACCGAAGTCATAAGGGGCGAAGAATGGCTGCCGTCGCTTCCTCTGCACTATCTGCTTTATGAAGCATTCGGGTGGCAGGAGACACAGCCGAGATTCGCACATCTTTCACTTCTGCTCAAGCCTGACGGTAAAGGAAAGCTAAGCAAAAGAGACGGTGACAGGCTGGGATTCCCGGTATTCCCGTTGAAGTGGACAAATCCGGAAGGAGAAGTTTCAAGAGGATACCGTGAAGACGGATATTTTCCGGAAGCCTTCGTGAATCTTCTTGCAATGCTCGGCTGGAACCCGGGAGATGACAGGGAACTTTTCACTATGGATGAACTTATAAAGGCATTCTCGCTGGAAAGAGTGATAAAATCAGGAGCCAGGTTCAATCCGGACAAGGCCAAATGGTATAACAAGGAATATCTGAGGACAAAATCCGACGATGAACTCGCCGGACTTTTCGTTCCTGTCCTTGAACAGCACGGCATGCAGATTGTCGACTGTCCGAAATGTGCGATTACAGCAGGATCTGAAATGACTGTCCAGGGAGCCGATTTCACAAATCACATATTCACAAAGGATTATGTAAGAAGGATAGTGTCTCTGATAAAGGAGCGGGCATCGTTCGTGGCAGATTTCTGGGACATAGCGTCCTACCTTTTCGTTTCTCCTGAAACTTATGCGGAAAAGGATGCGGCCAAATTCTGGAAAGAGGAAAACTATCTCCCCGCATTCAAGACAGCCGACTTCATATGTTCCTTTGAAGGGGAATTCACGAAAGAGAATCTTGAAGGGCCTCTTGAAGAATTCATAAGAGGAAACGAATGGCCTATGGGCAAGGTCATGAACTGCCTCAGGCTCGCCCTCGTAGGAGCGTCCAGCGGGCTCGGTATAGCCGACATTGTAACCATCATAGGCAAGAAAGAACTTCGGAAAAGGATTTCGGACACTAAAGCACAATTGGGAGCGTGATTATGAAGCATGTTGTCCACATTGTCCCGAAAGACATTGAAATCGAAGTCGAACACGGCACATCACTGAAAGACGCGGCAGGCGATTTCGGCATAGACTTCCCGTGCGGCGGCAAGGGAGTATGCGGGAACTGTCAGGTGGAACTGCTTTCCGGAAAAATTGAAATGACCGGAAAGCACAGGGAAATTCTGGAAAGGAAGGGGCTTCCGACCGACCACTGGCGTCTGGCCTGCTACAGTACTGTCACGGATGACATAACCGTGATGATACCTGAAAGGGAACAGGTTATACTTTCGGACAATGACAATGTCGGTCTGAAAGGTGAGGACGGATTATGCATTGCCGTAGATCTCGGTTCCACGACAATTGTGGCACAACTGATAGACAGGAATGACGGCAGGACACTCTGTACCCAGGCCGAAATCAATGTTCAGAACAAATACGGGGCGGATATAATTTCCCGTATCGCCTATTCGATAAAAGACAAAGCCAACAGACAGGAAATATCTGTCCAGACCAGGAAGCAGATAGGGAGAATGATTTCCAATCTGCTTGCGGAGACAGGCAATTCCTCCATAAGGAAAGTCGTCCTCGTAGGCAACAGTGTAATGCACCATATATTCTGTAATCTCGACCTCGCACCGCTGTCCGCCTATCCATTCCAATCTCCTTCCAACCAGGCGGTAAAATTCCGTCCGGCGGAACTGGACTGGAATCTGGACAATGACTGTGAAATAATTTTCATGCCTAACATAAGCCATTTCGTGGGAAGTGACATTCTCGCAGGCATAATCCAGCTGGGCATGGCTGAAAGCGGGAATTGGAATGCAATGATTGATCTCGGGACTAACGGGGAAATAGTCATAGGGGACAAAGACAGGATGGTATGTTCTTCCACTGCGGCAGGACCGGCTTTCGAAGGAGTTAACATAACCAACGGAATGAGAGCGATAACCGGAGCCATATGCCACGTGGATGAGGCCACCGGAACCGCCGAAGTCATAGGAAAAACAAAAGCTACCGGAATCTGCGGAAGCGGACTCATCGACGCAATCCATCATTTCCTGAAAAAGGGCCTGATTGAAAACGGAGGCAATCTCGCAGACGACTCCATTTCATGTCTGCCGATTGCGGACGGAATTTCTCTGGACGGCAGGGATGTAAGGGAATTCCAGCTTGCAAAGGCTGCCATTTCTACCGGATTCGAACTTTTGCTGAAAGAATTGGGAATCGGAATGGAGCAGTTGGAACATATCTATGTGTCCGGAGGTCTTGGAACATACCTCGATATCAGAAAAGCCCGCGAACTCGGTTTGATCAAGAGCTGTACTGATTCACAGACAATAAAGGCCGGAAATACGGCCCTGGCTGGATGCAGGAAAATGACATACGACTGTTCGGCAGGAAATATTGACAAGGTGCTCGGAATCATCAGGCATGTTTCATTGGAAACTTCACCTGACTTCCAGGACAGGTATTGCGAAAACCTCTTTTTCTGAATCACCCGACATCTAAGACACAAGGCAACATTAAAATTTTGACAGTATGAAACTAGGAATTTGCAGCGATCATGCAGGTTTTGAGTATAAATGCGAACTCAAGGATTATCTCAAGGGGAAAGGATATGAAGTCGTGGATTTCGGAACGGATTCCACCGAAAGCATGGATTATCCCGATGTAGCCCACCCTCTCGCAGAAAGCGTTGAAAACGGATCGGTCGATCTGGGAATAGCAATGTGCGGCACAGGGAACGGCATGGCAATGACCCTCAACAAGCATCAGGGAATCCGCGCAGGACTGGCCTGGAACACCGAGATAGGAAGACTGGTCAAACAGCACAACAACGCGAACATACTGGTCATGCCCGCACGTTTCATAACTGTTGAAGAAGCCAGACATATCATAGACATCTGGCTGGAAACAGAATTCGAAGGGGGAAGACATTCAAGAAGGATAGAAAAAATTTCAACAAGACAGTCAGAATAAACTGCCATGGACAAGCTGAATACGGAACAAGTGCCGGAGCCTTGCATTGCAACGGAAGGTTCCGTTCTGTCACACGATATCGAAGATTATCCTGGAGGAATAATTATCCCGGTAGACAAGCCGTACAGATGGACATCGGCTGATGTGATAAGAAAAATAAAATATGCCGCCATACGCCATTTCGGCAAAAAGAATCTCAAGGTAGGACATGCAGGAACCCTTGATCCTCTGGCTACGGGAGTACTCATCATATGTATCGGGAAAGCTACAAAGCTTGCAGAGAAGATACAGGCATCGGACAAGGAGTATGTTGCAGGCATCGTATTCGGGGCAACCACTCCTTCTTATGACAGGGAAAAGGAAATCGACAGATATTTTCCATACGGGCATATTACGGAAAAAGATATCCGGGATGCTCTGGAAACATTTATAGGGGAACAGGAACAGATCGCCCCTCTCTTCTCGGCGAAATCCGTAGACGGAATACGCGCATACGAACTGGCGAGAAAACTGTACTCCAGACAGAAAGACGGACATGACGGAAAGATTTTCGACGATGCCGCGTCCGAACTGATAAGGACCACGACAATAAGAATCCGGGAAATGGAACTGCTTTCCTATGACAGTGAATACAAGCCTGCACCTCCGGACACGGATAACGGCACGTCAGGAAATGACGGAGCCTCATCCCGTATCAGAATTGCCGGATATGAGGGGCCGCCTCTGCCACGAGCGCTGATCAGAATATCCTGCAGCAAAGGCACATATATAAGAGCCGTAGCCAGAGACCTTGGAGAAAGACTCGGAAGCGGAGCATTCCTCGACAGCCTTCAGAGATCGAGGAGCGGGATATTCGGTGTAGACAAATCTCTAAGCCTTGAAAAGATTATGGAAATCCTGAAAACAAGACAATGAACAACACAGTCAGCACCTATTCATACAGAAATATTTGGAAAGTAGCCTACCCTATCCTCATCAGTCTTGTCATGGAGCAGATGATAGGCATGACGGATACCGCATTTCTGGGACGCGTAGGTGAAATAGAACTCGGTGCCGCCGCCATAGGCAGCATATTCTATCTCGTGATATTCATGATAGGATTCGGTTTCAGCATCGGATCCCAGATAATAATCGGGCGCAGGAACGGAGAGAAACGTTTTGCGGATACTGGACGTATCTTCTGGCATGGAATATACATGCTGGTTGCCCTTGCACTTGCAATAATTCTCCTTTCCGAATTGTTTTCTCCCGCCATCATGAAAATGATGATTTCATCCGAACATATACTGGATGCATCAATGCAATATGTCAGATGGCGTATTCCAGGACTTCTGTTTGCATTCGCCACCGTCATGTTCAGGGCTTTCTATGTAGGTACCACACAGACAAAAACCTTGACTCTGAACTCCATAGTAATGGTCCTGTCGAACATTTTTTTCAACTGGGTGCTGATTTTCGGAAAATTAGGCATACCGGCTCTTGGAATTTCAGGTGCGGCAATAGGATCTTCGCTGGCGGAACTTGTATCCCTTCTGTTTTTCATATCGTACACGTCAAGGAAATGCGACACAGTCAAATACGGAATGGACAGAATGGCCCGTTTTGACTGGAAAGTCCTGAAAAACATGCTTTCCGTATCTGTCTGGACAATGATACAGCATTTTGTGTCGGTTTCCACATGGTTCATCTTCTTCATGTATATCGAACACCTCGGAGAAAGGGCGCTCGCCATATCGAACATAGTAAGAAATGTATCGGGACTGATCTGGATGGTTCTTATGGCATTTTCAGCGACATGCAGCACACTTGTCAGCAATATAATAGGAGAGGGACATCCCGAAAGCGTGATGTCCCTCATCAAAAGAGTCCTTAAACTTACCTACTCCATCCTTGCCGCTGTAATTGCAGCCTTCTGCATATTTCCCGAAAGCATAATCAGTATATATACGGACATACCGGACCTGATTTCTGCAACAGTTCCTTCAATGATAATAATGTGCATATCCTATGCATTCAACATTGCCGGAAACATATTTTTCAATTCAGTATCGGGAACCGGAAATACAAAAGCAGCATTCAGGCTCGAAATGATAGCCCTGATTATATATATGGCCTATTGTACGGTAGTCATAAGCATAATCAGGGCTGATGTGGCAGTCTGCTGGACGGCAGAAAGCATATATGCCGCAACTCTCATGCTTCTCAGCGGCCTCTACCTCAGGAGCGGCAGATGGAAGAACAAGAAAGTATAGGTCAGTTCTTCTCCGGACGAAGTTTTCTTACTACTTCACCGGTTCTCCAGAGTTCACTGTCATGCATTTCCTTGAGTTCCGCATTCAGTTTTTCCCTGTAATCAGGCTTGCTGTTGGAATCAATGGATATCTGCGCTTCATTGCCTGTCTTGACGCTTTCATACAGTTCATTGAAGACAGGAAGAGTCGCATCACGGAATTTCTTCCACCAGTCGAGCGCTCCCCTTTGGGCCGTAGTCGAGCAGTTTGCATACATCCAGTCCATTCCGTTTTCGGAAATCAAAGGCATGAGACTCTGGCTGAGTTCCTCTACCGTTTCATTGAAAGCTTCCGAAGGAGTATGCCCGTTTTCCCTCAACACCTGATACTGGGCGGCGAAAATACCCTGAATGGCTCCCATTAGAGTTCCTCTCTCCCCTGTCAGATCCGAATATACCTCACGTTTGAAAGTCGTTTCAAACAGATAGCCTGATCCTACTCCGATTCCCAAAGCAATCACCCTGTCATAAGCCTTGCCTGTAGCATCCTGATGTATTGCAAATGACGAATTGACACCCTTTCCCTGGAGGAAAAGTCTTCTGAGTGAAGTTCCGGAACCTTTTGGAGCGACAAGGATTACATCCACATCCTCAGGAGGCACTATGCCGGTACGTTCCTTATAGGTAATGCCGAAGCCATGTGAGAAATACAGAGCCTTGCCCGGAGTAAGGTGTTTCTTCACAACCGGCCATACGGAAATCTGTCCGGCATCGGACAGCAGATATTCTATGATCGTAGCTTTTTCACATGCCTGTTCGATATCAAAAAGGGTTTCTCCAGGAACCCAGCCGTCAGCGACAGCCTTGTCCCAGCTCTTTGAGCCCTGTCTCTGACCCACAATGACATTGAAGCCGTTGTCTCTGAGATTAAGGGACTGCCCTGGACCCTGGACACCGTAGCCTATTACTGCGATAGTCTCGTCCTTCAGGATTTCTCTTGCTTTTTCAAGGGGAAATTCGGTGCGGGTAACAACAGTTTCCTCAACACCGCCAAAGTTCATTTTTGCCATAACTTAAATTTTTAGTCAATTATTGGATTATAAATTGTTTCTTCTTTCCCTGTCTGCGAGCCATGTGCTTACAGGTTCGAAATTTGCGGCCGTGACAGCAACCCTGCCGGATCTCACGAACTGTCTGAGGCAGCCGATATTTTTCAATTCGTCAAACAAGGAGGTTATGTCGTCGCTGGAACCGGCCAGTTCCACGATGAGGTAGTCGGGAGTCACTTCCACGATATGGGTATTGTATCCCCTCAGAAGACGGCTCGTATCCTCGCTTTTCTGGAACTCGTCAGTCGATATCTTGAACATCGCTATCTCGCTCTGGAATATCTGGCTGTCCAGATAATATGCGGCATTGATGACATCAAGCTTCTTGTTGATTTGCTTTATTATCTTGTCTATGTTTTTCTGCGTCGTACGGCACGTAATAGTATATTTGTGCACGTTAGGCATCGATGATGCCGAAACATTGAGGCTTTCGATATTTACCTGAAGCCTGGTGAATACGGCAGCAACCTGGTTCAGTATTCCGGAAAAATTCTCGGAATGCACTATTATGGTATATAAAATCGGTTCTTCCATAATCTGTCCGTTCAATAAATGGTCATAACATTCAACATTCCATCAACATATTGTCTATTGATCCTCCCGGAGGAGTCATAGGCATCACGTTGCCTTCCTCAGCCACGCAGGCCTCAAGGAAGAAAGGTCCGTCAGTGTCGAGCATCTCCCTTATCGCATCCTCGAGGTCCTTCCTTTCAATGACACGTCTGGACGGAATCCTGTAAGCAGAAGCGATTACCTGGAAATCCGGATTGTCCAGATGTGTGAAGGAATATCTCTTGTGGAAGAAAAGCTCCTGCCACTGCCTTACATTTCCAAGATAATTGTTGTTCAGCAAAATCATCTTGACCGGGACCCTGTTCTCCATTATCGTCCCGAATTCCTGAATGGTCATCTGAAGCCCTCCGTCTCCCGTGAACACGCATACGGGACGGTCCGGATTTCCGTAAGTGGCTCCTATGGCAGCGGGTATGCCGAATCCCATGGTTCCCATTCCGCCTGAAGTTATTATGCTTCTTTTACCTGAATACTTGAAATATCTGGAAGCCATCATCTGGTTCTGTCCGACATCCGTGACAAGGACGGCATTATGGCCCGTAGCCTCACTGACTGCATTCACGACCTCACCCATATTAAGCGGACCGTCTGCCGGATACAGTTCCTTTTTTATCACTCTGTCATATTCTTCTTTCCTGTATGGGGAGAAACTTTCTATCCACCCGCTGTGTGAAGCCGGTGAAATTCTTTCGGTCAGAAGTGCCAGAGTCTTCTTGCAATTGCCCAGGACTGGAATATCGGCTTTCACGTTCTTTCCAATCTCGGACTGGTCTATGTCAAGGTGTATGATTTTGGCCTGCCGTGCATAGGTATCGACATTGCCCGTAACCCTGTCGTCAAACCTCATGCCTACGGCTATAAGGACATCACACTCGTTCGTCTTGACATTAGTGCAGAGATTTCCGTGCATGCCGAGCATACCCATGTTCAGCCTGTGTGAAGAAGGCAGTGTCGACAAACCGAGCAATGTGCAGCCGCATGGAAGATCCGCCTTTTCTATGAACTGTCTGAACTCTTCCTGGGCATCTCCCAATTCTATACCCTGTCCAGCCAGGACAAACGGTTTTTTCGCGGAATCAATAGCCTTGACAGCTTCATCTATCATCGCCATGTCCACTTCCGGATCATTGTCATAACTTCTAATGAAATCCATTGCGGACGGTACATATTCGGTCATTCCCACCTGGGCATTCTTCGTAATGCTGAGAACGACAGGTCCAGGACGTCCCGATTTTGCCACGAAAAAGGCACGCGCAACTACGGAACTGATGTCATCCGCTGAACTGATCTGGCAGCTCCATTTTGCAATCGGCTGGGTTACACACGTGAAATCGACTTCCTGAAATGCATCCGTACCTATAAGGTCTGTGGAAATCTGCCCTGCAATAATAATCACAGGAGTGCTGTCAAGCATCGCATCTGCAATTCCGGTTATGGTGTTCGTTGCACCGGGACCTCCGGTGACCATGCAAAGTCCCACCTTGCCGGAAGAACGGGCATAGCCCTGGGCCGCGTGTACGGCACCCTGTTCGTGACGCACAAGAATATGCCTCAACTTGTCCGAATGGTTCATAAGCGCATCATAAACAGGCATTATGGCTCCTCCCGGGTATCCGAAAAGGACCTCTGCCCCTTCCCTTATCAGGGAGAGCATCAATGCCTCCGAACCTGTAACTTTATTTTCCATGTCTGTCTGTTAAGTTATATATCCAATCTGATTCCACCCTTGTCCGCTGATGACACCATGCGGGAATAGGCCTTCAAAGCCTTGGAAACCACCCTGTCGCGTCCATGAGGAGTAAAGGCATCCTTTCCACGCGCAAGTTCGTCCTTCCGTCTTTCCGCCAAATGTTCTTCGGAAACAAGAACATTTATGGAACGCCTGTTGATATCTATTTCTATCATGTCTCCGTCCTTGATCAAAGCGACATTGCCACCGGAAGCGGCTTCAGGTGAAATATGTCCTATTGAAAGTCCGGATGTGCCGCCGCTGAACCGTCCGTCAGTAATCAAGGCGCACTCCTTCCCCAGATGACGGCTCTTGATATATGACGTCGGATACAGCATTTCCTGCATTCCCGGCCCTCCCTTCGGACCCTCATAAAGAATCACCACTACATCTCCGGAAGAAACCTTTCCTCCGAGGATGCCATCGCAAGCCTCTTCCTGCGACTCGAAGACCCTTGCCGTCCCCTTGAAGGAGAGTATGCTGGAATCAACACCGGCTGTCTTGACGATACATCCGTCTCCGGCAATATTCCCGTAAAGCACGGCAAGTCCGCCGTCGGAGGAATATGCCGATGCAACATTCCTTATGCATCCTTTTGTCCTGTCCCTATCAAGTTCATCATAATATCCGTCGAATGATCCGAGGACCAGATTTCTGACACCGCAAGGTGCCGAACGGTATCTTTCCATGGCAGCCGGGGAAACCGAACCGCGCATTATGTCATTGTCATCCAGAGCATCCTTCAACGACGGATAATCCACCCTTGAGACGGAAGTATCTATGAAACCTCCTCTGTCGAGTTCGCCTAAGATACCCATCACGCCACCGGCTCTGTTCACGTCCTGTATATGATATCTGCTGTTCGGAGCCACTTTGCACAACACCGGCACCTTGCGGGAGAGCCTGTCTATATCGTCCATTGTGAAATCGACACCGGCCTCATTGGCAATGGCAAGCAGATGAAGTACGGTATTAGTGGAACCTCCCATCGCGATATCGAGCGACATGGCATTTTCAAAAGCCTTTTTCGTTGCAATTGAACGCGGCAATACAGACTCATCATCATCCATATAGTAAGCCAGAGCATTCTTCACAATAAGTTCCGCCCCCTTCCTGAAAAGCAGTTTTCTCTGTTCATGAGTCGCGAGAACAGAGCCGTTTCCCGGCAAAGACAATCCCAATGCCTCCGACAGGCAATTCATTGAATTGGCCGTAAACATTCCGGAACAGCACCCGCATGTAGGACATCCGACCCTTTCCAGTTCATCCAATTCGGAATCCGGAACAGAAGTATCGGCTCCCTTGACCATGATATCGATAAGATCGTAATCATTTTTCCCTATCCTCCCGGCCTCCATAGGACCACCGGAAACGAATACCGCAGGAATATTCAGCCTCATTGCAGCCATGAGCATTCCCGGAGTCACTTTATCGCAGTTCGAGATGCAGATCATCGCATCAGCGCAATGCGCATTGCACATATATTCCACGCTGTCTGCAATCATGTCGCGCGACGGAAGGGAGTACAGCATGCCGTCATGTCCCATGGCAATCCCGTCATCTATGGCAATGGTATTGAATTCCGCAGCGAAACACCCTGCATCCTCTATAACCTTCTTTATTTCCTGTCCGATTTCATGCAGATGTACATGTCCCGGGACAAACTGGGTAAAAGAATTGACAATGGCAATCACAGGCTTTCCGAATTTGTCCTCAGTCATTCCGTTGGCACGCCAAAGACCCCTTGCACCAGCCATTCTCCGCCCAACTGTACTTTTGTTACTCCTTAGCTCTTTCATATCATAGGAAATTTATTTCAAAAAAATTCGCCTGCTTACTGATCCAAAGGTAAACAAGCGATTACACATATACCGATGGATTCACCGATTACTTCCTTAGAATAATGGAAACAATCTCGACCGGCAAATGCAGGACAACCGGTATGTGAACAGTGACATTCATCGCATATCTATCATTTCTCGTGAATTACAAATTTATAAAATTAATTTGAGAATCAGAAACATTCCAAGGTCTAAAAAACGCTTCATATCAGCCTGTAAGCCTTCAGTTCCGATTGCATTTTTTTCTGGAGAGGCCACTTTTGTTTCGAATCTTCATTCATTTGCAAATATTCCTTAACATAAGGAGCGCCTGTACGGAGCTGACATTTCAAATTATCATACAGCATTTTTTCCAGCAGCCGGTGAAAATTCGCACCATGATCGTAATACTTCAGATGACAAAGTTCATGAAGAAGCACATAATCGCATAAAACCTCCGGCAATCTCACAAGATTCAGATTCAGATTTATATTGGATCTTATCGAACAGCTGCCCCAATTTGACAAGTTATGCTTTATGAAGAGTTTTCCGAAACCAAAGCCGAACCGTTCCGCCAGCAAAGATATTTTTCTGGGGAGTATTATCTTCGCCTCTGTCCGCAGAATCCCTGTCAGTATACCTGACAGCATAGCAAATAGTTCCTTCGTATCCTCTTCATAAACACAGCCGGAATATTTCACCGACTTCAGCATAACAGGTTTATTTATATCCAGATACAACCTACCTGTCTTCTTCACATCTTCAATGAGCTTTGTATCAATTTCAATCTTCCCGCTCTCCGGTCCGTCGGTTCTCTCGAACCTTATTTCAGAAAGCAATGTCCGCACTACGGTTCCGTTTCCCAGTCCTGTAATGGCCTTCCCTTCTACTTCCGACTGCTCCAGTTCACGTTTCTGTCTTGAAATCACATTTAGGATCCGGTCCTTTTTCAAAAGACAGAAAGCATAGGCTTCATCATATGAAACCGTAACCGGAACAGATACCCTCACCCCTCTCAGCGGATGGATCCGTACCGACAGTCTCCGGCTGCGGGTAGTTTTCTCCAGGATTATCTCGCCTATCTGCGGGTCATAGAGCGTTCTTGCATCTTTCATGTATCCTGCCTGCAATATAGTCTCCCACCTCTTTTGTCCCATATGAGCTTCCCGGGAATATATCAGGGGTACATACGCCGGAGTTTACAGCATCGGCGCAAGCCTCCCTAATAACACGTCCCTCGGCTGCCGCTCCGAAAGCATCCTCATACATCATTGCTGCCGAAAGGATTGTAGCAACCGGATTTGCGATATTCTTCCCCGCTCCCTGAGGGAACGAACCGTGTATCGGTTCAAAAAGACTGCGGCTTTCACCGAGTGATGCGGACGGAAGCAGGCCTATAGATCCGTTGATAACCCCTGACACGTCACTGAGAATATCACCGAACATGTTTTCCGTAAGAATCACGTCGAAAAATCTCGGATCGGAAACCATTTTCATCGCGGCATTGTCTACATAAAGAAAATCAAGTTCGACATCTCTGTATTTCCCTGCATGCAGTTCCTTTACAGTCTCGCGCCACAGCCTTGATGTAGCAAGGACATTAGCCTTGTCTACAAGGGTCACCTTTCCTTTTCTACGCCTTGCATATTCGAATGCGATTTCCGCAACCCTCATTATCTCATACTTTGAATAGACACATGTATCGAACGCCTTGTCCCCCATTTCATTACGTCCGCGGGGCTCTCCGAAATACATTCCTCCGGTAAGTTCTCTGACAACAACGAAATCCGCACCTTCTACAATGTCATTCTTCAAAGGCGATGAATCCAGAAGGGAAGCATAAGGACTGACCGGACGGATATTGGCAAACAATCCGAGAGATTTCCGCATCCTCAGCAAACCCTGTTCGGGACGTACCTTTGCAGATGGATCGTTGTCATATTTCGGATCTCCGATTGCTCCGAAAAGTATCGTATCGGCCTTCATGCATATATCATACGTCTTTTCAGGAAACGGATCACCTGTCCTGTCTATCGCGACAGCACCGATATCGGCATATTCGAATTCGGGTTCGATACTGCTGTATCCGCTTACGGCATTTATGACCTTTACCGTCTCTTCCATTATCTCAGGACCGATGCCGTCACCGGGCAATATGGCTATTTTCTTTTTCATACTTTCAATTTTTAATGCTTAAAGATTTTCATGTCCGGCCTCATATGCAAGAATATCATCCTTGTTGGCAAGCAGATAATCTATATCCGAATATCCTTTCATGAGACACTCCTTTTTGTAGGCTCCGATAGCAAATGACTCGCATCCTGCTCCTTCCAGCGAAACAGTCTGGCGCTCCAGGTCTATTTCCACTTCCTTGTCCGGCTCTTCCAACAGCCGTTCCATCATTTTTGCATGAAAAGAAGGAGATACTGCGACTGGAAGTATCTGATTGTTCAATGCATTATTCTTGAATATGTCTGCAAATGATGTAGACACGACTGCCCGGAATCCGGCATCATGCAATGCCCACGCAGCATGCTCCCTGCTCGAACCGCAGCCGAAATTGTTTCCTGCGACCAGAATTATGCCGTGCCGCCCATTCAGCGGACACGACGTGTTCTGAGTGCCATCGGCATTGAAGCGCCAGTCATAAAACAGTTTTTCTCCGAATCCATCCCTCGATGTCGTCTTTAGAAAACGTGCGGGAATAATCTGATCCGTATCTATATTTTCAACCGGCATGAGAACAGCCGCAGACTTTATCTTGTCTATTTTTTCCATATCATTCTGATTCATTTGTTATCCGGAAAACTTATCTTTCCATTTACGGCAGCCTCTGCTGCGATTACCGGACCTGCAAGTATTGTCCTCGCTCCATACCCCTGCCTGCCTTCGAAATTTCTGTTGGATGTGGAAACAGCATATTTGCCTTCTGGAATCTTGTCCGAATTCATGGCAAGACATGCCGAACACCCCGGCTGGCGTATTTCAAATCCCGCAGCCCTGAGCCTGTCTCCTATTCCTTCCTCTTCTATCTTTCTCTCTACTTCCTTCGAGCCCGGGACAAGCCAGACAACCACATCTCCTGCCTTCCTGCGGTTTCCCACTGTTTCTGCGAACAGCCGGAAATCCTCGATACGTCCGTTGGTGCATGAGCCGAGGAACACATAGTCTACCTTATGCCCCATCATATACTCTCCGCTCTTAAGCCCCATATAGGACAACGCCTTGTCAAATGTCTCTCCGTCACATCCCTGCGCTGTCGTTGGTATACGGTCAAAAACGGACATACCCATTCCCGGATTCGTTCCGTAAGTGACCATAGGAGGAATTTCAGAAGCATCGAACACATATTCACGATCGAACACCGCATCTTCATCCGTTTTCAGCGTTTTCCAGAAAGACACGGCCTTTTCGAACTCCTCTCCTTCGGGAGCGAACTTCCGTCCGGAAATATAGTCGAAAGTCGTCTGGTCCGGTGCTATCATTCCTCCTTTCGCCCCCATCTCGATACTCATGTTGCAGACAGTCATCCTGCCCTCCATGCTCATTGCGGAAAAGACGTCACCCGAATACTCCACGAAACATCCGGTACATCCTCCCGTTCCCAGACGCGATATTATATACAGAATCACATCTTTGGGAGTAATGTTTTTCCCGAGTTTTCCGTTCACGACAATCCTTGCCTGCTTTGGTTTGGACTGCATGATGCATTGGGAAGCAAAAACCATCTCGACCTCACTTGTTCCTATTCCGAAAGCAATGTTGCCGAAAGCGCCGTGTGTAGCGGTATGGCTGTCGCCGCAGACTATCGTCTGACCGCAGAGAACTATCCCCTGCTCCGGCCCCATCACATGCACTATGCCGTTGCCGGGATTCCCGAGCGGAAAATATCTTATGCCGTTCTCCCGCGCATTCGCCGCCAGGCTGTCGACTGCATTGGCCGAAGATTCATCACTTATAGGTTTATCCTGATTCAATGTCGGGACATTATGGTCGCATGTAGCGAAAGTCCGTTCAGGCCTGAACACCTTCATTCCCCTGTTTTTGAGAGCGCTGAACGCCTGAGGAGACGTCACTTCATGAATGAGATGCCTGTCCACATACAGGATATCGGGACCGTCCGTGATCTTCTTGACTACATGAAGATCCCATACTTTGTCGAACAATGTCTTTCCCATGGCTAAAGGATTTTGGAAATTGCGTTCACATAAGCCTCCACTGATGCCGTCACGATATCGGTATTTGCCGAGAATCCGTAATAGATATTTCCTTTGTTCTCAATCTGTATATGTACCTTTCCGACATCATCCGTTCCTCTAGTGATAGCCTGAACCAGATACTCTTCAAGATTTATTTTTCTATGTACAAGACTTTTTACAGCCTTGAAGGCGGCATCCACAGGTCCGTTCCCGCTTGAAGTGGCCGTACACTCCTCCCCGTCAATGACGAGTCTTACGGTAGCCATAGGTATGGAATTCTTTCCACAGACAACCTGCAGATATTTCAGTCTTATTTTCTGCGCAAGCTTGTCCTGTGAGACTCCGGCAATCATGAACAGGTCTGAATCATTTATTTCCTTCTTGCAGTCCGCAAGTTTGAGGAAACGCTCATACGCACTATTGAGAACGTCAGGAGCAAGATTGATTCCCAGTCTCTGGAAATGATGGTTCAGGGCGGCCCTTCCGCTTCTTGCCGTCAGTTCTATTGTCGAATCATTGACACCCACATCGGCAGGATCTATGATTTCATAACTTTCCCTGTTTTTCAGGACTCCGTCCTGATGTATTCCTGAAGAATGTGCAAATGCATTCCTGCCGACTATTGCCTTGTTCGGCTGGACAGGCATTCTCATCAACGTTGATACTGTATGGGATACCTTGTAAAAATGCTTTGCGACTACATCGGTGTAAACAGGAATATCCTTTCTGCTTCTGATGGCCATGACAACCTCCTCCATAGCAGTATTGCCGGCCCTTTCACCGACTCCGTTCATCGTGACTTCGACCTGTCTGGCCCCGTTCATGACACCTGCCAGAGTATTAGCAGTAGCCATTCCAAGATCATTATGGCAATGTGTGGATATTATAGCCTTGTCGATATTTGGAACATTGTCAATCAGATACTTTATCTTGGCGCCGTATTCCTCCGGAAAACAGTATCCGGTGGTATCGGGTATATTCACGACAGTAGCCCCGGCCTTTATCACGGCTTCCACGACTCTTGCAAGATATTCATTTTCAGTTCTTCCCGCATCCTCTGCATAGAACTCCACATCCTCCACATATTTTTTGGCATACTTTACGGCGGCAACGGCACGTTCCAGTATTTCCTCCCTGTTAGAATTGAATTTATATTTGATATGGTAGTCCGAAGTGCCGATTCCGGTATGTATCCTCTTCCTTTTCGCATAATGCAGGGCATCGGCTGCCGAATCAATATCCTTTTCAACGGCACGGGACAATGCGCATATCGTGGACTCGGTAATGATTTTGGAAATCTCCACTATCGATTTGAAATCACCCGGACTCGATATCGGGAAACCGCATTCGATAATGTCCACCTTCATTGTTTCGAGCAATTTGGCAAGTTCGATTTTCTCAATGGTGTTCAGCTGACAGCCGGGGACCTGCTCACCGTCCCTCAAGGTCGTGTCGAAAACATACAATTTCTGCTCCATAGTCAAAATAAAAAAGCCCCCCTGAATCTGGAAGGCTGATGTTACACTTATTATTTCATATATGTCACAACATGGCACCTTACCCAGAATCTTATACAAGACCTAGCTGTAGGGGAAGAAGGTGTAGTAGTGAAGTCAAATTCATATTCGTATCAAAATCTTACGGATTTCAAAATTATAAAATATTTTTTCAAATTCAAAATTTTTGAATTGATTTAATTTTTAAATAAATACGGCTTGCATTATTGACTTTAAATTTTTACCTTTGCGCCACTTTTTACTTTTTTCAAATATTTATTAACTGTTTATTAATCTTTTTGCATTATGGCTGAATATTTGGCTGCTGAGAAAAAGCAAGAGATTTTCGCGAAGTACGGAAAGTCTAATAAAGACACCGGCTCTCCTGAGAGTCAAGTTGCTCTATTTTCCTACCGTATCGCTCATCTTACCGAGCATCTGAGAAACAACAAGAAGGACTTCTCTACACGTCGTTCCCTGTTGAAGCTCGTAGGTAAGAGACGTCGTGTCCTTGATTATTTGAAGGAAACCGATATCGAGAGATACAGAAATATCGTCAAGGAGCTTGGCCTCCGCCGATAACCGCAATAGGAAACAGGAAAAGCAAAGGGGGAGATCCCGCAAGGGTCTGCCCCTTTTTACTGACAACAATTCCATGGCTGCTAACAAATCATCAACCTGCGGCAGGCCATGGATAAATATATAATATATAAGTATACAAGATGGAACAATATTAATCAACTCCCATAGGGGGAGGCAGGTTGAATGAAGTAGAATGAATATCATTAACAAAAAAATTGAGTTATCCGACGGAAGGGTAATCGAAATCGAGACTGGCAAGCTGGCGAAACAGGCTGACGGTGCCGTCGTAGTGAAGATGGGAGGCACGATGCTTCTCGCAACAGTTACTTGTGCAAAAGATGCAAAAGAGGACGTGGATTTCATGCCTCTTCAAGTTGATTACAAGGAGAAATATGCATCTGCAGGAAGATTTCCTGGAGGATTCATGAAAAGGGAGGGCAAAGCTTCCGATTATGAGATTCTTATTGCCAGGCTTGTGGACAGAGCCCTCAGGCCCCTGTTTCCAGAGGATTTCCATGCTGAAGTCTATGTAAACGTAAATCTGATCTCAGCAGAAAAAGACATTCAGCCGGACGCACTCGCAGGCCTCGCTGCATCATCAGCGCTTGCAGTGAGCGACATCCCGTTCGAAGGACCTATATCCGAAGTGCGCGTTGCACGTATCGACGGTCAGTTGAGGATTAATCCGAACTTCAGCGAGATGGACAAGGCCGACATAGACATCATGGTAGCGGCAACCTATGACAACATCATGATGGTTGAGGGCGAAATGAAAGAAGTAAGCGAGGCCGAGATGCTCGAGGCTATCAAATTCGCACACGAAGAAATCAAGAAACATTGCAAGGTACAGATGGAATTGACCGAGGCTGTCGGAAAAACAGTCAAGCGTACATATTGCCATGAAGAGAATGACGAGGAACTGCGCAAGGCCGTAGAATCATTCTGCTATGACAGATGCTATGCGATAGCAAAGGCCGGTTCTTCAAAACACGAGAGGACGGACGCTTTCGACGCATTGAAGGAAGAGTTCTATCAGACGCTTCCTGAAGAAGACAGGGAAGCAAAGACAATGATGGTTGAAAGATATTACCATGCGGTAGAGAAAGCAGCCATGAGGAACATGATCCTTGATGAGGGAATACGTCTGGACGGCAGAACAACTACACAGATCAGGCCTATATGGTGCGAAGTGGGATATCTGCCGTGCGCACACGGTTCAGCCATTTTCACCAGAGGTGAAACCCAGTCGCTTTCCACCGTTACACTGGGTACGAAACTGGACATGAAGGAACGTGACGAAGTCCTTATTCAAGGAACGGAGCAGTTCGTGCTTCACTATAATTTCCCTCCTTTCTCAACTGGAGAAGCTAAGGCCCAGAGAGGTGTCGGACGCCGTGAAATAGGCCACGGAAATCTTGCATGGAGGGCTTTGAAGCCGATGATTCCAGTTGCGCCTGAAAATCCTTATGCTGTAAGGGTCGTTTCCGACATACTCGAATCCAACGGTTCTTCATCCATGGCGACAGTCTGTGCAGGCTGCCTTGCCCTGATGGATGCCGGAGTCAAGATAAAGAAACCGGTTGCAGGAATTGCCATGGGACTGATTTCCGAAAGCGGTTCCAAGAGATATGCGATACTTTCCGATATTCTCGGGGACGAGGACCATCTCGGAGACATGGACTTCAAGGTTACCGGAACAAAAGACGGTATCACGGCAACTCAGATGGATATCAAGGTTGACGGTCTGTCATACGAAGTCCTTGAACAGGCTCTTGAGCAGGCACGTCAGGGCAGAATGCATATCATGGGAGAAATGATGAAGTGCATCAGCGAACCACGTGAAGACTACAAACCTTTCGTTCCACGCATAATCCAGATTCGCGTTCCTGGAGAATTCATAGGAGCTATCATAGGAAAGGGCGGAGAAGTAATCCAGAAGATACAGAGAGAATGCGGTACCGTAGTTACCATCACGGAAGAGAACACCAATGGCATAACGGAAGGTGTTGTAGATATATTCGGTGAAAACAAGGAATCAATGGACAAGGCATTGAACTGGATAAACGGCATATGTGCTGTTCCTGAAGTAGGAAAGATATATAAGGGAAAAGTCGTTTCAATCCTTGAATTCGGTGCATTCGTTGAAATTCTTCCCGGCAAGGAAGGCCTGCTGCATATTTCCGAACTTAACTGGGGAAAAACCGACAAGGTCGAAGACTACCTCAGCATCGGAGATGAAATAGAAGTGAAGCTTCTCGAGATAGACTCCAAGACGGGCAAGATGAGACTTTCAAGAAAGGTGCTCATGGAAAAGCCTGAAGGATATGTCGAACCGGAGCGCAGACCGCGTCCTGACAAGGGTCCTCGCAGGGACGGCAGGAATGACAGAAAAGATATGAGGAAGAATGACAGAAAAGGAGCGCCTCACCGTGAAAACAAGCCTCAAAATGATGAAGCGCAGAAAAACAACGATATTTTCTAGCCGTGTCAAATAAGTCGGAATTCTTTTTTAATTTTGAATCATTAAAAATTAAAAACAAATTGCTATGATGACAGAAAAACTTGTACAAGCGATCAATGATCAGATAATCGCAGAACTTTGGTCTTCGAACCTGTACCTTCAGATGTCTCTTTATCTGAAGGCAGAAGGATGGGACGGATGTGCGCACTGGCTTGAGCTCCAGGCTGCAGAAGAAAAAGAACATGCCATGACAATGGCAGACTACATCATCAAGAGAGGCGGCAGGGCAAAAATAGGAATGATAGATACCGTGCCGGAAGGATGGGGAAGCGTTGCTGACGTTTTCGAACATGTTTATAAGCATGAATGCCATGTATCAGCACTGATTGACAATCTGGTGGATATAGCATCATCGGAAAAGGACAAGGCATCCCAGGATTTCCTTTGGGGATTCGTGAGAGAGCAGGTGGAGGAAGAAGCAACCGCCGCGTCGATAGTTTCAAAAATAAAAAATTACGGAGAGCTGGGTCTGCACATGATTGACAGCGAGCTGGGACAAAGGCAATAAGACAACTCCAGGTAGTGTAAACTAAACTGTGTCAAGTTTATTTCGGAGCTGTTTTGGAACATTCAATATTCCAAAACAGCTCCGCTAATTTATCAATATCGTCTAAGAACCGCATCTGAGGATGCGTACCACGACTTGCTGCCCGACCGTTGGACTCCGGCAGGCAGGTGTCTCTGGGATGGCGTATTGTATAAAGGAAGTACGGCTTTAGCTTGCCAGTTGTCACTAAGCAGTGCTCAGTAAGTCACACTCAGAAGCCTGATGATAGGAATCGCCGTCAATTAACAGACGGCAGTGCTCCGGTTTCAGTAACACGCCACAGGAAGTCGCTGTCAGGTCACGCCTTCAGCAGCGCGACTTCAGGGGGGCATCCTCGACAGTTTGCCGGCTGGAACGAAGGAGTCACGAAGGAGTTCTGGAAGGAGTTCAGCTTTCCGATTATGTCCGGAATTATCTTGTTTTTTATCATTTAATATCATATCTTTGTGGCTCCTTGTTCATACATGCAACGGACTTAACATTAATAGAAACTCCGATATGGTAGAAATAGAAAATCTCCATAAAACATACTTTAACGGAACCTCCCTCCATGTTCTGAAGGGCATTGATCTCTATGTAGAAGACGGGGAGTTCCTATCCATCATGGGAGCATCCGGTTCAGGCAAATCCACACTTCTGAATATTCTTGGCATACTTGACAACTATGATGAAGGATCTTACCATCTGGCAGGACGTCTGATCAAGGACTTGACAGAGACTCAGGCTGCTGCGACAAGAAACGAGATGATCGGCTTCATCTTCCAGTCATTCAACCTGATCGGCTACAAGACGGCGCTGGAAAACGTAGCTCTGCCGCTCTATTATAAAGGCTACAGAAGACGCAAGAGAAACGAGATGGCGATGGAGTTTCTGGACCGTCTCGGACTCCGGGACTGGGCCGGCCACAGGCCCAACGAAATGTCCGGAGGACAAAAGCAAAGAGTCGCGATAGCCAGGGCGCTTATAACGCAGCCGAAACTGATTCTGGCCGATGAACCTACCGGAGCTTTGGACAGCACTACATCGCAGGAAGTGATGGACCTGCTGCGTCAGGTCAACAAGGAATTCGGAATGACAATCATATGTGTCACCCATGAAAAAGGAATCGCGGAGCAGACTGACCGCATAATACATATCAAGGACGGAATCATCTGCAATGAATAATGAGGGAACTTTTCAGTGAAATATTCGAATCGATGAGGCTAAACAAGCTGAGAACTGCGCTGACTGGATTTTCGGTCGCGTGGGGAATCTTTATGCTTGTCGTCCTTCTCGGTTCCGGAAACGGTCTGATGAACGGCCTTCTTTCCAATTTCGGGAGCCAGATGATAAACAGCGGTACAATAATCGGGGGCTATACCACAATCAGCTACAACGGATTCAACAGATACCGCCAGGTCCAGATGCAGAATGAAGACCTCGATATGATACTGGAAAATTTCAGCTATTACATATCTGATATAAGCGCGGTTTCATGGTTCAACAGCCAGACAGCAAAATACGGTTCCATGACAATCACAACGGGAATCAACGGCATAACGCCTAAAATTGCTGAAATAGCGGGAGTTGAAATGCTTTACGGCAGATATGTCAATGACATGGACATAAAAACGAAAAGAAAAGTTGCCGTCGTAGACGAAAACATAGTAAGGGTATTGTTCAACGGCAGGAACCCCGTAGGTGAAACTATGATGCTCGGAGACATTCCGTTCAGGATTGTGGGAGTAACCAGAACGGAAAAATTCGAGACCTGGCCGAATGTCAACATTCCACTGTCCACAGGACAGCTCCTATATGCGAAAGGAGATGAAAAACTGAGCAGAGCCGATTTCGTATTCCAGGACAATATTTCGGAAAAGGACATTCCGGTATTCGAGTCTGAATTGCGGAAAAAAATGTGCAGCAAATACAATTTTTCCCCTGACGACAGGTCGGTATTCTATATTTGGAACAACATGGAAGGCTACAAATCGATGATGACTGTTACCAGAGCCCTGAAACTCTTCATATGGCTGATAGGCATCGGAACCCTTATGGCCGGGATAGTCGGCGTTGCAAACATAATGCTCGTTACCGTACGTGAAAGGACATCCGAAATAGGAATCAGAAAAGCATTGGGGGCATCGCCGGCTTCCGTTGTAATGATGATTCTTGCGGAAGCCGTAGTCATCACTGCACTGTTCGGATATATCGGTATGTGCGCAGGAGTAGGAGTCATGGAAGCCGTAAACAATTATCTGACTGCGGCAGCCGAATCCGCCGCTGAAGCGGATGATTTCTTCAGCAGCATAACTTTTTTCAAAAATCCGACATTGGATATATCTATAGTATTCAGTGCCACTCTGGTCCTCGTCACAGCCGGAGTGATTGCAGGATACATTCCTGCCAGAAAAGCAGCAAAGGTTAAAACAATCGAGGCTTTAAGGGATTCCTTATAGATTTTGTAATGAAAGGGATATTCGACATAGAATGGTGGAATGAAATATTCCAGAGTCTCGGCAGGAACAGGCGCAGAAGCATATTCACTGCCCTTGGAGTCGTATGGGGCACCTTCATGCTTGTACTGCTCCTCGGTGTCGGAATCGGAATGTCGGGAATTGTCCTCGGCGAGCTGGGTGACAGCGCGTCAAATACCGTTTTCATGTTCTCCCAGCAGACATCAATACCTTATAAGGGAATGAAGACCGGAAGATGGTGGAACATGAGGTACAGCGACGTTGAACAGTTGAAGAGAGTCCCGGGCGTAAAGATTTCCGGAGCACTCGGCCCGACACGTGATTTCAAGCTTATTTTCAATTCCATTCCCCACGATTCATATACTGCGGCCTACGATCTCGGGTTTATGGAGACGGACGGTCTGAAAGCGACGGAAGGTCGCCTCCTCAACAGGATTGATATGGACGGGCACAGGAAAGTATGTCTTGTCCCGTCAGAAATGGCAACCAGGATAAACAACGGAAAATCGATAATCGGAGAATCCGTAAAACTTGGAAACACTTATTTCACAGTCGTCGGTGTCTACAAAAAGACAAATACAATGTTCAATATGACCAACCCGGACAGGACGGTCATCATACCATATACGACCGACAATTACCTTTTCGGAAGAGGAAGCCTCCATGTAACTGCGATCGCCGTCACAGCCGGGCGCCATATGGATTTGGAAAAAATAGAAACCGAATGCAGAAATATAATTTCCGAAAATCACCTCGTCTCCCCTGATGACAAAAAAGCCATATATTCGTTCAACTCACAGAAAATGATGGATAAAATAAACGGGCTCTTTTCCGGAATTGTATTTCTGACATGGTTCGTTGGTGCAGGAACTCTTCTGGCAGGAATCATCGGAATAAGCAATATAATGCTCATAATTGTCCGGGAAAGGAGACAGGAAATCGGAGTAAGGAGAGCCCTTGGTGCAAAACCATCGGAAATAATAAGTCAGATAATAGCTGAAAGCACTGTGCTGTCACTGATTGCAGGTATCCTTGGAATGACGGCAGCCATTCTCATGCAAGGAGTTCTGGACATGACATTGCTCCCTGTAATATTGCAGAATTCCGCCAAAAGCGCGGACGTGACTTTCCAACTGCCTTTTGCGACAGCTCTGACGGCA
The DNA here is from genome assembly GCA_949300335.1 of uncultured Bacteroidales bacterium. Taxonomy (GTDB): domain Bacteria; phylum Bacteroidota; class Bacteroidia; order Bacteroidales; family UBA932; genus Cryptobacteroides. The sequence continues at coordinate 7,444 of CASGDV010000107.1, read as the reverse complement.
TTCCTGATTATACTGGCCGGAAGCCTGGCTGCAGGTATACTTCCAGCCTACAAAGCGATAACCATAAAAGCAGTAGATGCACTTAGAGAAGAATAAAACAAATAAAATCCGGATAATATGAAACGATTTTTCAAGATTTTCGGGATAACCGTATTAGCTGCCCTGTTTCTGGGAACGATGGTTTTCCTGTTCATCAAAAGCAGGCCAGAAGTCCAGACATACGAACTTCTCAGCCCGAAGACAAGGACCATAATGAATTCCATCATCGCGACAGGCAAGGTGGAACCGGGAAACGAAGTACAGATAAAGCCGCAGATTTCCGGAATCATAGACAAAATACATTTCAAGCCGGGAGATGACGTCAAGGTCGGCGATGTTATTGCCACCATAAAGGTTGTACCAGAAATGAGTTCCCTGAACTCGGCCGAAGGCAGGCTGAGAGTAGCACGGATAAACCACGACAAGGCACTGAGAGATCACAGGAGGAATGAGGAACTTTTCAAGAAAGGGATAATTTCCGTGGAAGAGTTCGAAAGTTCCCAGACCAATCTCAGCAATGCCGAAGAAGAAGTGGAGAACTCCAGAGATGCACTCAAGATAATCACGGACGGCGTTTCCGAGAAATATGACCATCTGAGCAATACTCTCGTACGTTCCACGATAACCGGAAAAATTCTGGACATTCCCGTAGAGGAAGGAAATTCTGTCATTCAGGCAAACACATTCAATGACGGAACAACGATAGCTACCGTGGCATATCTCGGCAACATGCTGTTCAAAGGCAATATTGACGAAGCGGACGTAGGAAAAATAAAAACGGGAATGCCGGTAGACGTAAAAATCGGAGCACTTCAGGGATACACGTTCAATGCAGTGCTCACTTACATTTCCCCTAAATCGACAGATGTAAACAATGTCGTAATGTTCGAGATAGAGGCAAAACTGAACATACCGGACAGTGTGGCCATAAGGGCTGGTTACAGTGCAAATGCGGAAATCATCACTGAAAGACGCGACAGCATACTGTCAATCGAAGAAAGCTGCATAAAATTTTCCGGAGACACCTCATATGTCGAAGTATTCGAAGGTATGGACGGCAAAGTCCAGACATTCAAGCGCCGGGACATAGTTACCGGACTTTCTGATGGTGTATACATAGAATTGAAGGATGGCTTGTCCGAAGATAAACAGGTCAAAGGAAACATTCAATATAAATCCGGACGTGAAAATAACTGACATCATTTAAAACAAGTTTGAGATGATAAACATAACAGAATCAGGCAAGGCAGCTGTTGCCGCAGTTTTTTTCACATTGATATCCATTTCCGCACCGGCGCAGGACAATCCCGGCGAATGGAATCTTGACAGATGCATAGCATACGGTCTGGAACACAATACGGAAATAGCTACAAGGGAAATGGATGTGGAAAGCGGCAAGATAGGAATCAACACTGCAAAAATGTCCCGGCTCCCGAACCTGTCGGCGTCCTTGGGAAGCAACATTTATTTCGGCAGAAGTCCTTCGCGCGATGCATCCTACATAGACAATTCCCAGATATCAGGTTCATTCGGAGTATCGACATCGGTGCCGATATATCAGGGACTCAGAATAACCCACGAAATAAACAAGGCAAAAGTGGATTTTGAAGCCGCCACCCACAACCTTGAACTGGCAAGGCAGAATATAGCCTTGAACATTACTTCACTGTTCCTGCAGGCATTATATGACAAGGAAATGGTAAGCATCGCCGAAAGTCAGCTTGAATTGAGCAGAAGTCAGCTTGAACAGGCTCAAGGAATGTTCGAGAGCGGACGGGGTTCGAAGAGCGACATAATCAGAAACGAATCGCTTGTTGCGGCGGACGAGGCTACACTTACCCGAAACCGGAACAGTTTCATCCTTTCAACCCTAAATCTCAGACAGGCAATAAATCTGCCGGACAGCGTGGATTTCATGCCGGTAATTTCTGAAAAGGAACTTATCCTTCCGCGAGTAGAGGATATTCCGTCAGTCTCGCAGATATGCGACGAAGCCATGAATTTCCATCCGTCAATACTGTACGCGAACGCCTCTCTCATGAGCAGCCGTTTTGCATTGAAATATGCCAAAAGCGCGTATCATCCGTCGCTGCATTTTTCTGCCGGATATGGAAACAGCGTTTACAACAACCTTACGGACCCCAGTCTCAACACAAATTTCTGGACCCAGCTGCAGCACAACGGGAACGAATACATCGGATTGTCTTTGTCCATACCCATATTTTCCAGGAATACGATAAGAAACAACGTGAAAATATCAAAATTGAACGTAAACAGGCAGGAACTGATGCTAAGCGAGTCGAAAAAATCCCTGCGCAAGGAAATAGAACAGGCTTACTACGGTGCAATTGCAGCTCACGGGACCATGATTTCCGCCATGAAAGCACTTGATGCTGCAGAAATTGCATTCGAAAATGAGAAAGACAAGCTTGCATCCGGAAAGTCCGGGATTTATGATTATGCCAATGCCAAATCCGAAGTGGAAAAGGCCCAGGCTACACTTGCCCACAGCAAATATGACTATATACTGCGTTACAGGATACTCGAATTCTATATGAACGGAAGACTATAGCCTCAGAAGAAGATTATATATCAGGAATCCGAGATAGTTGCCTACGGCATAACCTATCACTCCGATACTCAAACCGGCAGCGAGAACTTTCCTGTTATTCATTACCGCGGCAATCATCGGTACGAATGGAGGGGAATTTATGAAGGTTACAGAAGATATTACCATTGTATCCGCATCTATCCTGAATACTTTCGCAAGCAGTGCCTGCAAAAACAGAGAACCGAAAACCACAAAAAGGAGGTAACCCATCAGATACATGCCTCCTTTCAGGTCAAGTTCCGAAAAATCAGCCATGGAAGCTACGGTTATGCAGAATATGTATATCAGATACATGCCAGCATCATAACTGTAATTCAATGTCCTTACATACCTGAAAAAAGAAAAGACAATGCCGAAAGAAGTCAGCAGCAGTATGAATACCGTCATGAAAAGACCGTCCGGTACAAGAAAAGCTATTCCTCCCGACACCGCACATACAAGCAGGGTAAGTCCCGTGATTGCAGACAATTGTTTCAATCCGTTGAGAGTAAACAAGCCTTTGTATGGATTCTGGTCCAGATTCCCGACAATCGCATCTTCAGTTGTTCCGGATTCCTCCATATGAGGCCGTTTCCCGTCAAGAAAACGTCTGAACAGTTTTATGCCGGCAATCATGAGGAACGACAGATAGAGAAAACTTACAACCAGGTCATATGAATTCATGAGTATGTATACTTCATCGCTTGCCCCCAGCATCGTCTTGAGAGCTGCCAGATTTATCGTCCCTCCCGTATACACACCTGACAGCATACCTCCCACCTTTTCTCCGTCAGGAATATTGGTACCGAATATGAAATAGCCTGTTACAACGGCAATGGAAACAGCTGCCAGTCCGGTAACAAGAGCCAAAATCTGAGAACGTGTATTATTGTTCCTGAACGAACATCCGAACAGCATCATAGGTATGGCCAGAGGAACCATTGCACTTGACAGGATATCCTGTACGCTCTTCATGCTCCTGTCATCAAGTCCGATATTCCCTATAACGATTCCGATAAAATAAAGTATCAGCACCGGTCCGATCTTACCAAGCAGTCTGACTTTCCCGCACAGCCACAAGACTCCGGAAGGGATAACACAGAAAAAGACAGCTATCAATATTGACAGGAAAACACTCATTCTCACGATGTTTTGGACGCAAAGATAAAAATTTTATCTATATTTATCGTTCCATTGACTTACCACAACTTTCAATACCATGAAGAATATAATAATCTTTTCTGTCCTGTGCCTTACGGCTTTACTCAGCGGCTGCCGTTCATATTCACCATGCGATTATGTGGACCCGAATATCGGAAGCGTCGCACCGCTTCTCACTACAGTGCCGCCACAGGTACACAGGCCCCATTCGATGGTAAGGCTTTTCCCCGTCACTGAACCGGGGCTGAATGACAGATACTTTTCAGACAGATTCTACGGTGTCATACTCAACATGCCCAAATACAGGCTCGGATACACCTCATCCATAATGCCTACTTCGGGCAATCTCACTTTCGATCACAAGGCCTCCTCATCATGGTATGATCATGACATCGAAGAAGTCCATCCATGGCATCATTCGGTATGGCTTCAGGATTTCGGCATACAGGCAGAATGGACAGCCACGGAAAGGACATCCTATTACATGTTCGACTATACCCGCGATGACAGTTCGAACATACTGTTCAGAATCGGGGCATACGGAGAAATAAGCATAGAAGGAAACAATGTCATCTGCGGCTGGGAAAGCGTGGACTATGCCAGACAATACTTTTATGCGGTAGCCGATGAAGATTTCGGGAAAGCCGGAATCATGGAAGGCGGCACCGCATATGACAAATCAGAAGCCAAGGGCGGCAATATCGGTGCATGGATATCCTATGAAGGCAAAGGGACACGAGGAATCAGGATAGGGATATCATATATCAGCATCGAACAGGCCAAAGCCAATCTGGAAAAGGAAAATATCGGGCGCCGATTTGACGAACTCACTGCGGAAAGCCGGGCCCAATGGGAGAAATCTCTTGGAAGGATAGAGGTGACAGGTGGAACGGAAAAGGAAAAAAGACTGTTCTATACGTGTCTGTACAGGACTGAGGAACGTATGGTGTGCCAAAGCGAAGGAGGCAGGTATTACAGCGGCTTTGACAGACAGGTACATGAAGATTCCAGACCATTCTACAATGATGACTGGGTCTGGGACACATACCGAAACCTTCATGCCCTCGGCTTCATTCTCGATCCGGACAGAAAAGCTGACGAAATGCAGTCATATGCAAGGATGTACGAGCAGTGGGGCTGGGTTCCCCAATTTCCGGAACTCACGGAATGGGACGGGCCTTATTTCAGGAACAGTTCACGCGACTGGCACAGCGAGCCTATGATTGGAAACCATGTTGCATCCGTGGTTGCCGAGGCTATCAGGAAAGGAGTCACGAACTTCGACGTGGAAAAGATTTACGAAGGACTCAGGAAGAACTCCCTTGAAGGCACGATGATACCGTGGCGTGCAGGCAAAGGCAAGGTGCTTGACACATTCTATCAGGAAAACGGATATTTCCCCGGACTGGCTCCAGGCGAATCCGAACCATACGACTATATAGACGACAGTTGGGAAAAACGTCAGTCGGTATCGGTAACTCTGGAACACAGTTATGATGACTGGTGTCTTGCCGGGATAGCCAGATATCTCGGCAAAGAAGAGGATTACAGGCTGTTCATGAAGCGCTCTCTTAATTATCTTAACCTATGGAATCCGGCTACAGGTTTCTTCGCGCCAAAAGATATCGAAGGGAACTGGATAGACCCGTTTGACCCGATGCTTTGCAACGGCTATGGAGCGCGGAGTTACTTTGCGGAAGTGAATGCATATGTACATGCATTTCATGTGCAGCATGACATTCCTGAACTGATAGAACTGATGGGAGGAAACGAGGCCTTCATAGAAAGACTCGACGATGCGTTCACATCTCCTACCGGGACCGACAAATGGCGGTTCATGGGAATGATGCCTGACGCGACCGGCCTTCAGGGGCTGATTCCGACAGGCAACGAACCGTCATTCCATATTCCATGGCTGTACAATTATGCCGGAGCCCCATGGAAGACACAGCACAGAGTAAGGCAGATTGCCGAAATCTGGTATGATGACGAGCCGACGGGACTTAGCGGAGACGAAGACGGAGGAGCACTTTGTGCTTGGTATGTTTTTGCCGCAATGGGATTCTATCCGGTAAATCCGGTTTCAGGAGAATATGCCATAAGCTCCCCGATATTCAGGAAGACCGTAATCCGCCTTTCTGACGGCATGAAGTTCATTATCAAGGCTCCCGAAGCATCTAAGCGCAACAAATACATCAAGGAAGCAAGGCTCAACGGCAAAAGGCTTACCCGTCCGTTCATCACCCATGAAGACATAATTTCAGGAGGAATTCTTGAGCTGGAACTGACGGACAAACCGGTATATGACTGTTTCGAACAGTAATCCTAATGCTCGCGGCAGTCATGACGGCAGCTTTCTCCGGAATCCTTGATCTTACCGCTCAGATAATCCGCAGCAACGGTAAGTATCGGACCGCTGCAGCCCCTGATTACCTCTATATTGCATGAAGCAAGTTTTCTCAGGGCTCCCTCGCCCATGTTTCCGGCGAGCATCAGCGTCACGCCTTTTTCCTGAAGCCGGAATGCAATGTCGGACTTGCACCCGCATCCCTGAGGTGACGGTATAGTTTCATATTCAATTATCTTGTTGTCATCACCAATTGTCAGTACTGCATAGAATTCACAATGTCCGAAATGGTCGTCTATCTGACCGTTTCTGGCTGGAAGAGCTATCTTTTTCATATTTATTTTGTTTTTGGAATTTTCATCCGGATTGAACTGGACAGCATTCACGCTGTTGCATGAAGGACACCTGCATACCGATGAACGTCGTGTGGGAATCACCTTATTGTAGACAAGTCCGCATGTACCGCATCTGTACCACTCGGCATCGGTAAACGAAACACCGCCTTCCACGACCAGCCGCTTGCCGCCGACCAGCGCATCCGCAATCTTGCGTCTTGCCGAAGCATAGATTCGTGTAAGCGTCGGTCTGGAGACCCCCATGCTTTCAGCGGCCTCTGCCTGAAGCTTCCCTTCATGATCGCAAAGATATATCGCCTCGAATTCCTCGACATACAAGGCAACAGGCTCCTCCTTAGTTCCGTCACTTTCCAGCGGACGGAAGCCTGAAGGATAGGAAACACCTCTTACTTTTCTCAAACATTTTGGACGGGGAGACATATTTTCTTCACTTTTACCTCGCAAAGATATGAACATATGTTCATATTTCAAAAGATTTGCCTTAATATATCAAAACATTGGCCGGACCAACGTACGGCTTACTGCAGAATCTGTAATATTGGTTATAATGAAAATATATACATTTCATTTTCCCGCACCATCATAACTTTGTCATTGTAATATAAAAAACGATGAATATGAAGGTGATTATTAAATTTGCAGCGGTATTATGCTGCATGTTTTCAAGTCCACATCATACTTCAGGACAGGAACCAGGAAATAACGGAATAATTATGGAAAAGTTGGAACTGACTGACCAATGGGACAAGGTCTTCCCAAAGAGTGACAAGGTAAGTCATTCAAAAGTGACTTTTACAAACAGAATAATATTTCCTGACTTTGACAGTCTAAAATTTCATTAGTTGTAACTATGTCAAAATCAGTAGTTTTGAAAATTTATCGTGGTGACTCGGGTGACGCAAGGCTGAAATGTGTATCTTTAGGGCATGTTTGTACGCAAGAAGAAGAACC
>CASGDV010000106.1 GCA_949300335.1 uncultured Bacteroidales bacterium | reverse complement strand
TTTTTGCTCATTTCCTCCGAAAGGCACTTTTCCACGGCGTTCGGAGGAATTTTTATTTTCCTCTACTAAGATACAAAATATTTATCACATTGACAATCAATTGATTGTATTTTTAAGTCTATTTCGCGACTATCCCTAAATTAATATTCACTTATGTAACAATAGTTTAACAACTATTCTGCTGTTTTGTTCTTCGGGCCGCAAATATATATAAAAAAAATGATATGATTGATTCTTTTTCTTAATTTTGCAGTCCATAAAGTCAACGGAATGCGTATGGGGTACTCAATATCCGTACCAAACCTTTCGGCTGTCAGTAAAAACTATACAGGTCACGGAAATGGCATATATTAAAAACGAATTATACGATGAAAGCATAACTGCAGAGATTGCTGCGCATTATAAGGAAATATTGCGCCTGTTGGGAGAGAATCCGGACAGGGAAGGTCTTTTGAAAACTCCGGAAAGGGTTGCAAAGGCATTGCAGTTCCTTACGCAGGGATACGGACAGGACGGGGCGGAAATTATCAGGTCGGCAATGTTCAAGGAAGAATACAAGCAGATGGTGCTGGTAAAGGATATAGAATTATATTCTACATGCGAGCATCATATGATGCCCTTCATAGGTAAGGCTCACGTCGCATATATCCCTGACGGGACCATTACCGGACTCAGCAAGATTGCAAGGGTTGTGGAAACATTCGCACGCAGGCTTCAGGTCCAGGAAAGATTGACGGTGCAGATAAGGGACTGTATTCAGGATACCTTGAAACCTCTCGGTGTTGCGGTGGTAATTGAAGCCATGCATACCTGCATGCAGATCAGGGGAGTGCAGAAGTCCAATGCGACAACAACGACATCCGCTTTCTCAGGTGTCTTTCTAAAGGATCAGAGAACGCGAAACGAATTCCTTAATCTGATAAAGGACAGATAAGGGATATTTGTCTCCGGACATGATGGCAGACATGTTGATTAAAGAATGTCTCAGAAAACCGCAAAATGCATTGTTGTCATCGTATACAGACTGGGACACAAATCATGCAAGGAAAAATCTAAATTAAATCCGGATATGGAGTTTGCCGTCTTTTCATGGTATATTTTCCGGATAAGGTGTGAAAAACGAATCCAAGTTGATTAAACCGTGGATATCCGGAAAACGGATTTTCAAAGCAGATTCAACTTTCCGATATCAGGATGCGGCAGTATTGTTCCGTCAAGGTTCCGGCTTCGCCTCCATCCACTCAACAGGCGAGTCCGCCTCTGTCTCACTCGCCCTGTCGGGAGCTGCTCACGAGGTCGCGGCAGGTCACGCCTTTCCGGATTCAATGCAGCATCGTCCCGCTTTTAAGCGTAATGGACAGGCGGATTTGCATTCTATGGCCGGTTCTCTACATGGCCGTCAATGGCGACTATTTATTTCCTGAGATAATGTGCAATTGCAGCGAGACCGAACTCGACCTTGACGTTCCAGTTCGGCATGGAACGAAAACGCATGACGCCCCGGTTGCACTTAATCTCCCCGAAGAGAGTCTCATGTTCGATAGGGTAGTTACTTCGATGCATCATCCCTCGGTCGCTGGTGAGCAGTTCCGTTGCGCGCTTATTAAAGGAATCGGACCGGCGGTTGACCTTTATGGAATCACCGGGAAAAGTATGTGTTTCGGTATGCTCCATTAAATTTGCAGAAAAGACAGATGGACACACAAGATCCATACTCATCCTTGACAGGTATGCTTTCCCTCAGGGACATTACAGAACACTTCAGAATAATTCTGCACTTCCCGGAGACGCTTACAAAATGCGTCATTGCGGAGACGATTGTAAATGACCGGTAAGTATCTACGCGATGGCGTATTGTGCCGCGGATGCACACTCGTAAGCTTACGCGAAACAAACCGGCCGCCGGACAGGCGCTTGCTGTGGAAAGGGTTTATCGTACGGAAGTCCGGCGGGACATCCCCGGAAGCCGCATGTAGTTCACGTTCTCATGCAGCAGACGTTCCATCCAGCGTCCGTGGCTTCGTGAACGGGAGGGACCCGCCGTCATGTTGAGGGATTCAGTTTTACGATGTCATCCCAACCATATTATATAATAAAAAAAGAGAGCGACCGTAAAGTCTATGACTTTTTGGGCCGCCTCTTTTCTTGATTTGTCGGATCCGGTCATCCCGAATCTGAAATGTATTATCGTATCATCGGAATATCTATTTGAGATATGCGTCGGATACTACCTTTGCGCTTCTGGTTATGAAATCGTTCAGGTCTTTTCCCTTGAGCATCCCGTTTGCCAGCAGGGCAAGGTCGGTAATCTGTTTCAGAATCTCATTCTTCTCTGCAAATGCCTTTAAGTCAGCCTCATGTGCACTCCTCGCCGCTTCCTTGAGATCGGCAATCTCCTTTTTCTTCTCGTCGGATGCATCCGAAGGTGCATCGGCAATAGCTTCAGCCGGCTTGACTTCTGCCAATTTGGCATTGACGATTTTCATGATGAGAGGATTCTGCATGTTCACTATGATATTGTAGGAAGCAGGCATTTCTCCATAGAAGTTCATACCTCCGCCAAGTGCGGACATTTCCCTGTAACGGCGCATGAACTCACTTTGGGTAATCAGTATAGGCATTGCGTTCTCACCGAGATTGTCAGCCTGTACATAGTACTGGTTCTCTTTTGGCAGGACAGCCTTGAATATGCTGTTGAGATCTTCTTTTTCATTCTCATTCATTTCCGGTTTCACCTTCTCTTCCTTCGGAATGAGGTTGTCCACGCTGTCAGAGTCCACACGGGAGAATCTCGTGTTTTCCATCTTGCTTTCAAGGAGATTGACAAAGTGGGAATCAAGCTGGCAGTCCATGAGAAGGACATCATAGCCTTTGGACTTGGCTGCCTCTATATATGTATACTGTGCTTCCGGATCCGTAGCATACAGGAATACCAGTTTTTTGTCTTTGTCAGTCTGCTCGGTTTCAATGGCTTTCTTGTATTCATCTATGCTGAAATATTTGTTGTCGGTATTTTTCAGCAGGCAGAATTTCATCGCCCTTTCCATGAATTTCTCGTCCGACAACATTCCGTATTCGATGAACAGTTTCAGATTGTCCCATTTCTTTTCAAGTGCTTCCCTTTCGTTCTTGAATATTTCCTCGAGCCTGTCAGCCACCTTCTTGGTTATATATCCTGAAATCTTCTTTACATTGGCATCACTCTGCAGATAGCTTCTTGAAACGTTCAGAGGAATGTCAGGAGAATCTATCACACCGTGCAGCAGTGTAAGGAAATCCGGTACTATGTTGTCAACGGAATCGGTAACGAACATCTGGTTGCAATACAGCTGGATCTTGTTCCTTGTGATTTCGATCTTGTCCTTGATTTTCGGGAAATACAGGATACCCGTAAGATGAAACGGATAATCCACGTTCAGATGGATATGGAACAGAGGCTCGTCCTGCATTGGGTACAGGGCCCTGTAGAAAGACATATAGTCTTCATCCTTGAGTTCCGAAGGTTTTCTGGTCCATAGCGGCTCCGTCTTGTTGATTACATTGTCCTTGTCCGTATCGACATATTTCCCGTCTTTCCATTCCTGCTCCTTGCCGAAAATGACAGGTACCGGCATGAATTTGCAATACTTGTCGAGCAGAGTCTGGATTCTTCCTTTTGTGGCGAATTCCGATTCTTCGTCATCTATGTAAAGTGTTATCACAGTACCCCTGTCGGCCTTGTCGCAGTCTTCCATCTGATACTCCGGACTCCCGCCACATGACCATTTGACACCTTTGGCACCATCTTTCCATGACAAAGTCTCGATTGTCACTTTCTTAGACACCATGAACGCAGAATAGAATCCAAGACCGAAATGTCCGATTATGCTGCTAAGCTGGTCCTTGTATTTCTCAAGGAATTCTCCGGCACTTGAAAATGCTATCTGGTTTATATATTTGTCGACCTCTTCCGAAGTCATACCGATACCGTTGTCTATGACTTTCAACGTCTTTTCCTTTTCATCCAGTTCTATTCTGACTGCAAGTTCACCGAGTTCGGCCTTGTATTCTCCTGAAGCTGCCAGAGCTTTCATCTTCTGGATTGCATCAACTGCATTTGCAACAAGTTCCCTCATGAATATTTCATGGTCGGAATACAAGAATTTCTTGATTACCGGGAATATATTCTCGGTTGTCACTCCAATTGTTCCTTTAATCTCGCTCATAATATTTTGATATTTATTGTTTGCCTGATTCCCGGACAGGAACAGCATATCCGAAAGGGACATGCCGTTAATCCTGCCGGCATGTCCCTGAGAAGTCAAAATATGTTCCAAAGTGAAAAACTGACAAATAGTCAGTGTTGTCATCTGCTTGTTTCGGAGATATATGAACCGTCCGCGAAATATGTGGTGTGGCAAAAATCCGTCAATTCCTGAGACTGTAAGTCAGAGTATATGTCTACATGAAATTTCCCTGAGTTTACAAGTCTGCTGTAGCCATCCTTTTCGACGAGCATGCAGGTCATGAATTCGTTGCATGTGGAAAATATTGCATGCATTGACTTTTCTTTGAGATAATCGTTCCCTTCAGTCATGATTTTCCAGGTGTCATTGCCTGCATCTCTTTTCAAAATCACATCGATGCTTCTTGATTCATATTCGTTTCTGTATGTCATCGTCCACGACGTGTCGGCAGCAGACGATGTCGAAGTTACCTCGTAGTCAGTTACAACCACATTGTCATATGACATCACGGAGTGGAACCTCCATACGGAACCATCCGCAAAAAAGTCATTCCCTTCAGATTCGAAAGTTCCGACTCCATTGACAGTAAATGTGTTGTCGTCAATGTGAAGATAGTTGTTTCGGATGAAATCGAACTTGCTGTCCTTCCTGCCTTCTTCATCGGCTTTTTCATATTCCTGAATATATGCCGCATATACCATCATTATGAGAGGCTTGTCGACATTTTCGTGTTTCAAGGCTTCAGCATAGGACTGAAGACTGTAGGTGTTCACGTTCCCGCTGCCTTGAGAACCGAATTCGCAGGATGCGGATACCGATACCAGCAGCATGAATGCAAGTATGTATGATAAAAATTTCATTTCTATGCAGTTTTGAGTAAATTGTTCTATCAGAATCTGAAGCCGATACCGGCCATGCAGCCCATGTAAAGTGTACCGATACCGGTTTCGAAAAAGCCGAAAACCTTCTTTCCTACCATTATTCCGATAGGGGATATATGGAATTCCGGAGCCATTTCGGTTTCATCCTTGCTGATATATGCAACGGCTCCGGCACCGATTGAAGAGTACAGTTTCACATATTCCCGGTTAAGGTATGTGAATCTGGCCTGCGGAACGAGTGATATTGCCGCGGTGCCCGAACTTCCTTTGCATTGTGATGTGACCCCGTCATATATGTAATGGAATTCTCCGTTTGCATTCAACCCTATGGACAAGGTGAACCATTTCTTGAAAATCATGTTGAATTCTCCGGATATTATACCTGTCATGTATTTGGGACCGGTATAATCCCTGTAAAGATTGCCGAGGGACGGAGATGCATAGGCAATGTCGCAATTCCCGAAAGGTGACTCGTCGAACATGTATGAATCCATAAGCGGATAACCGCCCCATCCGAGACGGACTTCATATCTGAAAGGAAGTTTTTCTTTCATGTTTCCGTCACGGCCAGCCATTGAGCATGGAAAGGCAATGAATGACAGAAAAACAGATATCAAAACGGTTTTGTTCATAATCATTTCAATATTTCATGTATCCGTATTCATCCATATTGGGTAATGTCGTCGTCAACCCGGGCTGATTCAGGTAAAGCAGCCCTTTTTCAAATTCAATCCAGAAATCATCTTCCACTCCGTTCCCGTGAAGTGAAACTTCTATTTTTCCGGTTTCCGGAGCATAGTATGCATTTCCTCCCGAACATATAGGCATCTTCAATCCGCTGCCTGATTCTACCGACATCCTTACCGACACGCCGTACGAATCCGTATATGACATGCTGAAAGATTCGATGCACAACTGTTTGCCTATTATGCTTACTGAAAGCTCTTCCTGATGCAGGTCTGCTTGCTGATATAGCTGAAACCTTCCGTCTTCCCTTTTTACCGCCATATATTCAGTCTCGTAATTGGAATCGAGCAGCATATTGTCCAGATTGATGCCGTATACACCGTCGCTTATATAGTTTATCGTTCCCCAGCCCGGAATCCAGGCCATTTCATAATAAAGGCTTTCGAATGATCCGAAGTAACCTCTTGCCAAAGCTTCCGACGCATCACGGTCAGTCCGTATTTTCTGGTAGTTGTCAAAAAAAGAGCAGAGTTCAGCCGCACGGAAAATATGGGCCACGTTATCGCTGTACAGCATCTTGAAGGTGTCATATGCAGGCACGGTCTTTCCTTCTTTCTCCTCATTGTACATGACGCATGATGACAGGCATATAGCCAGTGCCAACAGGCATGCGGCATTAATGAATCCGGATAGTCTCAGGTTTCTTGTCATATCTCTATCTCCCTCATCTAAAATCTGTATCCAATTCCAAGACATGCTCCTACATACTGATGTCCTATTCCTGCTTCAGCCAGACCGTACAGTTTTTTCCCTACGCTTATTCCTATGGGACATGCCTGGAACGCAAACCTTACATTCGTGGTAACAGGATTCCAATATGGAGATGTGCTGGATTCGATTTTCCTTACCATTTCCACTGCAGCTCCCATTCCGAAAGAGGAATATAGTCTCACGAGTTTCCGGTTAAGCCATGTTACCCTTAATGTTCCCATAAGAGTAATGTAATTGTCCGAACTCACATATGCAAGACCGTGCGTTTCCCAATTGTAGAACTTGTTCCAGCCGCCTTCGTAGGAAACCGAACCCTGAAGGGCAAGTATGCGGCTGAAGTTATATGCATAGGCTGCCGTCCATGTGCCTGTCGAAATTTCTTTGGAGTAGTATTTGGAACTCTCATATATTCCTGAAATATTGTTTCCCCAGTTCATTTCTGAGTAATTGTATCCGAATGCGTATCTTGCCGGAATAACGGAACCCCTGAAAGTTATTTCATGTTTGTTCACGGGATACAGGTCATCCCCCGACACGTCTCCGGCATATGCTGCCTGAGGCCTGCATGTAAAAAACAGCAGGATAAATCCTGTTATAAAGAAGCGTCCAGTCATAATGCGGTCAATGTCCAACAAAAAACTGCCGGAAAGATGCAAATTCTTTTGGGAATGTTGCATGCTTCCGGCAGTTGAAACTTTATATGCGTGTCATGGACTATTTATACAGAAAGCGTTTAATACTCATTTTAGGAGTTTTTGCAAAAGGTTCGTCCATGATTTCAATCTTTGCGAGCTTGCTGTATGAAGGCAGTCCCTTGTTGACGATATTCATTATTTCTGATATCTTTTCCGAAACTCCTTCCCCGTCAAAACCGTCAGCCTTCATCTTGTCTGAATCGAGATAAACAAGGGCAACAAGTCTGGAAGACCTGTCAATGACCACTGATTCCAGAATATAAGGCTGGTTGTTTAAGGCAGCTTCGATTTCTTCCGGATAGATGTTCTGTCCGTTAGAAGAAAGTATCATGTTCTTGCTTCTTCCCCTGATGAAGATGTTTCCGGCGTCATCGATTATTCCCAGATCACCAGTATTCATCCATCCGTCATCAGTGAATGCGGCCCTGGTGGCTTCTTCATTTTTATAATAACCGCTCATGATGTTTGTTCCCCTTGCCTGAATTTCGCCGACTATTCTCTGGGGATCTTCTGAGTCGATCCTGACTTCAGCGCTGTCCACGGCTTTGCCGCATGACTTAGGGACGAATTTCTCCCAGGCTTCGTACGCCAGCAGCGGGGCGGCTTCAGTCATCCCGTATCCGACGGTAAACGGCAGGCGGAATTTCTTGAACCATTTTTCGACATCAGGATTCAGTGCGGCTCCTCCCATTATGATTGAACGGACATTTCCTCCGAATGCTGTCAGCAGTTTTGTCCTGATTTTGCTGAATATCAGCTGGTTTATTCCCGGAATAGCAGTCAGTATTTTCATCGCCGGTTTTTTTATAACCGGAAGCACTGCACTCTTGAAGATCTTTTCCATCACAAGCGGCACGGTGATTATCAGATAAGGCTTGATTTCTTTCAACGCACCGAGAAGCAGTGCCGGTGTCGGAGTTTTTCCGAGGAAATAAATCGAAGTACCTCCGCACAATGGATAAATGAACTCGAACATCATACCGTACATATGTGCCATCGGAAGCATGGACACTATCTTGTCTTCCGGATAGGAAGGAAGTCTCGACTGTCCGAATTCGACGTTGGCGCTGAGACATTCATATCTGATCATGACGCCTTTCGGGGCGCTGGTAGTTCCGGAAGTATAGTTGATTATCGCAAGTTCCTTGTCATTGTCTTTGGGGTAGGAAACATTGTCTCGGGTAAATCCCATTGGATACTTCTTGTTGAATGCATCCTGAAGACCATCCATAAGGGATGCCTGGGATTTGTCTCTGGCATAAAGTACTGAATAGTCTGTCGCGGATATTACCATCATTATCTTCGGCATTTTGGATATGTCGAGTTTCTTCCATATGTCGGTGTCGGTGAAAAACAGTATGCTTTCTGAATGGTTGACCAGGGAATTGATGCTGTCGGGATGGAAGTCTGCAAGTATAGGGACAGTGACCGCCTCATAAGTGTTGGACGCAAAAAACGCTATACCCCATCTGGCGGAATTCTTTGCGCAGATTGAAATCTTGTCTCCTTTCCTTATTCCGAGCATCTCGAACAGAAGATGGAATTTGGCTATGCTGGTAGCCAGATTGCAATATGTGAAAGTGTCTCCCTGATAATTGCACAGGGCAGGGGAGTCCCAATTCGATTTAATTGCATCCTCCAGTCTTGAAAAATAATGTCTCATACAATCAAAATTTATGGTCTGATAAGTTTATGTCAAAGCCGGAATTAGTTTCCATTCTTACAAATTTATGAAAATAAATTGATAAACTCTTGTTTTATATTATATTTGTCAATCACGCTTTCAGTTTTACGATATGAGAAACAACCCGATTGTAGCGCTAATTTATGATTTTGACGGGACTCTCTCCCCGGGCAACATGCAGGAGTTCGGATTTATCCAGGCCATAGGAAAAAAACCGGAGGAATTCTGGAAGATGAGTGATGATATTGCTGTCGGGCAGGATGCCAGCAATATATTGAGTTATATGAAGCTGATGTTCGACGAGGCTAAAAAGGCCGATATCAAGCTCAGAAGGGAAGACTTCATGGCCTTCGGAAAGAAGATCGAATTGTTCGATGGCGTACGCGGTTGGTTCAAACTGATAAACAATTACGGGAAAGAGCGCGGGGTGACAATCGAACACTATATCAATTCTTCGGGACTCGCCGAAATGATAGAGGGAAGTCCTATTGCAAAGGAATTCAAACGCATCTTTGCATGTTCATTCCTTTACAATGAGCAGGGAGAGGCCGAATGGCCCGGCGTAGCTGTGGACTATACAGCAAAGACGCAGTTCCTGTTCAAGATAAACAAGGGAATACTCAGCATCCGTGACAACAAGCTTGTAAATGAGAGCCAGCTGGAGGAGAACAAGAGAGTGCCTTTCCCCAATATGATTTATTTCGGAGACGGTGAAACTGATGTCCCATGCATGAAAATAGTGAAGATGTTCGGCGGAAATTCCATTGCCGTATATAATCCCAGAATTCCGGGCAAGAAGGAGACGGCAAGGAAACTTCTGCGTCAGAGCCGTGTGAATTTCATTACTCCTGCCCTGTATACAAAAGAGAGCAGGACCTACAAGGTCGTCTGCTCCATTATAGACAGAATCCGCATCGAATATGATCTGCAGAAACTGGCAAAATTCCAGGGAAGATAGGTCTTTTTTCAGGTCCCATCTTCCCGGAATGTCTTATCAGTAAACTTTTACGGACAGTTTGGAATATGCCCTCTCGACTTTGGCCAGTGCATTGCCGACAGTATCTGCCGTTGCAAGCAATACGCCCAGACGGCGGTGTCCCGCAATTTCCGGTTTCCCGAATATCCTGATCTGGACTCCTGGTTCTTCCAGAACTTTGTCAAGATTGCAGAATTCATACTCTCTGGTGTCTCCTTCCACGACGATGGCCTTGGAAGCCGAAGGGCCGTGGAATTTCACTTCGGGTACCGGAAGACCAAGTACGGCTCTTGCATGGAGGGCGAATTCAGACATGTCCTGAGAAATCATCGTAACCATGCCCGTGTCATGCGGCCTTGGTGAAACTTCGCTGAAAATCACGTCATTTCCTTTGACAAACAGTTCAACTCCGAAGATACCGAATCCTCCCAGTGCATCAGTAACGGCCTTCGCGATATTTTGCGCTTTGTCTATGGCCTCCTGCGGCATAGCCTGCGGCTGCCATGACTCTCGGTAGTCTCCGTTTACCTGATGATGGCCTATCGGTTTCAGAAAAGTTGTTCCCGCCGAATGGCGTACTGTCAGCAAGGTTATTTCATAGTCAAAATCAACAAAACCTTCGACTATCACTTTCCCGCTTCCTGCCCGGCCTCCTTCCTGGGAAACATGCCATGCAGTTTCTATATCGTTCTCTCCCTTGAGCATGCTTTGTCCATGACCGGACGAACTCATAACGGGTTTCACTATGCATGGAAAACCGATTTCCGCAACTGCCGTACGGAATTCCTCGAATGTCGAAGCAAAGCGGTAAGGCGAGGTAGGGAGCCCCAGAGTTTCGGCAGCGAGACGTCTGATGCCTTCCCTGTTCATTGTCAATCTGGTAGCCTTTGCCGTAGGAATTACATTGAATCCTTCCTGCTCAAGTTCTACCAGCTGGTCTGTGGCTATGGCCTCAATTTCGGGAATTATGTAGTCCGGCCTTTCCTGTTCTATTATTTCCCTCAGTCCCTTCCCGTCAAGCATGGAAAGAATATGATGGGAATGAGCAACATGCATTGCCGGAGCATTTTCATATTTATCCAGAGCCACTACCTGGACTCCATAGCGCTGGAGTTCGATGGCGACTTCTTTTCCAAGCTCTCCTGAGCCGCACAAAAGAGCTTTTTTACCGAATTTGGTAAATGTAGTTCCGATTTTGACCATATCAGTGAATTTTAGTTTTTGCCGTATCGTTTCAGAATTGTTTCGCCATAGGCATCTATTCTCCTGTCGCGGAAGAAAGGCCAGCCCCTTCTTACATATTCCGTCCTGTCGAGGTCGATATCGACAACCTTGACATCTTCCTCATCCTTACCGAACTCTACGAGAAGTTCCCCCTGAGGACCGGTAGCGAATGACCTTCCCCAGAATTGGAGTCCTATGGTATTACCGGAAGGATCGTCTTCATGGCCGGTTCTGTTAACCGTGACGACCGGCAGACCGTTGGCAACCGAATGTCCCCGCTGTACGAGCTGCCATGCATCACTCTGTACCTTCTGTTCCTCGACCGGGTCTGTACCTACTCCGCCGATAGCCGTAGGATATATGAGTATGTCCGCTCCGTTCAGTGCCATGCAGCGTGCTGCTTCAGGATACCACTGGTCCCAGCATACAAGTACGCCGAGGTTTCCGACTGAAGTCGGGATAGGGTTGAAACCCATGTCTCCCGGAGTGAAATAGAATTTTTCATAATAACACGGATCGTCGGGAATGTGCATCTTCCTGTATTTTCCGGCTATACTGCCGTCCTTTTCAAGTACAACGGCCGTATTGTGATATATTCCGGCAGCCCTTCTTTCGAAGAGTGACAAGACGATGACTGTGCCGAGTTCTTTAGCAAGTGCTCCGAATCTGTCTGTAGACGGCCCTGGTATAGGCTCGGCCAGGTCGCATAGCGCCGCATTTTCCGTCTGGCAGAAATATACGGAATTGTGCAGTTCCTGAAGGACCACAAGCTCCGCCCCCAGCGAAGCGGCTTTCCTGATATTGTTCTCCAATTTGGATATGTTGGCAGCAATGTCTTCAGAACATGATTGCTGCACCATTCCGACTTTCAGTATTCTCATCTCCTTAATTTATCTTATTCTTATAAAGTGTTACTATAATCTTATATAACCTTCCGGATACTGCATGGTGACGCAATGCAAAGAACCGTGTCCGGACAATAGCGGCTTGCAGTCTATGATGATGACTTTTCTGTCAGGAAATGTTTCCAGCAGCCGTTTTCTGACGGTTTCGTCTTTTCCAGAGCCGGTCCCGGGCACAAGTACTCCTCCGTTGACGATGAGGAAGTTGGCATATGAAGCCGGCAATCTGTAGTCATCCAGATACAGGGGGTCGGGGAGGGGTAGAGGAACGAGGTTGTATGGTTTCCCGTCCATGGTGCGGAAACCGCGCAGCTGTTTCTCCATGGCGGCAAGCTCGTCATAATGCGGGTCCTCCGGATCGGTACATTGCATATATGCTATCGTATCGGTCGAGCAGAAACGGGCGAGTATGTCCACATGGCTGTCCGTGTCGTCTCCGATAATGGTGCCGTGGTCGAGCCACAGGATTCTCTTGAGCCCGAAAGCTCCGCAGAGCTCCTGTTCTATTTCCTCCCTTGAAAGGTACTCGTTTCTGTTCTTCGAGCACAGACATTCCGATGTAGCAAGCATGGTTCCCGCACCGTCCGAGTCGATGCTGCCGCCTTCAAGCACATAAGGTCTCATGTCAACTCCGATGACGTCATCGTTGAAGGCATTCTGTTCGAAGATGTTCCTTGTTATGTAATTGTCCAGATCGGAGGCGAATTTCAGCCCCCATCCGTTGAATACGAAATCATACAGGTATTTCTCGTTGTTGTCTCCTATAACCGATATCCCTCCGTGATCCCGTGCCCAGGTGTCATTCAGGGGACATTCATATATTCTCGTCCTGTCGAAATCGAATGTAATTCCTTTGCGTGCACAAATCCTGCTGATATCGCTGATGCATTCGTTCCGGTCTCTTGTCACGATTAGCAGCGGTTCGAATTGAAGAATATTGTATGCTATGTCGACATAGCAGTCCAGCACTTTGTCCAGTTCATACCATTCGGTGTCTGAATGCGGCCATGTGAGCTGGATGCCGCTCTGTCTTTCCCACTCGGCAGGAAGTCGTCCCATTTTTATGATGATTTAATTATTATACATCTTACAAAGATAGTCTTTTTGGAAGATTATCGGAAACCGTTCGAGATTTTTTTTATATTGGGTTTCCCGGTTTTGATTCGATAAAGTCAAATATAAAAGGCGGTTATACGGAAATCGGAAATTTATGTGTAAGTTTGTGAAACGCTAAAAGACAATGATATGAAGAAAACGGTTCTCATTGCGCTCGCATCATTTCTTGTGATTTGCATCACTTCGTGTATCAAAGATGGGGAACAGAGTTTCGATGAAGGACTGCTATATGGCAAATGGCAGTCGGGAACACTGCATTACAGATATGATACAGACCATACGGGAGTAACGTGGGATCTTGCCGATGATGTCATGGAGAATGAGGGGAAAAAGTTCTCATGGTCCCTGATAAATGAGGAATTTACGCATATTTATGTCACGGAGATAAATGCCTACGGGACAAAGGCTTCGATTCCGAAGGTATACACGGTTATTGTCCTGACAGCCACAAGACTTGAATATGAGGATGATTTCGGAAAAACATTTTCTTTCACGAAGGTAAAATAGTCGGAATGTCATGAAATCTTTCCTGAAAATATTCTTCATTTCAATCGGGAGCCTGCTCATTCTTGTGCTGGTTGCCTTGTCTGTCTGTGCGGCGACGGTTTTTTCAGGAAAGAATATTGCCCCTTTGCTTGCCAGACAGCTGAATAAGCAGGAAATCTTCGGATTTCAGCTTGATTCCGCCGCATTAGTGCTGTGGGATACATTCCCGGAACTCTCATTGCATCTTGTCAATCTTAAAATTACAGACAACCTTTCCCAAAGCATGGTTTTTTCTGCCGGTGATGTTTTTGCCGCTGTGGATTTGAAGGCATTCCTTTCAAGTTCGAACGGGGAACTGATTGTCAGAAAAGTTTCATTGGATGACGTTTATGCAGATGCCGGTTCCATTATGCTTTGTATAGACAGAATGAATACCGGATCGGATACGCCCGGAACGGATGGAAATGCCGAACTTGCATTGCCTTTCGCCATTATGACAGCTTCGGACGTTTCCGTAAAAGATGCCGACATTCTCTATCGCAGCGAAGACGGGCTGGACGCAGCAATAAGGAAATTATCCCTGACGGCAAATCTTAATGCGTCCGGACAGGAGGCCGAAGGCGGTTTTTCTGCAGATATACACGGATTCACATTTTCCATAAACGATACATCCTATTGCAGGGACCTTCCTCTTCATGCCGAAATGATTTTCAAGTCCGATCTTGGTTCTAAGGCCTTGAATATAGTCGAGTCGGCATTCGGATTCGATTCTTTCCGTTTTTCTCTGACCGGAGATATTTCCATGGCCGAAGGCGGATGCATTTCCATGAACCTGAATACGAAGTTGAAGGAGTGGAAGGTAAAGGAATTGCTGGCACTGGTTCCTGAAGTATATCGAGAAAGGATTGCCGGCATGTCGGCGGAAGGAAACTTGAGTCTGGATGCGAATGCCGGAGGACGGCTGGGCAATGGATATGTTCCCGTTATTACTGGAAAAATGCTTCTGGAAGGATCTTCCTTCAGGAGTCCGTCGGTACCTGTAGATATCGGCGGTTGCGGGTTGAATATGTCATTTCATGCGGATTTCAATGAGAACGGAAAGACCTGTTTGCATGTCGATACATTATATGTTTCATCAGGACCGAACAGATTGTTTGCTTCAGGTTCTGCAGATGACGTGTTCGGCAAGCTGGAATTTGATTTCGATGTAGGGTCATGTGCCGAACTGGCCGGAATCATTCCGTATCTCCCGGATTCTTTGGGAATAAGGGGAAATGGCCGCGTGGAACTGGAAGCGGCTCTGAGAGGAAATCTGGCCGGAATCATTGAAAAGGGAATCCGAGGCGGCCTCGATGCTTCAGGAACAGCCTCATTGAGCGGAATCGATATGGAATACTGCGACACCGTATCGTTCAGGGCGGATGCGATGACAGTAGATATAGGCATGGACAGTCTGGCTCTGGTAATTGCCGACGCCGGCCTGAAAGCGGGAAATCTAGTGGATGCGAATTTTTCCCGGATGGGATTAGGGCTTTCTCTGAGTGTCCCGGATTCCGCAAAAACATTGTTCCCGGCTTCCGGAACCATGGCGTTATGGAGTCCGCGTTTGTCAGCTGAATTGGAAAACGGCATGATCAAATCGTTTTTTTTGCCGGAATCCCTGAATATATCCGCTTTGGATTTCTCTTATGCGGATGATACGTTGGCTTTGTCAAAGGGAGGTTTCGCCATGGGAAAGTCTGATTTCATACTGTCGGGAACTGTTACGGATATCAGTAAAGCCATATCCGGACAGGGACTGGTGAATGCAGATATGGATTTTGACTCGGAATATTCGGATATAGACGAACTTCTGTCATTTTTCAGCGGTATGGGCAGAGACGGGGATACTTCGGATGATGCCTCAGCCGGAGATACGGCTACGGATGAAGATATTGAAGGGAATCCGTTCATGGTTCCGGAAGGCATAAGAATCAATATCAATACCGATATAAAGAAAGCCGTCGCTTACGGTAATACTATAGAGAACATAGGAGGCAGAGTCAATATTAATGACGGGACAGCAATCATCAGACAGTTGGGATTTACTTCCGATGCCGCAAGGATGCAGCTTACGGCCATGTACAAGTCACCACGGAAGAACCATCTTTTTGTCGGGCTGGATTTCCATCTGATGGATATAGAAATAGACAAACTGATACGGATGGTTCCTAAAATAGATTCTCTGGTACCCATGCTGAAATCTTTTTCCGGCCAGGCCGAATTCCATCTGGGACTGGAAACGAACCTGAATTCCAGATATGAACTCAAAAAATCCACGATACTGGGAGCGGCAAGTATTGAAGGAAAGAATCTTGTCGTTCTGGACAGCGATACTTTCGACAAGATAGCCAAAATGCTGAAGTTCAGGAAGTCGTCAAAAAATATCATTGATTCTCTGGCCGTGGACATGACGGTTTTCAGAGATGAGATAGATGTCTATCCTTTCGTTGTGTCAATGGACAACTACAAAGCTATACTTTCCGGCAGGCACAATCTTGACATGTCGTTCAACTATCATGTTGATTGTCTTTCTCCGATCCGGCTTGGACTTGATGTCAAAGGTACGCTTGGCAATCTCAAGTTCGGACTTACTCCGACGCGTTACAAGAACCTGTTTGTCCCGGAGAGAAGAAACGATCTTCAGGAAAGGACGATGAACCTCATGAATCTGATAAACTCATCTTTGAAATCCACGGTAGTCGAAACTTCCGAATGAAAAATTATGCCTTCTTACCGGAGAATCGAAGACAAGCATTCCAGCAATGAGTATGAAGCCGCATAATGTCGTCATTCCGAATAGGTTTTTCACCGACATCATAAGTGCCTGCTGCATCATGTCTCCGTAGATTCCGTACAGGTCGGCCGGTATGGAGGCCATTGCGGCCGGGTCTATTGCGGAACTAAGTATTGATGCCTGGTCCGTCATGTTCCTGACTTTGACAGTCTAAAATTTCATTAGTTGTAACTATGTCAAAATCAGTAGTTTTGAAAATTTATCGTGGTGACTCGGGTGACGCAAGGCTGAAATGTGTATCTTTAGGGCATGTTTGTACGCAAGAAGAAGAACC